>JBHEOR010000029.1:28007-28589 GCA_046260685.1 Desulfopila sp.
CAGGCGCCGGATGATTACAGGAATCTTCTGGTACGGGTTGCCGGCTACAGCGACTACTTTGTCGATCTGGATAAGGAACATCAGGAAGAAATAATAGCAAGAACGGAGCAGGAAATGGTGTAACGCCTGCTTTTCGCACCACATCAATGAGAGCCGGCCCTTTGCAACTCTGCGGGGCCGGTTTTTTTTGTTCTGGTCTCCTGGTAGATAATTGAGCTTACTATTAATACAAGGCCGATAAAGGTTGTGACGTGTATATCTTCGCCAACCACCATGTGGAGAAACAACAGCGACAGAAAAGGCGAGATGTATACAAGATTACCGATGCGAGCGGCGGAACTGCTCATCTGCAGGGCGGTCAACCAGAGAACGAATGTAATGCCCATTTCAAAGAGCCCGATATAGATGAGCGGCAGGATGGCGGCAGGAGGCAGGAGTTGTAAGCCGCCGAAAAAAGGACTGAGCAGCAGAGTATAGGCCAGACCGAATGAGAATCCTAAAAAAAGCTTGAAAACGGGGTCAAGGCCGTCGCGGGCATTGAGAAGCCAGAAAACGGCCCATAAAAGGGTGGAACCTACAGCC
>JBHEOR010000290.1:0-370 GCA_046260685.1 Desulfopila sp.
CGTCAAAGCAATCGGCGCGCAGCTGTTCGAACGCCGCGTCGATATCGAGATCGCGCGACACGGCCTCGAGCGCGAGTTCGTCATCTGCCGCAAGATACGCCTTTGTCGCGACCGTGCAGTTCTTCGATGTCAGCGCCCCCATGCGCTTGAAATTCTGCAAGAGACCATCAAGCGAGGCATCGAAAGACCTCAGCGTGTGTGAATTTTCAGTCATGTTGAATCTTATCCGTAGCGTCCGGTTATGTAGCTTTCGGTTCTCGGGTGTTTTGGGTTGGTGAAGATCTGGTTGGTCTCACCGAACTCGATCAGTTCCCCGACATACATGAAGGCCGTCCGGTGAGAGATCCGCGCCGCCTGCTGCGTGTTGTGG
>JBHEOR010000290.1:494-754 GCA_046260685.1 Desulfopila sp.
AGCTTGTCCTTGGTCTCATCCCAGACCGCGGCGCGCTTCAACGCATTTTCCACGGCTTCGTCGATCACCTTGCGATCCTTGACCCCGCGCACGCGAAGCCCGGCGGCCACGTTTTCATAGATCGATTTGGGAAACGGGTTGGGCTTTTGAAACACCATGCCGACCCGCAGGCGAACGATTACCGGATCGGCTCCTTTGCCGATCAGATTCTCGCCTTCGGGTTCAAGGACGATACGCCCCTCATAGGTGTTGCCGGGATA
>JBHEOR010000290.1:919-1258 GCA_046260685.1 Desulfopila sp.
CCACAGCCCGAAGGGCCGATGATCGCGGTCACCTTGCGATCGAGGATCGGCATGTCGACATTCTTGATCGCCTGAAATCCGTCGGCATAGTAAAAGCTGAAATCCTCCAGTCGGGCCCGCAGTTCATCACGTTCCGCCGACGGCTTGATCGGGGGCGGCATGGCCGCCTCACGCTCATCGAAGAGCCTCGTTTTCTCGATCTCGGCGTCGGTCTTTTCGACGGTCATGTTGTCAGTGTTCATGGGTCAGTTCCTGTGTCCTTTGCGGAGCCGGTAGCGGATCCAGATGGCAACGCCGTTGAGGGAGAAGGTCAGCGCGATCAGCACAACACCTGTGGAA
>JBHEOR010000291.1:0-784 GCA_046260685.1 Desulfopila sp.
TCATAGGTCTGCGCGCGCGCCGGGTTGTAATAGGGAACCGGCGTGTCGGTGCCGGCCTTTTCGGCCATTTCCGATGCGGTAAAGGTCGCCCCGTCCAGCATCGCCTCGACATCGGTGTCATGCGGCGCCTGCTTGTTGTACCAGATCACGCCGTAAGGGCACGAAAGCTGGCACAGCCGGCAGCCGATGCACTTGTCCACGTCGTGGAGGGTCAGCCCCTCCTCGTTCTTGTACATCGCCGTCGTCGGACAGTTCGACACGCAGGGGGCATTGTCGCAGTGATTGCACAGCGTCGGGATGTAGCTGAACTGCGTATCGGGGAAGGTGCCCCGCGTCTCGACAATGTGGTTCGACCAGTTGAACTCAACCGGCACGTTGTTTTCGGCCTTGCAGGCGATGTCGCAGGCCGCACAGCCCACGCACCGGTGCAGGTCGATTACCATCGCATAGCGTTTGGTCATCTCATTCGTCTCCTATGATCCTGCACACTCAGACTTTTTCGATCTTCACGCGCGACGCGCCGCCGTGACGGGCCGTCGACCCGCTCAGCCGTTCGAATTCAGGGAAGTGGATGTCGTTGTTGTTGCCGCCGCGCGGCTTGTGGTTCTTGAAGTCCCTGGTCGCGATCCGCCCATAGGCCCAGTGTCCCTGGCCGAAGCATTTCGCGACCGTGCCGGGCCGCACGCCCTCCCAGAGCTTGAGATCGACGGTCATCGAGCCGGTGGTCGAGGTGATCTTGACCACATCGCCATTGGCGAGCCCGAGCCGTGCGCCATCCACGGGG
>JBHEOR010000291.1:815-1254 GCA_046260685.1 Desulfopila sp.
AGACGCGACCGGTGCTCGAAGAAGATGAACGGATACTCGTCCGCATCGCCGTGACGAAGCGCGGGCTCGTAATGCGGGACAAAGCAGGTCTCGCCGCGCGCAAGATAATTCGTGGCCTCCATCACATCGTCGATGCTGACCTCGTGTTTCTCGGCATGCCCCGCGAGCGCGGTCTTGAGCGTTTCGCTGTAGAACTCGAACTTGTTCGTCTCGGTCCCGAACTTGTCGATCCGCGCCTCGTAGTCGTAGCGGTGCGAGTTCCAGACCCCCTTCTCGACGAAGTCGTCCCAGCCGTCGAGCTCCTCGCCATACTTGCCGTAATTCTCGTGCGTGCTGTCCCACGCGCCGCGGGTCAACGTCTTGAGCGCGGCAAGCGTGAACTCTTCGGGGGTTTCCGGCGTCTTGCCGGTCTGCGGGTCCGGGTAGTTCTCGGTGTAGT
>JBHEOR010000292.1:0-244 GCA_046260685.1 Desulfopila sp.
CGGTATGACGTGCTTTCCATTGGTGCCGTTATATCCTGATCCGTTCCCGTTGTTGTATGCCGGAACCGGTACCCTCTCTTGCTTCCCGGATGAATGACGGACACCATTGGTTCCGTTTGATCCGTTTTTGAACATTACCCGTGAAAAGTCCGGCTTTCCGGATAGTCCCGAACCTCTATTTCCTGCCTTCTCGCTGCTTTTGTCACTTTGATCTCCTACAATCGCAACGAGTTTATTTACGATG
>JBHEOR010000292.1:254-825 GCA_046260685.1 Desulfopila sp.
CTCTTCAGCCGAACTTGCGGTCTCTTCTGATGCGGAGGCATTATTCTGCACTACCCTGTCCATATCAGACATTACCGTTGTAAGCTGCTCTATTCCGGTGGACTGCTCTTTGGATGCAACAGAAATTTCCGAAACAAGGATGTGTACGCTGCCTGCGCTTTCAGCAATTTTTTTCAGTTTATCCGCCATTTCGTTGGCAAGCAGTGCCCCTTCTTCCGTACTCGATTGAGAATTTTCAATGAGATTGGATGTATTTTTTGCAGCCTCTGCGCTTCGCTGTGCAAGATTTCGGACCTCTTCAGCCACGACCGCAAATCCTTTTCCTGCCTCTCCGGCCCGCGCAGCCTCCACGGCAGCATTGAGTGCCAGCAAATTGGTTTGAAATGCAATCTCGTCAATCGTCTTGATGATTTTGGATGTCTCCATCGAGGAATCTTTAATCTCTTCCATCGCTTTAATCATTTTTTCCATGGACTTCAACCCGCTTTCGACCATCGGTTTGGCATTTCCTGACATCTCTTTTTCTACCTGCACAACGTTTTGAGTGGTCTGCTGCACCTGGGCCGACATC
>JBHEOR010000292.1:938-1249 GCA_046260685.1 Desulfopila sp.
AGCAAGGGCGATGCTTTTATCCTTGCTTATTTGATTGTTGTTAATTGAAACCAAGTTATTTAGCTGCTCATTGAATTTATTCCGGGAACCCAACAGTTCCTTATTGAAATAGCGAATTAACGCGAGATAGCTTTCATCGCTGTTTTTTTCTTCAAATTCACTGACAAGGTTCATGTATTCGTTTACATTAACTTGCCATAACTCAAAAGATCTAATTAGCTGGTCAGATAGAGATTTTTCCTGTTGACTTTTTGGTAAATTCTGAAATTCTTCGAGATATGATTCAGTTTCTTTTAAGTCACTAAAAGTAC
>JBHEOR010000293.1:0-818 GCA_046260685.1 Desulfopila sp.
ATCTATCCTTATTCGTTATGTCACTATATTTAATTCGATATTTATGTGATTTTTCCTAAACCAAGTCTTCAGTTCAGTATTAAAATTCTTGTAAATCTCAATTACATCATTAACGGTCAGATATCTTTGATTATATGGTAAGACAAGAGGGTGTGAGGCTTTGCCCTCAGTATCTTTATTGAGATTTTTCATTAACAATAACTGTTCTTCTGGTTTTATTGTAATCTGGTCTTGGAACCACTTTTTAGCTACATCATGACTTTTTAAATAAATAGAAGTATTGTGTCCTTTCGGTAAGCCTGCCATGACGAGGTAGCGCCGGTCTGTTACAGTTGTGATCATTTTACTCAACCAAGGAGGATGATCGATGACAACACCGGTAACAGTTTCCCAAACAAAGGCTTTAACACTGGCAGAAGTTCAATCAAGGTTTGCAGCCTGGCGAGAGAAGAGGCAGAACCGTAGATCTGCTATTCCTGAAGAACTATGGTCGGCAGCAGTAATGCTCTGCCTGGATAACTCCGTGAATAAGATTTCAAAAGGATTACGGCTAAACCACACAGAGCTGAAAAAGAGAGTGGTATCCTGCGGATCATCCTTGGCCTGCAGTGCCATGCCGGTTGCGCAGGATTTTATCGCTATTAATATTCCGCGTATGGATGATGGGGTGGCAGTTATTATCGAGATGGAGCACCGGAACGGCAACAGGATGACGATGCATTTCAAAGGCAAGGCCGATCTCGATCCTCAGGCTTTCGCCAAATCATTCTGGGGCTGAAGGAGATGCTGCAGATAACACCTCATATGCGGCTTATGCT
>JBHEOR010000293.1:928-1246 GCA_046260685.1 Desulfopila sp.
AAGGCATTGACGGCCTGGCCGGGATCTGTCGGCGTGTGCTGCAGGCTGACCCATTCACCGGCACGCTGTTTGTTTTCCGCAACAAGAATGGTACTTCCCTGAAACTTTTAGGATATGACGGCCAGGGCTTCTGGCTTTGTCAGAAGAGATTGTCTCAAGGACGGTTTCGCTGGTGGCCCGCTACCGGCGACCTCCAGACCCAGCAGTTGGCTGCTCACGAACTGCAGTTGCTGCTCTGGAACGGCAACCCGACCGCCGCTGTGGTCGGTGCGATGTGGAAAAAAATCGAAGCATAGTCATTTTTCACGGGACACACCG
>JBHEOR010000294.1:0-1235 GCA_046260685.1 Desulfopila sp.
AGATCAAAAGGGTGAAGTTCAATTCCTCTGTGGCAAGTCAACAGTTGATGCAGGACGCGGTTGCAGGTTTCCTTGCCTGCGGTGCCTATGAAAGGCATTTGAGAAAAATGCGAAATGCACTGAAAAAACAATTGGCTAATTTCTTGCGGGCGATTGCGGAATATTTTCCGGAAAGTACCAGAGTGTCCGCTCCGAAGGGTGGCCTGTGTCTTTGGATTGAGTTGGATTATCGTATTGATGGAATGGAGTTGTTTGAAAAGGCCAAAGACAGAAATATCAGCATTGTTCCCGGTTCACTCTGCTCTGCCACGAAGAATTTTCGCCACTGCATCCGACTCAATTTTGGTAGCCCATGGACAGAAAAGAGTGAGAAGGGTGTGCAGACATTAGGTAATATTATTTTGGAATTGCTCAGCAATAGGTTAGCCCTCTACTTAATTATGAGATGGAAAGACTTTCTTATGCAAGGCCGTGTAGCAGATGAAACGTTTTATTCCTGGTACCCATGCGCAGCATGGTTACCCATCCCCGATACGCTGCATCCTTCGGATTTAACCACCACCGTCATTCCGGGCTTGATCCGGAATCCATAGTTGGTGCAAGCAGTAGATTCCGGATCAAGCCCGGAATGACTGAAGTGTGTTTGAATGCGGAAGTGAGGTTAAGCCCTGAATGACGGTGCCCGGAACTTTTTACCACGCCATCAATTAAGATTTTTTCAAATTGGTCGATATGAAAATAGAGAGATCGTACTTTCGGTATATCCAGACAGGATGCTTTCAAAATCGGCGAATAATCGGCTTTGGTCGATAGTGTCAATCTCATTACCTGAGATTGGTATGTTGATAAACAAAAAATGAAATTTCTCAGATGAATCAATATACAGTACAAAAAGGGGACACCATTGCCCAGGTGACCCAGCGACTACAGACGGACTGGCAGACCTTACGCAGCCAGAATCCCAATGCCATCGGCAGGTCAAAAGTCAACGGCAACTGGTTCGTGCGGGAGGGAGCAAACATTGCGGTGGACAATGGGAGCAAGGAAAGCTTTTCCGATATGCTGAGTCAAGCTACCCGTCAAAATAATCCTCCCGAACAGTCGATTAAGCCCAAAGGTGACACTGTCGAATATACCGTTCAGCCGGGTGATACTCTCTGGGGACTTGCAGTGAGGGAATTTCATGTCAATCTTGAGGATTTGATCGAGGATAATGGTATCACGAATCCTGATGT
>JBHEOR010000295.1:0-1202 GCA_046260685.1 Desulfopila sp.
CTTTAGTCCACGACCTCCGGGTGCATCAGATCGAACTCGAGATGCAGAACGAACAGCTCTTTAATACTCAGGAAATGCTCCATGAATCTTTGGAAAAATATGCCGACCTCTATGATTTTGCGCCTGTCGGCTACATTACCCTCGGCAGAAATGGCCTCATCCGGGAAACTAACCTGACCTTTTCCGAGCAGAGTGGTCTGGAAAGAGCCGGCTTGATTAATACGCCCCTTAGAGGTTACGTTGCAGGAGAGGATCGCACCATATTTCAATCCCACCTCGATGGGGTTTTTGCCACCCATGAACGGCAGACCTGTGAGCTTCGTCTTAAAAAACCAAAGGGGCCGATGTTATACATAGAACTCGTCAGCATCGCCGTGGGAAGTGGCGATGGCGCCGAGTTGTGCAGGACCTCGGTAACCGATATTTCCGGCAGACGGAATATAGAAAAGGAACTGGTCAGGATTCATGAAGAACTGGAAAGAAGGGTTGAGGAGCGCACCGCCGAGCTCTTTGCCGGTGAAAGAAAATTCAGAAAACTCTCTCAGGAATTCTATGCGCTGTTACATGCCATTACCGATTCCCTGATCCTGTTTTCTCCCGAGATGAAAGTGTTGTGGACAAACAGTGAAACGGCCATGCGTTTAGCATCGGGGCAGAGGGAAGTTGCCGTCGTAACCCACCGGGGGGCGGTGCTTGACCTGCGGGCTTTTCCCGTCACAGAAGCCAGAACGGTAACGAGGGTGCTCCTTATGATCAGCGATATTACCGAGAAGATGGCCCTGCAGGCGGAAGCGATGCAGGCGGGGCATATGGCGTCTCTCGGCGAGTTGGCCTCCGGCGTGGCTCATGAAATCAACAATCCCATCACCGGCATTATCAACTATGGCCAGATACTGATAAATGAGTGCCTTGCCGGGAGTGTGGAAAAAGATATCGGTGAGCGGATTGTCAAGGAAGGGGATCGTGTCGGCTGTATCGTCAAGACGCTGCTCTCCTATGCCCGTGACGGGCGGGATGAAAAAACACCTACCAGCATTCCGGACATTATGCAGGAATCGATTATTCTCACCCAGGCGCAAATCCGCAAGGAGGGCATCGACCTGCAGATAGACCTTGCCGACGACCTTCCGGATATCAATGCCAACCTGCAGCAGATTCAGCAATGTTTTATCAATATCATCAATAATGCGCGCTATGCTTTA
>JBHEOR010000296.1:0-1197 GCA_046260685.1 Desulfopila sp.
GTTCTGGCTACATCTTCAACGTGATGGTCGTTAATGCCGGGAATGACGATACAGTTGACTTTTATCGTGATGTCATGTGCTTTAAGTTTCCTGATCGCGGCAAGTTGTCGGGAAAGCAGGAGTTCAGCCGCCTGCAGACCACGGTAGACAACATTACCGTCTTTTACCCAGGAGTAAATTTTCTGCCCGATCTCCGGGTCAACTGCACAGACGGTAATAGTCACATGCGAGACTTCGATTTCTGCTAATGCCTCAATATAGGGACCGATAGCCATACCATTGGAGGAGACACAAAGCAGAGTCTGCGGATGATTCTTCCTGATGGTGCGCATGGTCGCGATGGTTTCCGGTCCATTGGCAAAAGGGTCGCCGGGACCGGCTATCCCGGCAACGCTTATTCTCGGTTCTTTTTCAAGTACCCGCTGCATATATACACCGGCCTGCTCGGGAGAAAGTATTGTGCTGGTAACTCCAGGCCTTGACTCGTTGACGCAGTCATATTTCCGATCGCAGAAATTGCATTTAATATTGCATTTTGGAGCAACCGGCAGATGCACTCTGCCGAATTTACCTTTAGCGTCGGCATTAAAACAGGGATGGCTTCGGAAATCTTTTTTTCCTGAATCTTTCATAATAAGTCCTTGCAGTAAATAGATTGAAGACCGTTACACAAGATGGCGTCGTAAAAACTCTTCATCTACTTCGTTGCCACAAAATTTCTATCATTACGACGTACTCTAGTACGCAGAAATAATAGAAATTTTGAGCGCCTCGCATATGAAGTTTTTTACTTATCCATCCGAGATTTTATCTTTTTACGAGTTTGTCACACAATGAATGGAATGAGTTTTAGGACAAAATCACATATAGCTGTAGCCGACCGGGGAGTCGTTTTGCTTCTTGTCGATGACAGTATTGGTTATGAGATCAAACAGCGCCTGTGCTCCGTGGTAGCCGAGATGTAAAATCCGTTGTCCGCCGACACGGTCATGGATGGGGAAGCCGATTCGAATCAGGGGCAGATTTTCTTTTCTGGCAAATGTGTATCCCTTTGAGTGGCCGATGACCAAGTCGACCTTCAGCTCCTTGGCCATATTTTCGATATCATAAAAATCGACATCCTCTTTCACCACCGGAAGCTCACAATCCATTCCCTCAAGTGCAGCTCTTATACTTGCTTCAAACTTGCCGCTTTTT
>JBHEOR010000297.1:0-665 GCA_046260685.1 Desulfopila sp.
GCTCGGTAAGCGCTGAACGGATTTCAGTTACTTCCACATTATTTTCAAAGTCGAAAACGAACTCTTTTCCGCCTCTGAAGTCAATACCGTAATTCAGTCCCATTGTCAATACTGCGATGATGGAGCCTACAAACAGGATGCCGGAAACCACATACATGATTTTCTGGCCCTTTATAAAGTCAAATGTTGGTGATTCAAACCATTTCATAGTAATTACCTGTATTAAAAGTGTTGAAAATTTTTGATGGGTTCTTCAGCTTATCCAAAGCTAACGGTGGATGTTTTATCTCGCGTGAGATAGTCTACAACAACGCGTGTGATCACAATGGACCAACGCCAAAGCTGAATAGAATCACAGCTACAAAGAATGTAGTTACGTTTGCATCCACAATAGCGCTCATCGCGTTTGAGTACCCGTTATCGATAGCTGCCCGGAGCGTTTTACCAGCCCTGAGTTCTTCACGGATCCTGTCGAAAATGAGCACGTTTGCATCTACTGCCATACCAATGGTTAAAACAATACCGGCGATACCCGGAAGCGTGAGCGTGGCGTTAAAAGCAGCCAGAATTCCCAGTATGAATATCACGTTGAGTATCAGCGCCAGATCTGCAATTCCACCGCCGGCGTGATAGTAGGCGATCATGAATATGGCTACGGCGATTAA
>JBHEOR010000297.1:779-1197 GCA_046260685.1 Desulfopila sp.
TGTAATGGATGAGCGTCCGTTATTAATTTTTGTAATTACGTTGGGATAGGAATAGACGTAGCCGTCCAGAACGATTGCTACCGGCCGTCCGATGTTGGCACCTGTAATGCGTGCCCATCGCCGGGCTCCATCAGAGTCCATTGTCATAGAGACTTCCGGTACGTTTGTATTGGGGTCGAACTGTACACTTGCTTCTGAAATTACATCACCGGTCATTTCGACCTGTGTTCGTACAGGAATCAGTTCAAAAAGCTCGAACCCTTCCTGGGTAGCAAACGGCTGTGCGCCCCACATGAGTTCTGCATTCCTTGGCAGCATATTCTGAACGTCATCACGGTTAAGCAGTTGGTTAACGCGGGCTGTATCGGTTCCTGCTGCATATCCAAAGACATATTCGCTGCGTCCCTCTGGATTGAAT
>JBHEOR010000298.1:0-1170 GCA_046260685.1 Desulfopila sp.
CCGACGACCATTCCGGGCAGGAATTTCTCCAGGGAACCCCTGAACAAATGCAGAGCGAGTCGATCCAATCCCAGCCCGAACCCTTTGACGAGCCGCAGCCGGTGGTGGGGGAATCCGCTGCCTGGCTGGTGCGTACGGCGCTGTGCGTCCAGCCTCGGGACGGACGACTCTACGTCTTTATGCCGCCGATTACATCCCTTGAAGGGTATCTCGAGCTGCTCAACTGTATCGAACTGAGCGCGCAAAAGACCCGGCTGCCTGTTGTCATCGAAGGCTATGCGCCACCCGCCGATTATCGTCTACAAAGCCTGAAAGTAACCCCGGATCCCGGCGTCATTGAGGTGAATATCCAGCCGATGCTCAGCTGGAGAGAGATGGTCGACTGCACCACGAGACTCTATGAACTGGCCCGGGAGACCCGCCTCGGCACCGAGAAATTCATGGTCGATGGCCGGCACACAGGTACCGGAGGCGGCAACCATATCGTCATTGGTGGGGAGACGCCCGCGGACAGTCCATTTTTGCGGAGACCTGATCTGCTGCGCAGCTTTGTCACCTTCTGGAACAATCATCCGTCGCTGTCCTTTCTCTTTTCCGGTCTCTTTATTGGACCCACCAGCCAGCAGCCGCGCATTGATGAGGCACGGCACGACAGCCTCTACGAGCTCGAAATAGCCTTTGCCGAACAGGACCGACAAACAGGTCCGGGCCAGCCCTGTCCCCCCTGGCTCGTTGATCGCCTCTATCGTCACTTACTGGTTGACGTTTCAGGTAACACTCATCGTGCGGAATTTTGTATCGACAAGCTTTATTCCCCGGACAGTTCGGCGGGACGACTGGGATTGCTCGAGTTCCGGGCCTTTGAAATGCCTCCCCATGCCCGGATGAGCCTTGCCCAGCAACTCCTGCTGCGTACTTTTGTCGGCTGGTTCTGGACAACACCGTATCGACAGGAGTTGGTCAGGTGGGGGACACGATTGCACGATCGCTTTATGCTCCCCCAGTTGATCCGTGATGATTTTGCCGATGTCCTCGACATCCTGAATCTGGCCGGTTATCCGGTTTCCATGGATTTTTTTCATCCGCACTTTGAATTCCGATTCCCCATCTATGGCAGGATGAATTATCAGGGCATGGATATCGAGCTGCGCCAGGCACTCGAGCCCTGGC
>JBHEOR010000299.1:0-502 GCA_046260685.1 Desulfopila sp.
AAATCGAGGTAATCAATAGCCGTAACATCAAGCATCATCCCGCAGTTAAAGCTCGGCTCGTTTTTAAGCCGGGAAAGAGTGCTCTCCAGGTTTTCCGGTTGAACATCAACAACCACTGAATCCAGAACAACTTTGCAGGTCGCTTCCGGAAACGCGGCTTGGATTTTTTCTAAAGCCGTCGTATTCATATCAGTCGAGAATCCCTTTGAAGTCTTTATGGCGGTCTTTTAGAACAGTTTCGCCTTTAATCTGGTCCTGAATTTTAATCAGGGCGTCCAAAACAGCTTCCGGTCTGGGAGGGCATCCCGAGATAAAAATATCAACAGGGATTATGGTGTGAATACCCTGGACGGTGCAGTAGTTATCATAAATTCCTCCGGAACTCGCACAGGCACCCATAGAGACAACCCATTTGGGGTCAGGCATCTGCTCGTAGATACGCTTCAGGATAGGAGCCTGTTTATAACTGATAGTGCCGCAGACTAAGAGAAGATCCGCCTGG
>JBHEOR010000299.1:513-1170 GCA_046260685.1 Desulfopila sp.
TGAACTCGATAGCGCAACAAGCGGTTCCATATACAAATGGCCACAGTGAATATTGCCGACCCCAATTGATGACCTCGTCAAGTTTGGTGGTAATAACTGTGTCGCCTAGACTTGATTCTAATCCTAACGCCAATTGAGCACCCCTTTCTTAAGAATGTAGATGAGTCCAGTGAGAAGCAGCAGCATGAAGACCACCATTTCTGTAAATCCGAACCAGCCAAGTTCACGGACGCTGACAGCCCATGGATACATGAATACTGCCTCAATGTCGAATATCAGGAAGAGAATTGCGAGGAGATAGAATTTGACGCTGAATTTTTGGTCAACTGACCCGATGACTGGGCCTACACCGCTTTCATAGGCTTCATTTTTCATCTTTCCCTTGGATCGCGGACCAAGGATCGTAGTCGCTATCATAAAACAGGGAATAAGAGCAGCAATGCCTATAAGTGCCACTGCCGAAAAAATCAATTCCGTTGACATTATTTTCCTCTCGCTGCTTTTTTCTATACCATGCGGCCGCTAACAGCTCACACCTAAACAAAAAAAGTATTATGAATTACCATTCATTAACAGGCCTTTCCGTTCTCTGTCAAGAATTTATTTGTCGTTTTCAAACAGGCACTTAACTATGATATGGCCATCTTGGTCTTGTGC
>JBHEOR010000003.1:0-62641 GCA_046260685.1 Desulfopila sp.
GACCCGATGTTATATACCGTATGAAGGCAGGATTGATGGCCCGGCACTCATCTTCCAGTACTCCGCTTGTGACCTCGACCTCGTGGTCCAGCAGATACCTTTCTCCACCGCCTGCAACCAGTGGATTGGGATCCAGCATGCCTATGACCACACGGCTGATGCCCCCTGCAACCACCGCATGGCTGCAGGGGCCGGTTCTGCCGGAATGATTACAGGGTTCCAGGGTGACATACATGGTGGCCCCGCGGGCCTTTTCGCCGGCCCCGCGCAGAGCATGTATCTCGGCGTGGGGGGTACCGGCGCGCTCATGATATCCCGTGGCAACAACAGCATCACCTTTGACAATTACCGCTCCGACGCAGGGATTGGGAGATGTTCTCCCCCATGCCTTTCGGGCCTCGTCAAGGGCCATGCGCATATAGTTTGTATCACTTTTCAAGGTTGCCATTGGAACCATTATCAAGCGGACTGGAATCATCTCTGGCATCGAGGAGTGTTTTGAGTTCCGACATGAACTCATTAACATCCTTGAACTGGCGATACACCGAAGCAAAGCGAACATAGGCCACTTCATCCAGATTCGGCAAATCTTCCATCACCCACTCGCCAATAACCTTGGAGAGCACCTCTTTGGCGCCAATGTCCTGCAGTTTACGTTCAATATTGTCAACAAAATCATCGATCCTGTCAACGCTGACGGGGCGTTTTTCGCAGGCCTTTTCAAGGCCAAGAACCATTTTCTGCCTGTCCCAGCCTTCACGCCGGCCATCTTTTTTGACCAGCATGGGCATCATCACCTCCAGTCGTTCATAGGTGGTGAAACGCTGGTTGCATGACAGACACGAGCGTCTCCTCCTGGTAATGGTACTGTCCTTGTTCAGCCGTGAATCGGTAACCTTGTTTTCAAGGTCACCGCAGTAAGGGCATTTCATACAGCCTCCATTATGTTGTCAGCCTGGTGACAATGGACTGAAGAGGGAAGCGGCTGCATAACTGCTGTATTTCCTGTCGCACAGCCGCTATCGTGCCATCGTCCCGGGATGAGATGACTCTGTCCATGCATTCGGCGATATGTTCCATTTCTTCGGTCCCCATTCCTCGTGTTGTTACAAGCGGAGTTCCCAGCCGTATTCCACTTGTCACAAAACGCGACGCAGTGTCAAAGGGAATGGCATTTTTGTTGACGGTAATGCCGGCCCGTCCCAGAATCTCTTCGGTTTCCTTCCCGCTGATTTCCTTGCTGGTCAGGTCGATGAGGATGAGATGATTATCCGTACCACCGGAAACAAGCCGGTAGCCGCGCCCGGCAAGGTTCATGGCCAGTGCCTGGGCATTATCGACGACGTTCTGCTGATCCTGCCGAAAGGTCGGCAACATTGCCTCCTGAAAGCTCACCGCTTTGGCGGCAATGGTGTTCATCAGCGGCCCACCCTGAATCCCTGGAAAAATATTGCTGTCGAGCTTTTTGCCCCATTGCTCTTTTGCAAGGATAAGGCCACCACGCGGCCCGCGCAGGGTTTTGTGGGTCGTTGAGGTAACAAAGTCGGCATATTGTACCGGCGATGGATGGACCCCCGCGGCTACCAGGCCTGCAATATGGGCCATATCCACCATAAAGAGAGCACCAACTTCATCGGCAATTTCTCGAAATGCGGAAAAATCAATATATCGAGGGTAAGCGCTTGCCCCGGCAATAATCATTTTGGGAGAATGTCGACGGGCCACTTCGGCAACCTCTTCCATATCAATCTGCTCATTGTCGCGGCGTACACCGTAGGAAAAAAACGAAAACAGTTTACCGGAAAAACTGACATTGCTGCCATGGGTGAGATGGCCGCCATGGGCAAGATCCATCCCCAGCACGGTATCGCCTGGCTGGAGGGTGGCGAAATACACCGCCATGTTGGCTTGAGAGCCTGAATGGGCCTGTACATTGGCATACTCGGCAGCAAAAATCTTCTTGGCACGCTCTATGGCAAGGTTTTCGACCACATCGGCATGCTCGCAGCCTCCGTAATAGCGCTTTGCCGGGTATCCTTCGGCATATTTATTTGTAAAAACAGACCCCTGGGCTTCCATCACGGCATTGGAAGCTATATTTTCGGAGGCTATGAGTTCTATCTGGTTATCCTGGCGATCATATTCCAACTGAATGGCGCTGTAAATCTCAGGATCAATGTGACGTAATGGCTTCATTGGAAAAAATGGCCCTCCCGGTTGTAATGAATTGCGACGCCTTCTCTATGACTTTCGCCTCTGTGCGGATCCGGTAAAGAAAAAGCTGGTATCTCCTCCCGGAAATTCCAGCCTTCACACACAACACACTGTCCATGTCCATGCGTCAATCGCTGAACTGACGAATACGCTGTTGATGTCGTCCTCCGGCAAATTTCGTGGTCAACCATGTTTCCACAATGCCTTCGCTAACACCCTGTCCAAGATCCCTGGCGCCGAGACAGAGCACATTGGCATCGTTATGCGCCCTGCTCATGCGAGCGGTGTATTCATTATGACAGTTGGCTGCGCGAATCTTTCGATATCTGTTGGCGGCAATGGACATGCCAATGCCAGTACCGCACACAAGGATGCCCAGTGCAGCTTCTCCATCGATGAGCTTCTCACACACGGCTTCGGCAAAGTCTGGATAGTTGACGGATTCGGTCGAATCGCATCCCACATCAACGATATCATAGCCAAGCCCTTGAATAAAACGTATGAGCTTTTCTTTACGCTGATACCCGCCATGATCCGCTCCAACAGCTATTATCATACTCTCCCCCGTGGCACTGGATGCACCCCACACCTATTGATGAAACCTCTGCATGATGACGACTCCATTGGTGCCGCCAAAGCCAAATGAATTTGACATGGCATTGCGAATATCCATGGGTCGTGCTCTGTTGGCGACATAATCAAGATCGCACTCCGGACTTGGCTCAACCAGATTGATGGTGGGAGGGGCGATCTGATCATGGATGGCCAGAGCAGTAAATGCCGATTCAATACCACCGGCGGCGCCGAGCATATGCCCTGTCATTGATTTGGTAGAGCTGATGGCCAGGCTATGGGCATGTTCCCCAAAGACCGTCTTTAAGGCCACCGTTTCACAACGATCGTTTAGTGGAGTCGAAGTGCCGTGGGCATTGACATAATCAATCTCATCAAGCGCCAGGCCGGAATCATCGAGCGCCATCTGCATACACTTGACCGCTCCGGCACCGTCCTCAGGGGGGGCGGCGATATGATATGCATCACTGCTCAAACCATAGCCGATCACTTCGGCATAGATCTTGGCGCCACGCGCCCGGGCCGATTCCAGTTCTTCCAGAATCAGCATGCCTGAACCTTCGGACATGATGAAACCATTGCGATCCTTGTCAAAAGGGCGTGATGCCAGCTCCGGCTGGTCATTGCGCGTTGAAAGCGCTTTCATGGAGCTGAACCCCGCTATTCCCATGGAACATATAACCGCTTCGCAACCGCCGGAAATAACCATGTCACAGGCTCCATGCTGAATGTGACGATAGGCTTCTCCAACGGCATGCGTTCCTGCGGCACAGGCCGTTGTCAGGGCCAGATTCGGTCCACGGGTGTTAAAATGCATGGAGATATGCCCCGAAGCCATGTTTGGAATAACCATGGGAATGAAAAATGGCGTCACCTTTTTCATTCCACGCTCAAAGAGTACCCGGTGATATCTCTCGATGGTGGGAAGTCCGCCCATACCGCATCCGGTGATAACACCAACCCTGCCGCAGTTATCCTCCGTCACCCGGTACCCGCTGTCCTCCATCGCTTCAATGGATGCGGCCAGGCCATATTGAGCAAAAAGATCTATATGTTTGGCTGTCTTTTTATCAATAAACTGCTCAACATCAAAGTCCTGGATCTCACCGGCGATCTTGACGGGCGAATCACTGGTGTCAAACCGTGTAATCTCTTTTATACCGGTGACCCCATCGCAAATATTTTTCCAGGATTTTTCGACTCCTATACCCTGGGGTGTAACCAATCCAACACCGGTGACCACAACTCTGCGACTCACAATCACTACTCCTTTTTGAAAACACAGGAGATATGAAATGGCGGATCCATATCTCCGGACAAAACACTGCAGTGCGATTATTTCAGATTATTGACATAATCTATGGCATCCTGCACAGTGGCTATCTTTTCTGCTTCTTCGTCGGGAATTTCTATGTCAAAGCCTTCTTCCATTGCCATGATAAGCTCAACGAGATCAAGCGAGTCAGCACCAAGATCGTCAACAAACGAGGCGTTGGGCACGACTTTTTCTTTTTCCACACTTAACTGTTCTACAATAATATCGACCATTTCTTTATCTATAGCCATTGTTCATTCTCCTAACTGTTGATGATATCGCAAAAACTGCTTTTTCCCTGGCTGCGTAAAAATTCCATAGTAGTTCAAACTGCAGTGAAATACTACAAAAACGGCAGACATTCGAAAAACTGTTCTCGTACAACCATCATAAGATTTACTTTTGACGACTTTGTCAACGTTTGAAATAAATCGGCGCGCACAATACCCATACTATGATGCAACGCCCCCTTTTGCGCTAAGACTTCTGCTTCATCCGCCGTATCGGCGGTGTATACCTCTATCTACCGGCATAGTATATACCCTGGGAGGCCGTTCGACAATGCCTGTATCGCGACGGCCTCTTAACACCGGCACGTTATGATACAACTGCCTCATGATACAACTGCCTCGCTGCACAGCTCACCCCCGCAGTATCGAATACAGCGCCGATCCGTAACGGCACCCTCCCACAATAGGGCAATGTCGGCAGCAGTGCAATACAACCCGGGTAATACAACCAGGGTAATACAGTTTTTAAAACGTAAAACGATCACAAGCAAAAATACCTGCCGGAAGTCTTCGGCTTGCTCCCAGGGTACACCATTGTTATCCTACATGTACATGCCGCCGTTGACATGGATTGTCTGACCGGTAATATAGCGGGCATCATCACCAGCAAGAAACCCTACAGCCGCGGCGACATCTTCGGGCGTCCCCAAATCTCCCAGCGGAATTTCACTTTGGATCTTCTGCTGTGCCGCCTCGTCCATGGTCTCAGTCATATCCGTTGCAATATAGCCGGGAGCGACACAGTTGACGGTTATTGCACGCGACGCGTATTCCCGTGCCAGGGACTTGGCAAGTCCGACAAGGCCGGCTTTGGCTGCGGCATAGTTGGCCTGGCCGCCATTGCCCGAAAAACCGATGACCGAAGTGATGTTAATGATCCGGCCCCAGCGTTTTTTCATCATCGCCTTGGATGCCGCCTTGGCACAGAGAAAGGCGCCCTTGAGGTTGGTGCTCAGGACGGCGTCCCAATCCTCCTCCTTCATCCTGGCGATGAGGCCGTCACGTGTGATGCCGGCATTATTGACAAGAATATCGAGTGATCCGGCATCCGCGAGTATGGTTTTCAGGCTCGCCACCACCTGCTCGCCGTCACCAATGTCAAAACCGATGATCCGCGCTGATCCACCAGCGTCCTCAATCATTTCTTTGGTCTGCTGCGCTGCTTCCGGCCGGCTGACATAGTTGATATATACCTGCGCTCCCATAGCGGCCAGACGAAGACAGACCGCCCGCCCTATACCTCTGCTGCCCCCGGTGACCAGCGCCACTTTTCCTTGAAGATTCATGCCTTTCGTCGCTCCTCTATTTTAGTGATGAGCTTGGGAATGATTTCGGTAAGATCCCCGACAATGCCAAAATCGGCAACATCAAAAATCGGTGCATCTTTATCTCTATTAATGGCAACAATCGCCTCCGCCGACTGCATGCCGGCAACATGCTGTACCGCACCTGATATGCCGCAGGCCACATAGAGCCTGGGAGCAACCGTTTTGCCCGTCTGTCCTACCTGATGAGGATAGGGAATCCAGCCGGCATCAACCACTGCGCGAGAAGCCGCAACATCGGCACCCAGCGTTGCAGCAAGCCGTCGTATCAGCTCAAAGCCTTTTTCGCTCTCCAGACCGCGTCCGCCGGAAATGAGGATATCGGATTCCTGAATGTTGACGTTGTCCTGCCGGGCGGTCACGGACTCCACAACGGTGACTCTGCTGTGCAGCTCTTCGGGAGTAGGCTCAATATCGACAACGTCACCGCTGCGCGATGCATCAAAGTCTCTGCCTTTCATCACCTTGGGACGCACGGTGGCCATCTGCGGCCGGGAACGCGGACATTCAATGGTGGCCATGATATTGCCGCCGAAGGCGGGACGCGTCTGTAACAGCGCTCCATCCTCTTGACGTATTTCAAGGCCGGTGCAATCGGCCGTCAATCCGGCATCAAGGGCGGTCGCAACACCAGGAATAAAGGATCTGCCGATGGCGGTCGCCCCTGCCAAAACAATTTCCGGCCGATGCTTTTTGATCAACCGGGTCATAATCTTGGTGTATCTGTCTTCGGTAAACGGTTCAAGCCCGGCATTATCGACCTTATAGACGACATCGGCGCCATAGCCTATAAGCTGTTGAGCGGTTTCTCCAACTTCGCTGCCGAGAATCACGGCACTGAGCCCAACTCCTCGACTGTCGGCAAGCGACCTGCCGATGCCAAGAAGCTCCAGAGATACCGGAGCAAGAATATTTTTGCGATATTCGCAGAACACCCAGACGCCCGAAAAACTGTCAAGATCAGTCTTGACAGTGGCTCCCTCGAGATCAATGGTCAAAGCTCCGGGTTCGCAGGCCTCGACACATGCACCGCACAGTGTGCAATTTTCGCCGACCACCGCCACACCATCGATAACTTCTATGGCACCAAAGGCACACTGCTCTTCACATATGCCGCACCCAATACATACCTCTTTATCTATCTTTAACATCTGCGGTCTCTTGCACTCTTTTTAGAGGTACGGTTTGAGCTTGTCGACAAGTTGATCAAGCTGCTCATCAATGGTGCCGCTGAAAACAGCGCCTTCCCCCCGTGGCTCGGGCGGAAAGACCTTGACAACCTGGGTGGGTGATCCGGCAAGCCCGATGGAACCGGACTCGGCACCTATATCCTCGGCGGATAAGGTCGTGATCGCCGCCTTTTTGGCCTTCATTTTGCCCTTTAACGACGGCACCCGCGGTTCGTTGATGTCCTTGACGACCGTCAGCAGTGCAGGATATTTGATCTCGACAACATCGTGGCCATCATCCATCATACGTTCAACGACCATTCCGCAGGTATCCGCAGAACGTACCTTCTGCACACAGGTGACGTAGGGAATATCCATCCGCATGGCCAGACCGGGACCGACCTGGGCTGTATCGCCATCGATGGCCTGCTTGCCGCACAGCAGAAGATCGAACTGTCCTGATTTTGTAATGGCTTTTGCCAGGGTATAGGCGGTGGCCCAGGTATCCGCACCGGCAAAAGCCCGGTCAGAAACCAGTACGCCGTTGTCGGCACCGCAGGAAATGGCAAGGCGAAGCACATCCTGGGCCTGCGGCGGTCCCATGGTTATCACGGTTACCTCGCCGCCCAACTGTTCCTTGAGACGTACAGCCTCTTCCAGGGCATACTGATCATAGGGGTTGAGGATGGAGTCCACCCCTTCACGCGTCAATGTATTTGTCTCGGGATCCAGACGGACATCCTTGGCGTCGGGAACCTGCTTTACACATACAACAATTTTCATGGGTAACCTGTTTACCTGTTTACCTGTTGACCTGTTTGTTCTGTGTCGTTCAGTTCAGCGGGTATATTCTCTATTGAGCTCCTGGCCGATAACGTTACGCTGCACCTGATTGGTTCCTTCGTAGATCTGGAGGATCTTGGCATCGCGCATCATTTTCTCAACCGGATATTCGCACATGTAACCATAGCCTCCCATAACCTGGACTGCATCGGTGGTCACCTTCATGGCCATATCGGTAGCAAACACTTTGCTCATCGATGATTCCTTGGAAATATTTTTAGGGTGGGCGTCGATGTGCTTTGCCACGCTGTAGACGAGCGCTCTGGATGCTTCAATATTCATGGCCATATCGGCCAGCATATGCTGTATCGCCTGGAAAGCGATAATGGGCTTATCGAACTGCACGCGTTGTTTGGCGTAGATGACCGCCTCATCTAATGCGCCCTGCCCGAGGCCGACAGCAAGGGCTGCAATGCCCGGCCTGGAGGCGTCGAGGGTTTTCATCACGGTGATAAAACCCGTGCCTTTGCGGCCGATTATACGATCCTTGGGAATTCTGCAGTCCTTGAAAATCAACTCAGTGGTTGAGGAGGCCCGTATTCCCATCTTGTTTTCCTTGGGACCACAGCTGAATCCCGGATCGCCCTCCTCCACGATAAACATGGAGGCACCGCGGGCTCCCTTGCTGCGATCGGTGATGGCAACCACCGTATATATCTGGGCTTCGCCGCCGTTGGTAATCCATTGCTTGGTGCCGTTCAGCACCCACTCATCACCGTCAAGTACAGCGGTAGTTTTGATACCGGAGGCATCGGAACCGGCGTTTGCCTCGGTAAGGCCAAATGCCGCAAATGCCTCTCCTGCCGCAACCGGGGGGAGATACTTTTCTTTCTGCTCCTTGGAACCGGCAAACAGCAGCGGATAAATACCCAGGGAACTGGCGGCAAAAGCAGTGCCCACCCCGATACAGCCACGTCCGAGTTGCTCGAGTGCCAGAACTATATCAAAACAACCGCCGCCGAAACCGCCATACTCCTCCGGAATGGGAACACCGAAAAGATCGGCCTGGGCCATTTCGTTCAGTATATCCCGAGGAAACTGGTGTTTTTCATCCAGCTCGGCCCGGTGTGGCATTATTCTCTCATCAGTGATCTGCTTGGCAATATCAACAATCATCTGCTGTTCTTCGGATAAAAAATAATCCATTGTTCTCTCCTCTCTACCACTTTATCAGGGATGCACCCCAAGTGAATCCACCGCCGAATGCACAGAAAAGAACCACATCCCCCCTTTTGATCCTGCCGTTCTTTCCGGCTTCGTCAAGGGCAATGGGTATCGACGCGGCTGAAGTATTTCCGTATTGCGGAGCATTAATAAGTACCTGGTTGGATGAAAGTTCGAGTCTTTCGACCAACTTGTTCAGAATCCTAACGTTGGCCTGGTGGGGAATGACGAGGTCCACCGCACCGATTTCGTAGCCGGTTTTGTGTAAAAGTCCGCGTACCGCCTCCGCCATGGCCTTGACGGCATGTTTGAAGACCTCTCTCCCCTCCATGACGATGTGTGCTCCAGACCATCCGGGAACGCTGATGTCTGCATTACAGCTTGCCGCCGTGTGCATATGCAAAAGCTCCCAGAGTTTGCCGTCGGAAAACAGGTCGACTCCGATGATACCGCGTTGCTCGTCGCTGGTGTGCCCCACCACCGCGGCCCCGGCACCATCTCCAAAGAGAATGCAGGTATTGCGATCCTGCCAGTTCAATCTACTGGAAAGCGCTTCCGCACCGATTACCAGAATTTTTTTATGGTGATCGGCTTGCACATATTTATCCGCCATGTCCAAGGCATACAGAAAACCGGAACAGGCGGCGTTAACATCGTAGGCAAAACAATTCGTTGCCCCTATCTCGTGCTGCACGAAACAGGCAGTAGAAGGCATGAGCATATGGGAGCTGATGGTGGCAACAATGATCAGGTCAATCTCTGCAGCGCTCATCCCGGCCATCGCTAGAGCTTGCTCAGCGGCCCTGGCGGCCAGTACATAAGTATATTCACCGCTGCCGCTGATGTGCCTTTCTTTGATGCCGGTTCTGGTTCGGATCCATTCATCGTTGGTATCGACCATCGTTTCCAGATCCTTGTTGGTAAGAATCTTCTTTGGAAGAGACGCCCCGGTGCCTAGAATAATACTGCCCATTAGCTCTCCATCGCGGCCGGCTGATTGCGGGCAAGATCTTCAGAAATCTTGTCCTTTATGTTGTTTTCCGAAACTTTCACCGCTTCGAGAATGGCATTTTTAATGGCCTGGGCATTTGATTTTCCATGGCAGATGATACCGGTTCCGTTGATTCCAAGAAGCGGAGCGCCACCATATTCCGTATAGTCTACCCGTTTTTTAAACCTTGTAAAAGCAGGTTTCGCCAGCAAGTATCCTATTTTGGCCAGCGGAGATTTGGAAATTTCCGTACGCAGCATCTGCATAATGGCATCGGCAAGCCCTTCGCTGACCTTGAGGATATTATTGCCGACAAACCCGTCGCAGACAATAACATCGACATCACCTTTATACACATCGCGGCCTTCAACGTTGCCTATAAAGTTGAGAGAACTGTGCTGGAGCAATTCGTAGGTCTCCTTGACCAGAGTATTGCCTTTTCCGGTTTCCTCTCCAATTGACAGTATACCGACACGGGGCCGGTCGATTCTGGAGAGCTCGGCGAAGGCCGAAGCCATTATAGCAAACTGAAAAAGGTGCGAAGGTCGGCAATCGACATTGGCGCCTATATCCATTATCGTTACCGGTTTTTTCAAGGTGGGAAACATCGAGGCGATTCCAGGGCGCAGGACGTTTTTGACCCGGCCAAGCTTTCGCAATGCGGCCGCCAGCGTCGCTCCGGAATTTCCCGCACTGACAACTCCGGCCGCATCGCCGTTTTTGACCATCTCGAAGGCGACCATAATAGAGGCGTCCTTCTTGCGGCGAATGGCATCTACCGGATATTCATCCATCCCGACGACCTGGGATGCATGGGCTATCCCCAGGGAAGATACCAGGTCACCACTCCCTGGAATTGTATCTATTCTGGTCTGCAACAGTTCGGAGTCACCCACCAGGGTGACTTGAATGCCGGCCTCTTTAATGGCCAGTAACGCCCCGGTTATCAATTCTTCTGGGCCAAAATCCCCACCCATGGCATCCAGGGCAATATGCACGTCGCACTCCTACTCTATGTCTGCATCCATGTGGTATACAGTGCGGCCTTTGTAGGTCCCGCATCTGCCGCAGAGCCGATGCGACTCTTTTGGCTCACCACATTCAGAACAGGTAGAAATCCCGGGTGCCTTCAGGGCATCATGAGAACGTCTTTTGCGTGTCCTGGAGTACGAATGTCTTCTTTTGGGTAATGCCATGGTTTCCTCCGATGTATCCTCAGGCGACGTGGCCTGTTACTTTTTAAGTTTTTGTAGAACTGCAAACGGCGAGTCGGAATAATCTTCCGCACAGCTGCACGGCTCGTTGTTCAACTGAGCTCCGCATTTGTGACACACGCCTTTGCACTGCTTTTTGCAGAGCAGTTTTTCCGGCATGGAAAGTATCAACTGCTCCAGTAATATCTCGTCTGTGTCTATTTCCGGCGTATCGAGGTAGACGGTTTCGATATCCTCATCGCTGCATTGCAGATCTTCATGGTAACGCGCCCTGTCCTGCCCACATCTGAATGTATACCTAAACTCTTCATCCACCGAATGGGCGAGTTCACAACCGCAACGACTGCACAGTGCATCAACTATGGCCTGCAATCGACCGTCCAGCGCCACAGCCGCGCCATCATCCAGTAACGAAAGGACGATATCAGCTTCGGGTCCATGCACGAATACCAGACCGGACCCGGCGGACCAGCCATCATCTTTTATAATCCGCTGAAGACCCCGGAGGGGAATGTCGCCAAAGGCAATCTTCACATCTACACACTCTTGCAACATTGGACAAATAACAGAGGAACGAAATATGACAGGATAAACAATTTCATATAAAATGGCTAGAAAAAAATTATGACGCAGGCCAATTCAGGCTGCTACAGGACGTGCGCCAACCTCTCTGAATTCGCCTGCAACCGCATTGACGCTGTGCTGAGTGCTTTTTTAAGGATTGTAAATGCCAAACGAGGCTCCCTGCGTTCCAGTGCTGAAAAAGCCTCGGTGCTCAGAAACACAAGAACACTGTCCTGCAGCGCATAAACAGTCATCACCCGCAAGGCCGGCCCGGCAAGTCCGTTTTCGCCAACAATCGCCCCTGGGTCAAGGAGCGCGATGACCTGCTGCTTGTCTTCAAACCCCGTGGAGGTCTGCACCCCAAGGCGACCACTTTGCAGAAAAAAGATGCCTTGGGCACGTTCTCCCGGAGTGTACAGCTTTTCTCCAACACCCAGCAACACTTCTTCAAGATGAGGCTTAAGTACCCTATTTTCCTCTTCATTCAACTGAGTCAAAAACATTGAAAATCACCGGCATACTTCCATTAAAGCCACGTTAGAAAGATTGATTTTTTTCTTCAATAGTACGCAACAGTCCTTCAAACTTTTTCTTGTGCAATATAGACTTGAACTGCGCCCTGTAGTTGCGAATAAGACTCACCCCTTCAATATTGACATCATAGACCATCCACTTGTCCTGTTCTTGGCGCATAACATAATAGACCGGGTATGTATTGCCGTCATTTTTGACCACCGTGGAAACCTGGGCACGCCCGCTCCGTATTCGCTCATCGACATACTCAACGGTCTGGCCGGAATAGTTCTCCAACTGGCCGATATAGTTGTTCTCGAGCAATTTGGTCATCTGGGTGACGAATGCTTCCCGTTCTTCGCTGGTGATCCCTCTCCACGTAGAACCAAGAACACGCTTGGACATTTCATCGAAATCAAAACGTTTCTTGACAACCTCCATAACAATCCTGCGCCGCTTCTCCCTGTTTTTTTCACCCTCCAGTTCAGGGTCCAGGATTATTTCGACAAGCCTCTCCAGGGTCGGCCGAAGCTGCTGCGTCGGTCCTTGTGCAACGGCATGGACGCTTGAAGCACATACTCCCATAAAAAACATCACGCACACTGCCAAAACACTATATCTGCTGCTTGCAAATTTCATCGTTTCCTTTCCTCCAAAAACACCCCCAGGCATAAACACGCCTGAAAAATTCCTGTAACGATCAGCCTGGCCACACCGAACACCACACCGAAAAATTAGGGCCTGTCAACAAATAACATGGCCATATTGCATCTCATCTTCAGGCCATCTTTGGCTGCGGCTCAATCGTAAAATCCTCAACGTAGCGCTGCTACGCCTGCGGTTTTACGCTGATCGCCACAACCAAATCTGACCCAAATCTTAGCGCAATCTTGGCCATGTTATTTGTGAACAGGCCCTTACTCACCATTGCGCCGTCTGTTCTGACCGGTTGTTATCAACTCTGTTTCTACGATAATCATAAAAAGCCTGGCGTAACGACGCATAGGGATCAATGGAATATCTTTTGAGATCTTCATATCGTTGTGCGCTCAGGGAAAGGCCATTGACCCTGTTGATGGAATAGTACGCGGCCGTCTCGGCAGTTGTCATATCGATATAGTACGTGGTGCCTGCAAAGACATCACCGGCCATACCCAATGAGTGACGAATATTTGAAGGACCGAGCACCGGCCAGCAAAGGTAGACGCCCTCTCCCACACCATAAACTCCAAGCGTCTGGGCGAGATCCGCCGACTGCGGAGCGATATCCCATTGCTGTGCGGCCGCGTCAACAAAACCGTACACCCCCGCCGTCGAATTTATCAGAAATCGAGAAAAGACAACTCCGGCATCTGCAAACCTGCCCTGCAAGAGAGTGTTGACGAGACGCACCGGAGCCGCAAGATTGGTAAAGAAATTACTGAAGCTTTGGCGGAACTCAACCGGCACGGCATACGAATATCCGGTTTCAATTGGCCGTATGACCCAAAAGTAAAGCCTATCATTGAAGGTAAAAGAGATCCTGTTCAACGGCTCCAGAGGGTCATGGATTTTCAGTTGATTGTTATCCTCAACTCCAAAATCATCATACTCTTCGGCATAATAACTGTCATCGAGCAGATCAGGGGGCTCGGCAACACCTTCTTCCTTTGCCGCCGCCAGGCCGGCAACGGCGAGCAGACACGCCATGCAAAAAGATACTATCTTACCTTTCATATACATTCTCTTTTGTGTTTGATGACGGACAAAACTCCACTCGACGAACGAAGAAACCCTTGAATCTTTTGTCTGAGCTGTGCTTGTCATCAGCCTTTTGTATCCATGATACGGTATATCTATGATACCGACATCCCCCAGAAAGCATCCACCGCGTGCAAGGCTCAGTTGGCACTTCCAAAGGCAAATTTACTGATGAGAGACTCAATATCAACAGAAGATTCCGTGTCGACGATTACATCACCTTCGGCAAGCATCTCTTCATCTCCGCCAAGGCTGATCTGGATGAACTTATCACCGATGATGCCCTGTGATTTCACCGAAGCCATGGAATCCCGGGGGATCTTGATATCGTTGTCGATTCTCAGCGTCAGATTGGCATATTCATCAACCAGAGAGAGTTCCGTCACTTTACCGACACCCACCCCTGCAACCTGGACGGACGCCCCTTTCTTTATGCCGGCAACGTTGACAAACTCGGCCTGCACCGTATAGCGTTGGCCTGCACTCAGTATAGAGACCTCTCCCAGGTTAAAGGCCAGGTAGACCAGTGCCGCAAACCCCGCCAGTATAAACATACCGACAACCATTTCAATGTGTGATTTTTTCATATTTCCACCAAACCACTCTGATAAATCTGTCCCATTGTAGTTTTGACAAAGTCCTGTATATGCTTTTTGTCCGACCATTGGATTTCTTCGGGACTGTCAAAGACGTCCATTGCGCCGTTGTGCAGAATGATCACCTGATCGGCAAGATTAAGCACCCGCGGTATATCATGGCTGACAATGACCGAGGTAAAACCCACCCGCTTTTGTGTTCGAGCAAACAACCTGTATATATCCTGGGTCATTACCGGATCAAGCCCCGTTGTGGGCTCATCAAACAGCATGATCTCAGGCTCCAGCTGCAGCGCCCTGGCAAGCCCGACCCGTTTGCGCATACCTCCGCTGAGCTGCGCCGGATAGCGCTCTTCGGCACCCGACAACTCAAGCTGCTCCAGAGTTTGATGCACCTGCTCATGTATTTGCTCTTCGCTTTTCTTCGTTCTCTCGCGCAGCGGCAGGGCAACATTATCATACACCGTCATGGAGTCAAACAGGGCCGCCCCCTGGAACAATACGCCGAATCCGGTGCGCAGCTTTTCCAGGGCCCTGCCTCGTAATCCCGTAACATCCCTGCCCCCCACGACTATATGTCCCGCATCGGGCGCCATAAGGCCAAGAATTAATTTAAGCGTCACACTTTTGCCCTGGCCGCTGCCGCCGGCGATGACCGTTGTTTTGCCAGCCGGAATAGCAAAGGTGGCACCGTCCAGTACGTACTGGTTTGCGCCATTGGCCCGGGTAAACGCTTTGACAACATCCCGAAACTGGATTGCAGTATCCGTCATAGCAGCACCGCCGTCAATAAATAATCAAATACCAGTACGGCAATGGAAGAAAGCACCACCGCCTGGGTGGTCACCCTGCTGACACTCTCGGCACCAAAACCGGCACCTCGAATTTCGCGAACAAAAAAGCCTCTGCCGGTACATATCCAGACAACCAGGAGACTGAAGACAACCGATTTGACGAATCCAAGATAAATATCGTGGCTGGTGACGGATGTGCGCATTCCATCGATAAAACTTCCAGGATTGACGCCCATGAGCTTGACCCCGGCAATATAGCCTCCGGCGATACCGATGACATCAAAAAGGGCCGTCAGCAGCGGCACGGAAATCAGGGCGGCAATAAATTTTGGTGTTATCAAATACCTGTAAGGATCGATCGCCATGCAGTCCAGGGCATCTATCTGCTCGGAAATGGCCATGATACCAAGCTCGGCGCACATTGCCGAACCGGCGCGCCCTGCCACCATCAACGCTGTGAGAACAGGTCCGAGTTCCATGATCAGGGTCAGGGAAACAGCGGAGCCAAGCATACCTTCGGCGCCGAACTTACTCAGAGAATAGTAACCTTGCAGTCCAAGTACCATACCGGTGGAAAGAGCCGTGAAAAAAATAACAGCCAGGGAACCGGCGCCGATAAAATGGACCTGTTTGATACATTCACGCAGGCGAAAGGGTGTCTTGAAAACCGCGGTAATAGCCTTGAAAAAAAAGACGCCCATTCTCCCGAGATCTTCAACGATATGGATTCCGCGCCTGCCAAGATTTTCGATTACGTTCAATTGCATTTTCCATTTTCCCGAATGGCCGGCCACCTTTAAGATTACCTTATAGATGCCCTGATAAAACCCTGAAGAAACTCTCATCCTCTTGAGATGCGCCCAAAAAAATACCTGAGATAGCTGATTATCAGAAAAAGATAATATATAGTTTGCAGCACTCTGTCAATCTCGATACTATCACACCTCTATCCAGCTCCTGGTCATTTTCCGATCACCTTCTTGGATCAAAACTGTCACGCAGTGCTTCGCCTATAAAAATCAATAAAACCAGCATACCGACCAGGGCTCCAAAACTGGACAGCGACAGCCACCAGGCATCGATATTGGCCTTGCCCTGGGCCAGCAGCTCACCCAGACTCGGAGTTGAGGGCGGTACTCCCAAACCAAGAAAGTCAAGGCTTGTCAATGCTAGAATGGCAGCCGACATGCGAAACGGCAGAAAGGTGATAACCGGGGTCATGGCATTGGGCAGCAGATGCCGCCACATTATCGTCAGATTTCCCACTCCCAGGGCACGTGCCGCAGTCACATATTCAAGATTTCGGCCCCTTAAGAATTCAGCCCGAACATAGTCGGACAAACCCATCCAGCTGAAAAGCGACAGCAGCACCAGCAGTAAAAGCACACTCGGAGAAAAGACCGAGGAGAAGATGATAAGGAGATAGAGCTCCGGCATGGAGCTCCAGATCTCGATGAATCTCTGGGTAAAAAGATCGGTCCTTCCACCGATATAGCCCTGCAGCGCGCCGGCTGCGATTCCCACCAGCGTTCCCACCACGGTAAGGCTCAGGCCAAATAACACACTCAATCTGAAACCATAGATCAGTCTGGCCAGAACATCTCTTCCGCGGTCATCGGTACCAAGATAATTGTCATTGCTTGGCGGCGAGGGTACCGGACCGTCAATGGTCATGTTGATGGTGTCATAGGAGAATTTGTTTAACGGAAAAACGGCATAGTCATCCGGATCAGCCAGCAGTTCGGCAAAATAGGGATCCAGATAGTCCGCTTCCGTGGCAAAATCTCCGCCGAATGTGGTCTCGGCATATGGTTTGAGAACAGGAAAGTAGTACGTGCCCTGATAATGGACAACAATGGGTTTGTCGTTGCTGAGGAATTCGGCAAACAGGCTCAGAAAAAAGAGTATCCCAAAGACAATGAGGCTGTAAAAACCCCGTCTGTTGCGCCGAAAGCGGCGCCATCTCCTGGCATACATGCCAATCTGAGTATCTGCAGCTGTTGTGCTCATCAACGTTTTACCTATTCCAGCCTGTCAAAACCGATACGCGGATCAACAATCACATAGCTGATATCCGAGAGCAAGCGGGCGACAAGGCCCAGTATAGTAAAGAAATAGAGGGTGCCCAGCACTATGGGATAGTCTCGATTGAGAACCGCCTCATAGGCAAGCAGCCCCATGCCGTCGAGGGAAAATATGGTCTCGATGAGCAGGCTTCCGGTGAAAAAAGCGGCGAGAAAATAGCCGGGGAAGCCTGTTATGATGGGGATAATGGCATTTCTGAAAACGTGCTTATAGAGCACCGTTTTTTCCTGAAGCCCTTTGGCCCTGGCGGTCAGCACATACTGTTTATTGATTTCCTCGAGAAATGAATTCTTAGTGAGCATGGTCATCACCGCCAGACTGCCCACCGCACTGGAAATAATGGGCAGTACCATATGCCAAAGATAATCGAGAATTTTGGCAACCAATGACAACTCACTCCAGTTATCGGAGACCAGTCCTCGCAACGGGAAAATATTGAAAAAACTCCCTCCACCAAAAAACACCAGGAGCGCGATCCCCAGAACGAAACCGGGAATGGCGTATCCCACCAGAATCACCGTGCTGCTAAAGACATCAAAGGGAGAACCATGGCGTACCGCCTTGGCAATCCCCAGCGGCACACAGACGCCGTACACTATGATAAAACTCCACAGCCCCAGAGACATGGAGACCGGAAGCTTGGAGATCACCAGTTCCACCACCGTCTTTTTATAATAATACGAGGAGCCGAAGTCAAAAACGAGGTAGCTCTTTATCATGGAAAAAAAGCGCATCACCGGTGGCTTATCAAAGCCATAGAGCTCCCTGAGCTGCTCCATCCGCTCACTTTCCAGCCCTGAAGCCGCACGATACAGCGAGGACCCGCCGCCCCCCACTTCACCTCCGCCCTTGCCGATCCCTTCCATTTCGGCAATGAGCTGCTCCACCGGCCCTCCCGGCACAAACTGGGTAACGGTAAAGGTTATCACCATCACACCGAACAGGGTGGGTATCATGAGCAGAATTCTTTTGAAAATGTAGACGGTCATACGTGGAACTCAACTATTTAAGAATACCGGTATTGGAGCCGGCAGTTCGGGGCAAATTCACCAACAATGGCCTCCGCAGGGAGACACTGCACAGACATTCATTTCCGTGGTGAACCACATTTACGCAGAACGGATCCGTACACACCGCAGCGGCTGAATCAACAACGCAACGGCTGCATCATCTTAATGCATAGCCTCGATAATTTCCATGGATTTACACAATCGCACGTCTTCAGGCCATTGTTGTCTGGAAATGACCGGCACAATAGAGCTGATGATTCACCCGAAACACTCAAGGGCCAGGACAGTTCAGTGTTATTGGTAATCAAGAAAATATATTATCGCTCGTGTACACACGCATTATGCGTGTCGCATTATGCTTGTCGCATTATGCTTGTCGTATTATACGTGCCGTATTATGCTTGTCGTATTATGTTTGTCCGTTAGTTCAAGTTTAGTTTTAGTAGTATTTCAGCACAGCGGACAACCTTTTCACCGGCAAGTAACCATAGAGTAAACATAATGACCATTATTACATCATCCGAGGCACTTCATGACCTGATCCAGCAGGCCCATGCGACAAATGCCGTGGCGATCGACACCGAATTTGTCTGGACGAAGACGTACTTTCCGCGCCTCGGGCTGATCCAGCTGGCGCTTTCCGATGAAGACTGCCACCTGATCGATCCTCTTGCCATAGAAGACCTTTCTCCGCTCGGTGACCTTCTGGGGGATCAGAAGGTCATAAAGATTCTTCACGACGCACCGCAGGATCTGGCAATCCTTCAACAGGCCACGGGGAGTGTGCCCAAAAACATTTTCGATACACGCCTGGCCGCCGGTTTTGCCAGTCTCCCCGCAACACTTTCGCTGTGCAACCTCATTGAAGAATTGCTCGATATCACCCTTTCCAAAACCCAGACCCGAACCAACTGGCTCAAACGCCCGCTGGACGAGGAACAGATAGAATATGCTCTCAACGATGTACGCTATCTTCGAGCCGCCCGAGTCATCCTTATGAACAGAATTATCGGTCCGGAAATCAAATCGTGGCTCCAGGAAGAACTCGACTATCTCAACCACCCGCACCACTACAACGGCCTGCAGGAAAATAACCGCTACAAGAAGATTCGAGGAGCCAAAGGGTTGGACCAGACCGGGCTGGCCATTCTCAGAGAACTGGTCATTGGCCGGGAACGCATTGCCCGAAAGATCAATCGGCCCCGCGGCCATGTGGTTACGGACAGCATTCTCATTGATATAAGCAGGAAACACCTTACAACTCTGGACCAGCTCCATCAAAAAACAGCGCTTTCAACACGAGTGGTGGAACACTGGGGACCACAACTGATCGCGGCGACTCAGGCCGGACTGGCCTGTCCTCTCGAAGACCGCCCCAAACTTGAGCAACCGATCCGCCTCAACACAAAAAACACCCAGATGCTCGACCGGCTGCACGAGTTCATACAACTCAAAAGCAGCGTACAGGGGATCGACCCCACGCTGATAGGCAACTCCAATGAGTTAAAAAAACTTGTTAAGATTCTCAATAAATCATGCACATCGGAGATGGTACGACAAATGGAAGGGTGGCGCAGCACCTTTTTGAACGATTTTTTCCGCTATGCAATGTGACATCAAAAACACCATGAACACCATTGAAAAAGCGTTTTCCATTTTTGCAATACTTTTTGCCATCGGACTGATAGCGGCATTTTGGGCGATCCCCGAGCTGCGACAGGTGAAGCTTCTCGTGCCCATCAGTTTTTTTGGCATGGTCATAAACATCGTGCTGATGTTCATTGTCCTTCGCGATATATTGTACCGTCGCTTCAGCACTCCCACGAAAAAGCTCATATGGCTCGGCGTGATACTGCTTTTCTGGCCCGCCATTCTCTACTACCTCCCCCGCCATGGCTTTCAGCCACGACAATAATACCCTGTAACAATGACAGCCAACACCAGTTCCAACGGCCTCCCCAGCCTTCCCTGTCGCGCGGAAAAGCTCCTCATGCACCGGAGTCCCATGCTGCTCATCGATGAGTTGCTCGAACGGCGCCATAATCATGCCGCCGCCTCCGCCATCCTGGACAAAAATAATATATGCATATCTGGAAATTCTGGAAATTTCGAAGTGCTGCCCGAATATTTCATAGAGATCCTCGCCCAGACAGTCGCAGCGGCCGACGGATATGACAATCTCGCCGCGGAAGCTCCACCGGGGGCCGGCTTTCTCGTTGGTGTCGAAGATTTCACCTCCACTCCACCCCCTGCAGGGCACCAAAATTTTATCGCCCGAATTGCCGTTACCATGGAAGCAGGCGCCATGAAAATAGTCCACGGCGAAGTTTTTGCCGGCGGTACCTCTGTTGCCAGAGCAGAGCTGAAACTCTGGCTGGAGTAAAGAGCCGATATGCAATCACAGTGCAATCACTGTGCAAGCACAGGCGTTGTCCTGTATACCGCGACAATCGCCTTCACCCATTCCGTCAACCATTCTCAACCATTCCTTCAAACCCGCCCATCGGGCAGACCATGTGACCGACCATGACCTTCACTACCTTCACTATAAAGGATGCCATACCAGCATGTGTTGGCGCCGTTGCTATCACGCCTGCTCCAGACGGATGGAAAGAGCTTACAGCAGAATGTGTGTTCCCTGCAGCATTTCCGGGGTTTCAGGGGCATTTCCCAAACAGGCCCATACTCCCGGGAATTGTGCAGCTGGCATGTGTTCGGCACATTGTCGAACAGGCAACGGGCAGAAAGCTTACAGCCAGGAAATATGCCGGCGTCAAGTTCAAGCTCGCCATAGAGCCCAGCCGGCAGATCTCCATCCAAATCACTGTTGAACCCTCGGCCCATGCAATCCAGGGAAAATTTAAAATACGCGGCACCGCCAAAAAGATCATCTCCAGCGGCAGTTTTGTTTTCTCTCCAAAGGGAGTAGATGGGGTACATAAAGGACATGGAGAACAAGGAGAATAAGTATTTCACAGGGCCCTGCACAACAGGGTGTTTCCACACTTGACATTACCGCCATACCACAGTAATATTACGTCCTTCAAAATCATTATATCCAACAAATCTCGCCTTTTTACCCGGGAACACTAAGGCGATAGAGGTATTATTGTATATTTTTTCAAGAACTTACATGCCTCGTATTCATATTAACCAGCGGTAGACGACACTATGTTTGAAAACCTGACAGATCGGCTGGAGGGTGTCTTTAAAAAACTCCGTGGCCATGGCAGACTCTCCGAAGAAAACATTGAAGAGGCCATGCGCGAGGTGCGCACAGCCCTGCTCGAAGCCGATGTTAACTTCAAAGTAGCAAAGCAGTTTGTTGCCTCTGTTACCGAAAAGGCCGTGGGAAAAGAAGTCTCGCAGAAGCTCTCGCCCGGCCAGCAGGTTATAAAAATCGTCCATGAGGAACTTGTCGAGCTGCTTGGCGGCAGCACGGAACAGATACGCCTTGACGGCAAGCAGCCGGTTATCATAATGATGGCTGGACTGCAGGGCTCGGGAAAAACGACGACATCGGGCAAGCTTGCCAAGATGCTCAAAGATAAGGGGCGCACCCCCTATCTCGTCCCCGCCGACGTCTATCGCCCGGCGGCCATTGAACAGCTCCAGGTGCTGGGTGAACGACTTGACATCCCGGTCCATCCCTCCACAACGGCAATGAAGCCCACGGTTATCTGCAACCAGGCAATCCATGAGGCCAAAAATCATAACTACGATACCCTGATCATAGACACCGCCGGCCGACTCCACATAGACCACAACATGATGGAGGAGCTCAAGAATATACAGGCCGCCATAGAGCCATCCGAGGTGCTCTTTGTAGCCGACTCCATGACCGGTCAGGATGCAGTCAGCGTGGCCGACAGGTTCAACCAGGATCTTGAAATCTCCGGTGTCGTGTTGACCAAGATGGAAGGCGACGCCAGAGGCGGTGCGGCACTTTCCATTAAAAACGTCACGGGCAAACCGATCAAGTTTGTCGGTATCGGTGAAGCACTTGATGCCCTAGAGGTCTTCCACCCGGACAGGGTGGCCTCCCGTATTCTTGGCATGGGTGACATGCTCACCCTGATTGAAAAGGCTGAATCCGTCGTCGATAAAAAGCAAGCGGACGAGCTCTCCCAGAAGCTTAAAAAAAGCCAGTTTTCCCTGGAAGACTTTCTCGACCAGATTCAGCAGATCAAAAAAATGGGCTCCCTGGAACAGATCATGGGAATGATCCCGGGCATCAATAAGATGAAGCAGCAAATGCAGAACGCCCCGCAACCCGATGAGAAAGAACTCGCCAAAACCGAAGCGATCATCCGCTCCATGACCCATAAGGAACGGCGTGACCATCGCATCATCAATGCCGGCCGACGACAGCGTATTGCCAATGGATCGGGAACAACCGTTGCAGATGTCAACCGAGTTATGAAAAGTTACACCGGCATGCTGAAAATGATGAAAAAGATGAAGGGCAAACCCGGCAAGGTGTCTGGTCAAAAGCGGAGAAAAATGCCCAAAGGATTACGAAAGTAAGATACGAAGAAGTACAACGGCATTGTGGTAAAAACACAACATGCTCTACCATAGAGCTTTTTGTATACACTAAAGTATACACTAAAGTATACACCAAACGCAATTACTTGCGGGGGAAGCGACGTAATGTACCTCCCCCCGGCAGTGTAACTGCTTGCAGGGTGCCGGAGATTCTTGTAGGGGCACGGTGCGCCCGTGGCCCTGATCGCGGCAAAATCTGGTGCCCTGTGAGCAGTTACCACCAAACAATGATTCATTACTACACAGCGAAGGAGTAACCTGGAATGGCAGTACGTATACGTTTAACACGACTTGGCAGAAAGAAAAAACCTTTCTATCGCATCATCGTAGCAGACAGTGAAAGCAAGCGTGACGGCAAGTTCCTTGACACTTTGGGGACCTACGACCCGTTGCAGAACCCGACGGTCGTCAAGATCGACAACGACAAACTGCAGGAATGGCTTGGTAGAGGAGCGCTTCCCACCACAACGGTGAAAAGCCTCATCAAACAAGCCGCTACCGCACAATAGTGGCGATCATGCAGGAACTTGTGACCCACATAGCTCAAGGACTCGTCGACAAGCCCGACGAAGTTGCCACGACCATGAGCGATGAGGACGACACCGTCACCATCAAGCTCAGTGTTGCTCAGGACGATCTTGGCAAAGTCATCGGCAAGCAGGGCAGAACGGCACGGGCAATGCGAACGCTGCTCTCAACGGCTGCCGAGAAAGCGGGCAAAAAATCGCGGCTTGATATTGTCGAATAGCTCGGGCTGGTCAAATGCGGTCGCTTACCCCATATGTAGCGGGACATTTTGATCGTAGAAATGGTAGATGACTTCAGCTTTCCCGAAGAACGGTTTGTACTTGCCGGCACGGTAAGTAAACCACACGGCCTCCGCGGAGAACTGAAACTGCAGCGCTTCTCCGACAGTGCCGAAACATTGATGCGCTCCCCCGGATTCGTCCTCGTCGATGATCAGGGGCGGCTGTCCGACAGGTACGCCGTGGAAAACGCACGGCTGCAGGGAAAGGTCGTCGTTGTCAAGCTCAACAGTGTCGATGATCGCACCGGCGCGGAAAGTCTTGTGGGAAAAGGCGTCCTTGTCAACAAAGATGATCTTCCAGCGCTGGAAGATGGCCACTATTACTGGTACCAGTTTATCGGACTGAGCGTCACCACGGTGGACGATGAGATGCTTGGCACGGTACGGTCAATTTTCTTTAACGGGGCGCAGGATATATTGGTGGTGGAAGGGGACAACGGCGAGATGTTGATCCCCATCGTCGATGATATTATCAGGCAGCATACTCCAACCGGGGTGGTCGTTGCACCACCGCCCGGGCTTCTTGATATTAATGTCGTCAAATAGTATGAACCTCTAAAAATTGTGCCCGGCTGCAGGTGCATTACGGAAGCGGCATCTCCGTTGGCTGCCGGCTCGTTCCCAGGGCCTTCATGGTTCCTGACGGAACAGGGGAGGAGGTTGTCCGGGGGTAAACATTTTCGGACACCCTGCCGGCAGAGGGTGTTTGCATTTTCATCGTACCGGGGCATCCTTAAATGCTTTTTGACATAGTAACTCTTTTTCCCGGCCTCTTTGACTCCGTTCTCAACGAAAGCATTATCAAGCGGGCACGGCAGCAGGAGCTGGTTGAGATAGACTTTACCAAAATTCGCGACTTTGCCACCGACCGTCATGCCACGACGGATGACCGCCCCTTCGGCGGCGGCGAGGGTATGGTGATGAAGGCCGATCCACTGGCGGCAGCGTTGCGGCACAGCCGGCGCCGGGACACATCCCGACGGGTGGTTCTGCTGACCCCTCAGGGACGTGTTTTTTCACAAGCGCTGGCCCGGGAGTTGGCGGATGAAAAGCATATTGCCTTGATCTGCGGCCGATATGAGGGCGTAGACGAGCGATTTTGCCAAAAGTATGTTACAGATGAAATCTCGATTGGCGATTTCATTCTGACCGGCGGCGAGCTTGGCGCCCTGGTCATTATCGATGCGGTGACCAGGCTGCTTCCCGGGGTTCTTGGCTGCCCCGACTCAGCTGCCAACGACAGCTTCAGCAGGAATCTGCTCAAGCACCCTCAGTACACCAGGCCACGTGATTTCGAGGGAATGACGGTACCGGAAGCACTGCTTTCGGGCGACCACCAGCACATTGCAGACTATCGTTTCATTGCTTCCGTCAAACGGACACTGGAACGCAGACCGGAGTTATTGCTGCAGGAGGAGTTTTCTCCTGGAGAAATAAAGCTCCTTAAAAAATGCGGTATGTATGAAGCCGTCAAAGAGATTCAGACAGGGCGAAGAGGGTAATGGAACAACAACGGCAGGGTGAAGTCAATATTGCCCTCATCCATCACCCGGTTCTTGGACGCAACAATGAAACCATCGGTTCGGCAGTTACGAATCTGGATATCCATGACATCGCCCGCACTGCTAAAACATATGGGGTTCACCGCTATTACATTGTGACTCCATACCACGATCAGCAACAACTTGTCGGCGAAATCATCGACCATTGGCAAACCGGCCATGGGTCGACCTACAACCCGGCACGCAAAAAAGCATTTGAGCTGGTACGGCCGGCAGGATCGCTTGATGAGGTCATCGAGGCCATTGGACAACGGCAGGGACGGAATCCGGCACGTGTAACAACCAGCGCGCTGCACCAGGAAAAAGCACTTTCCTACAGCAACAGCCGCAAGCGTATGGCCGCCGGCGAGCCGACCCTGCTCATCTTTGGCACCGCCCACGGTTTAGCCGCCGAGGTCACAGCAAAAGCCGATTATACTCTGCCTGCCATCATGGGCCGAACCGGGTACAATCATCTTTCCGTTCGAGCAGCGGTTGCCATCATATGCGACCGGCTGCTCGGCGAGAGTATTGACAAAAAGGAGTGAAAGCGGTTGCATCAAAAATGCGGCACTTTCACACGCGAACAGCAAGCAATAATCAGAAAAGTTCAACCTACTAGAATGTTATGAGTGCAATCATTGATAAAATTGAATTAGAGCAGATGCGAATGGATCATCCCGATTTCCGTCCGGGTGATACTGTCAAGGTACATATTCGCATTATTGAGGGAAGCAAGGAACGCGTCCAGATTTTTCAGGGTGTCGTTATTCGACGCAAACGTGGCACAATGAACGCTTCTTATACAGTACGTAAGATGTCCCACGGCGTTGGCGTCGAAAAGACCTTTGCTCTGCACAATCCTCGTATCGAAAAAATCGAGATTGTTTCCAGAGGACGTGTACGCAGATCGCGGCTCTTCTACCTGCGCAGCCGTCGCGGCAAAGCCGCCCGTATACGCGAGCGCTCAACACGCTAATCGCCCCGGGGAGTTTCAGGGAATTATCCGCGGTGGAATCTCCACAGTGGAGTTTCCTGAAACAACACAGCGGAAAGTAAACCTTGGTCTTGCGCAATCATCGGCTTATTGGCGATAGCGAAACCGATAATTCGCACTTCGAGAACCGGCTGCGCGCCCGGGGCTGGGATTGTGTTGCCGGAACCGACGAAGCCGGACGAGGTCCTCTTGCCGGACCGGTGGTCGCAGCATGTGTCTCTTTTCCTGAAGACGCCGACATCTCGGCTTTTCAAGACTCAAAAATGCTGACCGCCGCACGGCGCCGGTACCTGGCAGGCATAGTCCGACAGGGCAATGGCTGTGTGGGGATCGGGGTGGTGTCGCATCAACGCATTGACACCATCAATATCCTGCAGGCTTCACTGCTGGCCATGAAGCTGTCGGTATTGCATCATGGCACCGTTGCCGGGGTGCCGGACTATCTTCTGGTGGACGGCAATTTCACCATTGCTCTTGGCATTGCCCAGCTCGCCTTGAAAAAAGGTGAAAGCAAAAGCGGCTCCATCGCTGCTGCATCGATTATTGCCAAGGTCTATCGTGATAGAATCATGACGATTTTAGACAAAAAGCATCCACAGTATGGATTTGCACGGAATAAAGGCTACCCAACCAGGGCCCACCGTCAGGCAATCGCTTCATTCGGCCCCTGTCCCTGCCACCGGATGACTTTTAAAGGAGTGCGTGAATTTGTCGCATAATCGACGCATACTCGGCCAGGGCGGTGAATCCACGGCGGTGGATTTTCTGCGCCGTCAGGGCTACACCATACTCGAAACAAACTTTACTACGAAAAACGGTGAGATCGACATCGTTGCCGCCATTGATGACATTCTGGTTTTCACAGAGGTAAAAACCAGAAAAAGTACCTTTCTAGGCTCTCCTCTTGCCGCCGTCACCTCAAAAAAACAACGCCAGATCAGCAAGGTTGCCCTGGGCTACCTCAAGCTTCACAAACTTTTTGACAACGATGCTCGCTTTGACGTTATCGCCGTACAGCTGCAGCCATCGGGCCCGCCCCGCATCGAGCATATTGAAAACGCCTTTGATCTCAATTATGGATAGACGACAGGAAAGTGAGATACTACAGACTCTTCCCAAACTAAAGACATGTCACCCTTAGCCATAACCATGGGCTGCCCCGTCGGCATAGGCCCGGAAATCATACTTCGTTGCTTTGGCGCTTCCAGGACGACCGGTCGGCCCGCCGTTGTCATAGGTGATCAGGCGGTGCTTGAATGGACCGCCGACCATCTGGGCCTCGACATTTCATGTGTTTCCTGGCAACCGGGCGATCCCCTGCCTGCCCATGGCATTCCGGTCTGCTCTGTTTCCAGGCTCACCCCCGGCGCACTTCAATGGGGCTCTCCCAACCGGCAAACCGGCGTCGCCATGGCCCGATATATAGAGGTGGCTGTAGAATTGACCCGGCAAGGGGTGCTGGATGGTATCGTCACCTGCCCCATCTCCAAGACCGCCCTGCGTATGGCGGACTATCGCTATCCCGGCCACACCGAAATGCTGGCTGATCTTACCGGTCAATCCAATTATACTATGATGATGGTCGGCGCCACATTGCGGGTCAGCCTGGTTACCATCCACTGCTCGTTACAGGAAAGTATCCATCGGCTCAATATTGCCTCCATTTGCCACAATATACAGCTCCTCCACTCCGCATTGCGGCAGGATTTCGGCATATCACAGCCTCGAATTGCGGTTGCCGGGCTCAATCCTCACGCAGGTGAAGAATGTCTTTTCGGCACCGAAGAACGCGACATAATCGCACCTGCCATAGGGCAATTCCGGCAGAGCATGGATATTGCCGGCCCGGTTCCACCGGATACCGTCTTCCACAAAGCCGCCCAGGGCGCCTATGACGGTGTTGTCTGCATGTATCATGATCAGGGGTTGATCCCCTTCAAGCTCCTTCATTTTAATGACGGTGTCAACGTTACCATAGGATTGCCCATCGTCCGCACCTCCGTTGACCATGGCACAGCCTACGACATCGCCGGGCTAGGGCTTGCCTCCATGGACAGCCTTGCCGCAGCAGTCGAGCTTGGTGCGGTAATTGCCGCAAACAGAAAAAAATGAATGTGCTCCCCCAAAAATCTCAACCATATACCCGGCTATGGATATTGTTTTGCAAAAGGGCTGTCTTATAGTTTTTGAAGGAATAGATGGAACCGGTAAATCGACACAATTGCAATTGCTGGCGAGTCATCTTACGCAGCAGGGCTTGAGCGTCGTTGCAACCAAAGAGCCGACCAACGGCGGCTATGGCAAAAAGATTCGTCAACTCTACAGCGACCGGCAGCAAATGAGCATTACGGAAGAACTTGCCCTGTTTGTTGAAGACCGGCGTGAGCACGTCAACAACGTAATAGAGCCTGCTCTGGAGGCACACAAAATCATACTCTGCGATCGCTACTTTCTTTCCACCATTGCCTACCAGGGTGCTGCCGGAGCCGATCCCCAGGAGATTGCCCGTTTGAATGATTTTGCTCCCCGCCCCGATCTTGCGTTTATCTTTGAAGCCGACCCTCAATCATCAACCAAGAGAATCACCGAGCAGCGGGGCGACAGCCTCAATGATTTTGAACAACTGGAAACGCTGCAGCGGGTGGCCGCTCAGTTCAGTGCTCTGCAGCAATCATATATTCGCCGCATAGACGCTCTGCAACCTGTCGACACCATCCACAGGGAAGTCGCTTTCCATGCCGAAGGGCTTATTCACAACCTTAAACCATTGTCATAAACACATCATGCGCCATCACAGCATACTCAAACCACACCATCTGGTTGCGCACCTTCTACTCGTCGGGCTGTTGTTCTTTACGGCCGGTTGCACCACCAACCAAACCTCGGCGTCCGCCATTCCCCGGAAAAACATTTCCGCCGAGGCCACCGATACCTCCTGTTCCTATTTTTATTTTCTCTGGGGCAATACCGCAGAATACAGCGGCCGCTATGGTGAGGCCCTGGAGGCTTTTGAGAAAGCAGCGATCTGTGATCCACAGGCCGATTATATCAAAGAAAGGATTCCCGTACTGCTCATTAAACTCGAACGTTATGACGAAGCCAGTGCCTGGCTTGAGGGCTACCTTGCCCGGCAACCGCAAAAAACAGTGCAGCGCTTCATGCTGGCCCGCCTCAAACTGCAAGAAGGCAAAGATGATGAGGCAATCGAACTCTTCCGCCAAGCTTTGGCAAACGACCCCGGCAACAACACCATACGATTGCGGCTCGGAATACTGCACGCCAAAAAGAAAGAATATGACATTGCCGAAAAGATCTTTAACGACATACTGAAAACACGACCAAACTCCTACTTTGCAACACTCTATCTTGCCCGCCTCTATGCCGAGCAAGGGGCCTTGCAGCTTGCGGAAAAAAAATATACAGCGGCACTCTCTTATAACTGGTCAAAAAAACTGGCCTACGAGGTAGCCGAATTCTACAATCTCCGCAAAGATTTCTCCGCGGCGCAGCAGATCTATAAAGATATCCTGGCACGAGACGATGAAGCTGAACGGGCTGCCCTGGGTATGGTCCAAACCTATCTCTTTCTCCAGAAAAGCGAATCGGCTCTGCAGGAGCTCGACCACATTCGCACGTACACCAAAAATCCGCAGCGTATAGATCTTGTGCGCAGTCAGATACTCATTAACATTGGTGAAAACCAGCGAGCACAGGATATTCTGGTTGAACTCCTCAAAAAAACTCCTCTTGCCCAGGCCCGGTATCTGCTTGGCGCCATTTACTATGAACAAATGCATTTCAGTAAGGCCCTTGCCATACTGGCCAAAATCCCGGCTGAAGCAAAGGAATATCAGGACGCGGTTATGCTTCGAGTACGTATTCTGGAAGAAGCCGACAGGTCCGAGGAATCCATTGCCCTGCTCCAACAGGTGCTGGATCAAGCAAATACGCGGATCCCCCGGTTCTACTCGCTGCTTGCCGCAATTTTCGAGAAACGCAACGCACGGGCGCAGGCCCTGGAAGTACTGGCCGAAGGAATAGACATTTTCCCCGAAAATGAACCGCTGTTATATGAGTATGCCATCCTTGAGGAAAAAGCAGGCAACCATGCAACGGCCATGGCCGCCATGGAAAAGATTCTGTCACTGAATATCAACAATGCCGATGCTCTTAATTTCATCGGCTACAGCTGGGCCGACAACAACATCAACCTCGACAAAGCCTATGAATATATTCAAAAGGCTTTGGAATTAAAGCCGGAAAGCGGCTATATTCAGGACAGCCTCGGCTGGGTGTACTACCGCATGCAGCACTTTGAGAAGGCACGTAATGCTCTGCAAAAGGCCATCGAACTGGAACCGGAGGACCCCTACATTTACGAGCACCTGGGAGACACCTATAACGCTCTGGGCGACGGCAAGAAAGCTCGCCAATATTTGAAAAAGGCCCGAGAGCTGCTCACCGAACCTGAAAAAATTGAAGCCATCGACAAAAAAATCAACGGCATATCTGATGAATAAGCGATATTACAGCATACTGGGACTTCTTGTTGTTGTTTTCCTGGCGGGTGGTTGTGCCCAAAAACAATGGCGCGATCCCCTTGAAGAAAACGAGCAAAAATCAGCACGGAAACGCATCACCGAACACCTTGAAAAACGGCGAAGCTGCACTTCAAGTTTCGATGCCGAGATATCGGCCACCTGGGAATCCAGGATCGGTGACGGAGGGCTCAACGGCTACCTCAAAATCCTGCTGCCCTCATCGGTGAAGGTGATCGCTTTGAACCCTCTGGGCCAGGCGCTTTATGCCTTTGCCACGGACGGCACCACCTTCCAGACCATCAATGCCGGGGGGCAGGTGTATAAATACGGCAAGGTTGCAAGCTTTGTCAGTAAGCACTCGCTCCCTGAAAATCTATTCCATGGCGAGTGGGCCCAGTGGCTTACCGGCAGCCTGCACCTCAAAATCGAACAATCAGGCACGCTGCTCCAGGATGCTGCATCGCGCGGCATCTGGCTCGTCCTGGAGCTCGAGGAAAGCCGGGCCTTCACCCATGAATATCTGCTCTTTGATACCAGCGGCAAGCGTCTGCTGGAGCGCGTCGCCATCGACGAATATGGCAATGAAAGCGATAGAATCATCTACGAGCAATGGAAGACAGTGGACAAATGCCCTGTACCGACTGCCATGGAGATCCAGGGCGCATCCTATGGGGCCACCATTCAAATAACCCTGAAGAACATCCTTATTGACAGGAAATTCACCAAAGAGCAATTTGCGCTACAGCCTCCATCCGGCTATCTTCGCAAATTTTATCCGTGAGATCCGGGGGCACTTCATGGTCAGTTTGCCGAGCCATTGTCACCCAGTTTACTGATAATAACGACAAAGAGGTTATCCTCTTTAAAAAAGACCTGTTTAAGATCATAGGTAGCATTTCCCCGTAACGTGAGTAAGACCCGTATTTTCCTGGGTGCCTCCATACTTCGCACTTCAACGGTGTTGATAAACACCCCGCCGGTCTCCAGCACAGGCTCGACACCATCTTCCACAACGCCATTGTCAAACTCACAGACCACCAGCAGTTCATTGCTCTCTGCTGAATACACCATTGGCGGATAAAATCCGTTCAACTGAAAAAGAACCATTTCCTTGTCATTGGTACTGCGCTCATAGCTGACATCGACAAGCTTTGGCCCCTCTTTTAAAGGTTTTTTGGTGGCAGGTTTTTTGGTGGCTTTTGGTGGACTTTGCCGAGGGGTGCCTTCCTCGTGTTTGCCTTTAACTGCCTGTCTTTGCTCGGTTTCACCTGCTTTTTCGGTTTTTTCAATTTTCTCGGGCGTGGTCTTTGCCCCCGTGTTTTTGGTGTCCGGCTGCATGGTCGGCGACGCCGGGGCGGATGTCGGCTTGATCGAAGAAACCTCCGTGTCCGCTACTCCGGCGGAGTCTGTATCGTCATCTACGGCAGAAGGGGTCTCGGGTAGTATATGCAGGCCCGGCCCACTTTTTCTGTCTTGTCTTGCAGACACTGTCTGCTCAGAGGATATGATAACTCTATACGTTGTATCCGACAGCCGGTATTCTCTGGAAAAAACCAGCGGGACATCTTTTACGAGATCAAGAACAACCCGCGTCTTGGCAGTTGGCGCAGCATGCACCCCCACCCGTATTCTTTTAACAAAACCGCCCTCTGCTGCAATGATTCGCGGTTGTTCAGACGGATAAACGGTGGCCGGAAAATCCAGTACAAAACGCGGCTGTTCTCCTTTCAACTCAAAGGTTTCAGGCTCCACTCCGCCACTGAGACGAATCTGGACGATTTCACGCTGTTCCTGCTGCTGAAAACTGATGGATTGTATCGTGACATCATTCTGACCGGCGGCAAAGGCTGTGCAACAGGACGTAAGAAATGCCAAAAAAAGGTGTACAAAATATTTCATGCAGGTATCTCGTTGTCGTTGATAATCCATGAAAAGGTGTTGAACAGTATGAGCATACTCCATATTGAATAATGCATCCTGACTTGAAAAGTCAACTGTTTTCCGTTAAAGCTATGAGGGTGCCGAACCTCCCTCTGACGTATCATAAGCGGGAAGGATAAAACATCCCTAAGCTTTGGTACTACGCCCTGGTACTACACCTTGGTACTACACCTTGGTACTACAGCTTGGCACTACGACTTGAGACTACGGCAGGTAAGTACATTGAATGCATATCCAGCGTAACGATTTGGCCAATGGTGCAAATCCACCAGACAACCACCGCGGAAAAAACATACGAACAGGCAATGAACTCTTCTAATCCGGAGCTTTCTCTCGCCAGAGAATACATCTACCAGACCGGCTGTCACCTCTTTCTCACCGGTAAAGCGGGAACCGGCAAGACCACTTTTCTGCAAACCCTCAAAGAGGATTGCCCCAAGCGTATGGCGGTTACCGCTCCCACCGGTGTGGCGGCAATCAACTGCGGCGGCGTTACATTGCACTCCCTGTTCCAGCTGCCCTTCGCTCCTTTTTTACCGGACAATCCCAACACACGGCCGCATTACCGCTTCAGCAAGGACAAAAAGGCGCTTATTACCAGCCTCGACCTGCTGGTCATCGATGAGATAAGCATGGTCCGGGCCGATGTGCTGGATGGTGTCGATGATGTGCTGCGCCGTCTGCGCCGCAGCGATAAACCATTTGGCGGAGTACAGCTACTCATGATCGGTGATCTTTTCCAGCTGCCGCCGGTGGTCAAAAATGAGGAACAGGCTCTGCTTGCCGCACATTACGACTCCCCCTATTTTTTCAGCAGCAAAGCTCTGGCCGCCGACCAACCGGCTACCATAGAACTGCAAAAGATATACCGCCAGACCGATACGTTCTTCATAGAACTGCTCAACAAGGTCAGAAACAACACTCTTGATGAGACGACCCTTGCTTCTCTCAACGCTAACGTGCAAAAAGATGCATCGACGGATAAAAACAGCGGCACCATTACCCTGTGCAGCCATAACAGGCAGGCGGATAATCTCAACCGTGCCACGCTTGCCGCACTGCCGACCCCGTCCCATATATTCGAGGCTGATATCGAGGGAGAGTTCCCCGACCATACCTATCCAACCAGCTCCAGCCTCACCCTGAAAAAGGGTGCTCAGGTCATGTTCATCCGCAACGATGTGAGCCTTGACAAACGTTTTTATAACGGCAAGATCGGCACTATTACGCATATTTCCAGGGATGGTATTCGGGTCGGCTGCCCTGGAGACAAGGAGGAGATAGAGGTTGAAGCCTCCACCTGGGAAAACATTGAATACAAACTCGAGGAAGAAACCCAGGAGATACGGGAAAAGAAAATCGGCGCTTTCCGTCAGTACCCCTTACGGCTGGCCTGGGCAATCACCATCCACAAAAGTCAGGGACTCACCTTTGAAAAAGCCGTTATCGATGCCCACTCTGCCTTTGCCCACGGCCAGGTCTATGTCGCCCTGAGCCGCTGCCGTACCTTTGAAGGCATGCGGCTCTCTACACCGCTCAGTGCCAAAGCGATACACACCGACCCGGCCGTTGTCGAGTTCAGTCAACAAAGCCAAGGCAACCAGCCGACCACCGAGCAACTGGAGACAACCAGAGCACTCTATCAACAGCGCCTCATGCTGGAGTGTTTCGATTGCAGGCGACTGCGTTCCCTGCTGCGCCACTTTGTTTCTTTGGTGCTTGGCAACAAAAGTGTCATCCACATTTCCGGAGTTGAGGATCTTACGAGACTGCAGCAGCACGCCGAAAACGATATCTTCACCATCAGCGTTAATTTTCAACGACAGCTTCGCTCTCTTTTCAGCCAGACAACACCACCGGCGCAGGATAGCCATATTGTCGAACGGCTCACTAAAGCAGCAGCCTATTTCACGGACAAAATCACTTCGATTCTGGTTCCGCCACTTGCGTCCCTCCACATAGATACCGATAATAAGGAGCTTGCCAAAAAAACCGGCAATATCCTCAAACTCCTCGACGAGGAGGTGAACATCAAACTGGCCGCGGTGCAGAGCTGCCGGGATGGCTTTTCACCACCCCATTATTTTCGCGCCATTTCCGCAGCCGCCGTCAATGCCCAAAAAACAGCGACAAAGAAAAAACCCGCAACGGGTGCTAACGCCACTCCCACCTACTCCGAATCGGACATTGCCCATGCCGAGCTTTTCTCCTCACTGAAAAAATGGCGCAGTGACAAGGCTGAAAGCCAGGGGATACCTCATTTCCAGGTACTGCACCAGAAAACCCTTATCCAGCTGGTCGTCCATCTGCCAAATTCACTCAACGCTTTGGAATCAATCAAAGGAATAGGCCCCAAACTCTCAGAACGCTATGGCGATGAGATTATTGGCATTATTCAACAGTACCGAACGGACAACAACATTGAACAGGTTATTCTGCCGCAGCCTTGCATAACGGAAACCGGCCCAAAAGATGCAGGTTCAACGGAATCACACAGGGAAAGCACCACGAAGCGGGAGGATACCACCAAGGATACCAGGCAACAGACGCTTGAACTCTTTGAGCAGGGCTTGAACATCGGCCAAATAGCAAAACAGCGCCAACTCAAGGAATCCACCATTGAAACCCACATGGCCTGTCTTGTTGAACAGGGACAGGTTGCGGCCGCAGCACTTCTGAGCACCGAAAAGCTTGCGGAGTTGCAAGAAAAGATAGAAGCCATGGAACAACAGCCTCTCAAATCCATAAAAGAGGCCCTGCCCCAATCCACTACCTATGGCGAGATACGGATCGCCCAGGCCCATATCAAATACATGGAAACTGCTAAAGAAAAATGACAGGCAACTAACAGCCGGAACAGCACTCATCCGAGATGCAAGCTGAACTTTTTTGATACCTCAATCCTCAAAAAACATCATCAGGAGCAGACAATGCAGGAGTATTTAGATCTTTGTCACCGTGTTATCGAAACAGGCGAGTGGGTGGAAAATGCGCGCACCGGCAAAAGGTGCCTGACGGTGATCAATGCAGATCTGGAATATGATGTCAGCGATGCAACCCTTCCCGTTCTTACAACCAAAAAATTGTTATGGAAACCGGCAATCGCCGAAATGCTGGGCTACCTGCGCGGCTACACAAACGCGGCTGACTTTCGAAAAATCGGCTGCAATACCTGGAACGCCAACGCCAATGACAACCCGAACTGGCTCGCCAACCCTTTCCGCAGGGGCACGGATGATATGGGCCGCTGCTATGGCGCCCAGGGACGGGACTGGCGCAATCCGGAAGGAAAATCCATTGATCAGCTGAAAAATGTCTACAACGACCTCCGCCAAGGCATCGATAACCGTTGTGAAATCATGACCTTCATGAACCCCGGAGAACGCGATCGCGCCTGTCTCAATGCCTGCATGCACACCCACACCTTCAGCATTCTGGGTGACAGGTTGTATTTGACCTCCTATCAGCGCTCTGACGATCTCCCCCTGGGACACGGCTTCAATCAGGTTCAGGTCGGCTGGCTGCTCATGATCATGGCGCAGATTACCGGCCTCAAACCGGCCAGAGCCTTCCATAAAATTATCAATGTTCACGTCTATGAAGACCAGCTGGAATTACTTCGAAAAGTGCAGCTCAAACGAAAGCCCTACCCCCTGCCGAAGCTGAAAATCAACCCGGCCATAGAGACTCTGGAGGACCTGGAAACCTGGGTTACTCCCGATGACTTCGAACTGCTGGACTACCGGCACCATCCAGGAATACAATTTCCTTTCAGTGTCTGATGGATACGGCCTGCGCGGAAAATCTCAAATCTCCCGGATGCCCGCCATAATCAGCGTTACTTTATTCATGATCCGGCCGAACCGGTTGAATACTGAAAGCCGTTTTCGTTAAATAATTTTAGACAGGCATCCACCACCACCGCATCATAAAAGATACCTTTATTGCTGCTGATCTCCTCCAGGGCCGCTTCTCTGCCAAGACTCGCCCGATAGGGGCGATGGGTCTCCATGGTTTCCACCACATCGGCAACACAGAGTATTCTTGCTTCCATGAGGATTTCATCGCCTGCCAGTCCCTGGGGATAGCCCGAGCCATCTATTTTTTCATGGTGCTGCAGGACGATCTGATCGACCGACCAGGGAAAATCTATCTGTTGTAATATGTCATACGCCACCCTGGGATGCCGTTTAATCAGCTGCAGCTCGGCTTCGTTAAGGATTCCCGGCTTGCTGAGAATCTCACCGGGAACGGAAATCTTGCCCATGTCATGGATCAAGCCGGCCATCTGCAGCCCCTTTTTCTCATGCGCGCAAAGCTGCAGCTCCGCCGCAATTGCCAGGGCCAGCTCGGTGGTGCGCCGCTGGTGTCCGGCTGTATAGGGATCGCGTTCTTCCAGGGTAAGCGACATGGCATTGACAATCTCATCGAGGCCTCTCTGCAATTGCAGATGAGAGCGGCTCAACTCCTCCTGCGCAAGTTTGCGCTCCTCAATTTCCTGCAGCAGCCGGCGGTTTAAGGCGGTCAGCTCGGCTGTACGTTCGGCGACGATACTTTCCAGAAGGTCATGGTGCTTTTTGAGCGTGTCCTCTGCCTCCATCTCCTTGGAAACGATGGTAAGAAAGCCAAAGGACAGGCAGATACTATCCTGTTCGTATGCTTCGATGCGGGCCTGATCCTTGAGCCAGACGACTCTACTGCTTGCAAAACAATCACTGACAATTTTATAGACCGCTTCAATCTTGCCCGCCTGCTTTCCCTCTTCACGCAGTTGATCTCGGATATCAATCATTTCATCATGAGATTTCACCTCTTTTTCCACCCCATTGGCTGGATCCGGAGTGCCGTATATACGGCGGTCTTTGACGCTATTGCGAAAAACATCTGCAATTTCATGAGGATCACAACCAAAAAGAGCGAGAAGGTTGGTGCCGGTATACTCATACCATATATCCTGATCCTTCTCCTGCCATGCTGCAATATAAAGCATTGCCGTCGTTCCCGTGCTCTCAAATGCCTGATAGCATTTGATATACTTCATGAGGTTCTGCTTTAAACCGTTTGAATAGTTATCAGAGTGGAGAATTCGACCCTGATAGGCGTGTATTTCTGAAATCTGCTGGTCTTCCAAAATCGGCATGGTTACATAATGGTTTTAAAAAGAATATGTATGATCCAGGAGGTTGATAAAATCCGCCATTGCGTTTAGAACCACCTCCCGAGCCTCCAGATGCGGGGCATGGCCGCAACCCTCGATGATCAGCCGTTGAGCGGAGCTTGAAGATCCGGCAACAATGGCATCCACCTGCCCGATTGAACCATACTGATCATCGGCGCCCTGGATAACCAGCAGCGGTGCGGCAATCCCCTCCAGCAGGTTTTCAATAGTCCATTCTCTGAACCAGTGGGCAAGCCAGGTGTCAGTCCATGCCTTGAATACGGCCTCGGCCCTGGTGCCGTGGTATTTATCCAATCCGCGGAATTTGCCCTGCCGCCAGCCCCGCTCCGCCTCCTCAATACCCTCGATGGTGATCTGCTCGACAAAGACATGAGCCGCCTCTGTTATAACTCCCCGTAGCCTTCGAGGAGCCTGTGCGGCGTGAACCAGGGCAATACTTGCCCCATCGGAATGCCCGATGAGAATATAGGGACAATCCGGAATAACCGCAGTCAATACTTCAGGCAGTTCCTGCAGTGCATATTCATGAATATAGTTCAACGTTCTGTCATTTCGCAGTGGTGAAGACCTGCCGTAACCCAACCGGTCATACACCACCCCGGCACATCCGGTGCGACGGCACAGCTGTTCCGGAAAATTTTTCCACATGGCAGCACACCCCAGCCCCTCATGCAGAAACACTACATGCGGCCGGTGCGGGTCGCCATCAATGAGATGGTAATAAATAGCGTTGCTCTTGGAAATATTGAGATACGGCAACTGCTTTCTCCATGGCAAAAGTCCGCGCAAAAATACCGCCATACTGCACATACTGCATCATAGTCGCGAAGCTTTATACTCTACCTTATTATACAGCGGCTCTTCAAGCCTTAACGGCAGAATTTCCATGGCATCTTGCCGGATACCCTGTCCTTTCCATTGATATTCCTCCTTTTTTTCATGCTTTGCTGGTACATCCTGTTTTCTCTTGCCAAAAAATGGCGGCTGCAATAGGCTGCATTCTACAACAGGCTACGTTCTACAACAGGCTCTGTTCAGGGTTTGGTACCACATTCATTTTTCATAATTTGAGGATTGCCATGGACCTGCATGCAGTACACCCCGACAAAGTAATGAGCGTTATCAAGCCCGGCAACCGCGTCTTTGGCAGATTATCGCCATGGGCACCTATGTCGATATCGGTCAAGAGCTGGCGGAAATCGAGCATGACGGAAACATGGTTGATATAACAATGGAATTCGATTTCGTGCCATAATCTGTTTTGGTTGCCTGCCAGGCTCGGATTGAATTGCGCTTTTAGCAATTTTATCATCATTTCTTAACATTTTACTAACAGAGCACCTTTATAGTGCTCTTTGAAACTATGGATTACAACCATGCATTCTCGAGATACACTCCCCCATGAATATACTTTACGGTGTCCAGACCACCGGCAACGGTCACATTATCCGCTCCAAAGCAATGATACAAGCTCTGCAGCAACGCGGCCATGACGTCCATGCATTGCTGAGTGGCTGCACACAAAAAAAAATACTGGATGTTACAGCATTTCACTCTGTTGAACGGAAAAACGGTCTGACATTCGTGGTCGAAAACGGCCGGATCCGCTACCTGAAGACCGCCTTTCAGCTCAACTTTCTGTCTTTCTACAAGGACATAACAACATTTGACGGCGGCTGCTACGATCTCGTCATCACCGATTATGAACCGATAACAGCACGCATTGCCACACGAAACAAAATTCCCAGTATCGGCATCGGCCATCTCTATGCTTTTCAGCACAGGGTGCCCATCGCCAGGTCCAATCCCTTTCCGAAATTGATTATGAATCATTATGCCCCGGCAAAATATCCACTTGGACTTCACTGGCACCACTTTGACCAGCCGATCCTCCCTCCCACCATCCCGGAGGACATCCTTCACTGTTCTCCGGGAAACAGGGAAAAAGATCATTATCTCGTCTACCTGCCTTTTGAAGATGTAGGGGAGGTGGTGACCACTCTTGCCAAGCTGCCGCAATATACCTTCCGGATATACGCCAATGTTGAAAGGCCTCGCCTCGAAGGTCGTATTACCATTCTTCCCTTTTCCCGTGATGGTTTTATTAAGGATCTGGCAGCGTGTCGCGGCGTCATCTGCAATGCCGGTTTTTCCTTTATAAGTGAGGCCCTGCATCTGGGCAAAAAGATTCTGACCAAAGCAGTCGTGGGACAGCTTGAACAGCAGTCCAATGCCCTGGCACTGGAGCATCTGCAACTCGGTACAGCGGTTACTGCCATTACTCCGGCAATCATCGAACGGTGGATGAGTACTTCAGCCCCTTCACCGCTCAACTTCCCCAATGTTATCCCTCTGCTGGTCGATTGGATCACTTCCGAAAGCTATGATGATTACAACGAGTTAATTGCCCAAGCCTGGGGTGAGACCAGTATCTGCCAGGCTGATTTACAGGAAGCAGCACTCTCCGGAATTTGAAAAACCGCCATTGTAGAAACGCAGCAGCGCCAATCCAATCAGTGGTCAAGGCACCCTCTACTCAATCGATTACATTCAAGTAGTTACTATGGATACACTGCGACTTTTGAAACAAGCAGGCTTGAAACATACCACGAACCTGCTTCTGCTCTATTGTATGAAGAAGCGGTTATTACCATTGAACTCTCTAAAAAGTGCACCTCTTTTTGCCTCGGTAAAACTCACCGATGCCTGTAACTCAAAATGCATAACCTGCAGTATCGACGGTGTTAAAAAATCCTCGGAACTCTCCACCAGGCAAGTTTTCCACACCCTGTATCAGCTGCATCAATGCGGCATTCGCTTTATCAGATTCACCGGGGGAGAGCCGCTTTTGCGCCGGGACCTGGAAAGCTGCATAGAAGAAGCTGCCAGGCTCGGCTTTAAGAGAATTTATATCGCCACCAACGGCCTGCTGCTCGAACAAAAATCCACGCAGCTCAGTAAAGCAACGAACATCACCGTCTCGGTGGACGGAATCGGAGCAACCAATGATCACATCAGAGGTGTACCCGGCAGTTTTAAAAAGTCAATCAATGGTATCCGTAAACTGAAAAGCGATCATCCGGCAATTGATATCGAAATTGCCACCACCCTGCTTGCCGCAAATCTTGGAGAAACCGAGCACCTCATTTCGGTGTGCCGGGAACTGGAGATCCAATGGTTTGTCAATCTCTTCGATACGCACCTGTATTTCTTCCAGGATATTGCCGGCACCCAGCTTGAGGCGCGGGAAACTGAACGTATCGAGGCGGCTCTGGCTTCTATCCGGCAGGCACATGCAGCGACACCGGCAGCATTCTCCTTCGGCAGACGACAAATAGATACCATGGCAGAGTACCTTCTTCATGGGCGTTTTCCCCGCTATTGCATTCTGGGCTTTACCAATGTCGATATCGCACCAAACGGCGATGTCTATTCGGGATGCTGGGCAATGGTGCCGATGGGCAACATCCATGAGGAGTCACTGCACGTCATACTGAGCTCGGAGGATTACAGGCGGCGAATTAAACAGATGCTTTTGCGAAAATGTCCGCAATGTACCTGCGGATGGATGGTCAACAGCCTCTATGAACAGCTCTGAGAGCCAAACAGGGCGACTTTGCTTCTTCGTCGAATGACATCTATTTGCTCAACTCTTAGGGTTCGCTCAAAAATACGGTTGCAAATGTGAAGTTATTTTTGAGCGGACCCTTAGTTTGCCAGCGGCATTTCCCTGCCCTCCCGGTCCTCCGGAATAGCATCGGTCCAACGGCTGGTGCAGATAATCCTGGACGTATCGCACCGGTGTTTATACCTCCTGGCAATATCGAGGACCTCTTCGAGCAGACCGTTTTTCAGAGTAACCGGCTCCAGCCCCAGTTCAAGAAACTTTTTATTCTGCACCTTGAGACTGTTTTCAGAGTCTTCCTTGCGCGGGTTGATATAGTACCTGATCGTGGCACCTGTCAAATCAGCGATGAGCGTGGCCAACTCTTTAACCTTGTGCACTTCGGTGGCCTGGTTGAATATGTTGACCCGCTCAAAGGTTTTCGGCGGATGTTCAACAGCCAGCCTGATGCATTTCACCGTATCACGGATATGAATGAACGCTCTGGTCTGGCCGCCGGTACCATGGATCGTCAAAGGATGATCAATGGCCGCCTGCATTAAAAAACGGTTTAACACCGTGCCGTAATCACCGTCATAATCGAAGCGATTGACCAACCGCTCATCCAGCAGGGTTTCGTCGGTATTGGTTCCCCAGACAATCCCCTGGTGCAGATCTGTTATGCGTATGCCGTCATTTTTGTTGTAATAGTAGAACATCAGGGCATCCTGGGTTTTTGTCATATGGTAGATACTGCCGGGATTTGCCGGATAGAGGATCTCGAAATCCCTGGTCCTGCCGTCATTATCTTCCACCATCACATTCAGATAGCCTTCCGGAATATCCATGCCCGCCGTGCCGTAACCATAGACTCCCATGGTGCCGAGATGGACCAGGTGCACGTCCTCGCCTGATTCAGCTATGGCCGCCAGTATGTTATGCGTGGCATTGATATTGTTATTGACAGTATAGCGCTTGTGGTAGGAGCTTTTCATGGAGTACGGCGCGGCCCGCTGTTCGGCAAAATGAATAACGGCCCGGGGCTTGTGCTGCCGTATCAATGTCAACAGCTTGTGGTATTGCAAGGCCGCATCCAGGTTGACAAATTCTATATGGTTGCCGGTTACTTCCCGCCAGGCCTCTATGCGTTTACTCAAAGGCTGAATGGGCGTCAGCGAATCGCATTCAAGCTCCACATCTATTTTTCTTCTGGAAAGGTTATCGACGATTATGACATCGTATCCCGCTTCGGAAAAATAGAGACTGGTGGGCCATCCGCAAAAACCATCGCCTCCAAGAACAAGTATTTTTTTTGACATTGCAGCTCCTTTCAATTGATAACAACCCAGCAGATCGATTTCAGGTCCGCCTATCTGCCGGCATTTTCTCCGGTAACAGACAGCACTAAAACACTCCAGGATTAGAGTACCGTTATACCTTTGTAATATTCATGTTGGCTGGGTGGCACAGCTACCGGGAGGATCAACTGAACAGCAAGGATGCCGGCGCCGATTTTGAAAACCGCAAAAAGACGCCATTCGACCATTGCCGGCATACAGCGATTACTGCAAAAGCATACCTGCAGTAACATTTTCCTAATAAACAACTCATTATTTTAAAATATTGGAGGGGTATTGTTGTATCAGGTGAAGCGAAAATACAAGAGGTATTCAAACGAAAACGGGGTATCCATGGTGGCTTTAAGCATTGTACTCGCCCTTCTGCTTGTCGGGCTCCTCGCATGTGTCCATATCTTCTTTATACCCATACCTCCCAAGGCCAGGCTCCTTTGCCAAGCATGGACCTGGGCCGAAGGGAAAGCGCCCTCAAAAGGCAATAACAGATAGTATCAGTTATTCCGGCAAATACGAATATCCCGGATGCTTCCGGATAACAGACTATCCTCATGCCGGCAGCAGCCACACACAAATCCGTTGCCACGACTGATTTTTTTTGATAGTTGCGGCGGTTTTTTGTTTGTCTAAAAGTGATACTGCAGGGTAATGGTGTAGTAATTGCTGCCGCCTTCGACGTTGCCGAACACCGACGAGCTGCCGAAGATGCCGGAACGGTGATGGATGGAGTAGCCCAGCCAGACATCATTCATGGAGTCAAGGCCGGTGATGTCACCAAGTTCCAGTTCCAGGGAGAGATCGAGGTAGAGCAGCCAGTTACTGGCCTCGATATTCTTATCATCCATATTGGTCTGCTCAATGTAGCTGATATCTGCAGCGTAGGAAAGTCCCTCCCCCACACCGAAACGCCAGGTCACCGGCCAGTCAAAGGTATAGAAATGCTTAAAGGCCAGAACATATTCCTGGCTCGATTGCTGGACATCGGAATGCCAGTGCCATACCGCACCCGGTGTCAGGTAGCTCTGGATCGGCAGGCCAAAGAGATCATCTGCCAGGGGGTGCCCGTAAAAGATGGAGGTGAGCTGATTATTCTCCTCATCCTTTTGGCTGTCAAAGGAGAGGATATCTCTGAGGTCGGACGGGGTGGCCCAGCCATGGGCAAAACGCAAAAAGGGTTTTGCGTCTACAGCTGATTTGCGGATGGTGGTATTACCGTGGTGATAGCCGACTCCGACAAAGATATTGTGCTGGAAATCATCCTCCACAAAGATTGAACCGCGGGCATTGCTGTCAAGCCACGTGGCCTCCACCGATGCCAAAAGAAACACATCCTCAACCAGGGGAGCTCTGGTCTCCACACCCAAACTGATATCCAGTCCGGAGCCTATGTCATCAACGCCGAGGCCGTAGTAATAATCGTTGAAGCGCGAGTCTTTCAGACGCAGGTTGATATAGGGGTCAACAATGAACACTCCCTCCCGCATCACCATACCTGTCCGCCAGTTAGAGGAGAGGCGCTGACGTCGGTCAGCCATGATATTGGCCTCAAAATAGAGTGGTATATTGTCGGGCTGGTAGCGCAGCTGGAGGCCCCAGTCAAGTACATCGGTGTCGATCAGGTGGGCGTACTCATCATCCGGTACATCAAAAAAGCGCCGGCGGGCCAGGAGGCGCAAATGGTACTCGTCGGCCGTCAGCAGTTTGAGACCACCCTCCAGGCCCTCGAGATAGAGATATTCATCCTCGTAGTAAAATAGCGGGATGAGGTCATAGAGACTGGAGGATGCACCCTTGAATGGCGTGGAAGCCACCCGCACGCCAAAACCGAGGCCCCACCTCTGCTCCTTATACTCGATGATCGATTGGCCGATAGCGGTATCGGACTCCGTGATCTCTAGGGCCATGACAAGGCACGGCAGGCAGGGGATGAGGGCGAGCCAGCAGATACCTTTCAAAAATGTGTTCATGGTACATACCCAAACACGCTGATAAAAAAGGCTGCAGCGTTTACCAGGAGTTCAAACACTGAAAACATCTTGTTTTTCAGCCAACAGGATGACAAAAATATCGACTCCCAAGAGGCTAGAGCAACATAACAGATTCTTAATCAATTTTCATCACTTTCCAGTAATGGCCCGGGCAGTCAAGGCCGGCGATATGCCCTTTTGGTACCTGCAGACTCCGATATCACTTATCTGCCGCCCATGGTTCAATTTTTAGAGCGCCTCGACGTAGAACAGGAAAGTGAACACGTTAAAAATCGGTGGAAAATCTCCTTTCTGGACAGACACTGAAATAAGAACCTTTCCTGTTTTCTCTTGACAGTCACGGAGATTTTAAACTATACAAGCATGAATGTAGATGGCTGATCGGTACCTTGTGCCGTACCGCTCACAATCCTTAGGGTCCGTATAATTTATTGTATGCGCTATCCACTCTTTCAGTGAGGACACCGAAAAGATGAAGAAATTTCAAGCGGCTACCATCATTCTTGTCTTGGCCGGCATCGGAGCAGTGCTGCTGGTAGCCAACGGAATGACACAGCAGACGGCAACCACCGATGAGACCTATGATGAAGCCGAATACGGACCCCAAGCACCGATTGTATGGGAAACGCCCGTTCATGCCATGTTCAGCCATTACAGCCACACCAGCATGGGTTTTTCCTGCGAGGACTGCCATTTTGAGCTTTTTGAAATGGAAGAGGGCGCCGTCCTTGAAGCAGGCGACTTCACCATGGCGGCCTTTGCCGAGGGAAAATACTGCGGTCAATGCCACGACGGCGGCATGGCTTTCAGTACCACCACCCAATGCGGCGCCTGCCATAACGCTCCCGACGAGCCGGTGGTCTTCACCTATCCCGTAAAAGCGGTCGTCTTCGACCATGACATCCATGTCGAACGCGGCAATATCGCCTGCGAAAGCTGCCACAAGGAAGTTTTCGAGATGAAAAGAGGTACCGTTGAGGAGCAGGAACGGCACAACATCGATACCGAAGAGGGCAAACGCGAGTATCTAGAGAGACTGCATGCCCGCTATTGTGGCACCTGCCACGACGCCGACCACGCCTTCGGCTACCTGACCAGGTGTACCGTCTGCCATATCGGCGTAAAGGAATACCAGAAGTTGCAGGAAAAAAGAGGTGAGAGCACCAGCGATTAATCATTGTTGCAGGGGGAGATAAAGACGTTTTGTCCTGTCAGTACCGATGAACCACGACACGGTCACACCATCAACGACCAGCATACAGGTGAGCTTATGATTGGCACAAAGGTGAATATATCCAAGAGATGGGGCTTTCAAGGAGTGCAGGCCCTGAAAAATTCGAGCATGGCATACAAGATGGCGATGGCCTCTTTCGCCCTGCTGACCCTGGCCGGGCTTGGCGTCGGAGCCCATGCCTATTTCGCCGGCTATCATCATGTCTACAACGTCACCCGTGAAATAATATGGGGTCATCTGATCGCCGCCTATATTTTCTGCGTTGTCACCTCAACCGGGCTGTGTATCGTCTCTTCCTTCGGCCACGTTTTCGGCGGCGAGGCTTTCATGCCGATAGCTAAGAGAACGGTATTTCTCTCCATAATCTTTATGCTCGGCGGTTTTGTGATCCTCTTTTTCGAAATCGAAAATCCTTTCCGCATGTTTTTGTATAACGTCATCTCACCAAACCTGACCTCCAACCTCTGGTGGATGGGGACACTCTACGGCGCCTATCTGGTTTTCATGATGATTGAATACTACTTTTTGCTGGAACAAAACCATTCCATTTCCAGGATCATGGGATTTTTCGGTTTGGTTGTGGGAATCGCCGCGCACAGCAATCTCGGGGCCATCTTCGGCATGCTCCATGGTCGCCCTTTCTGGTATGGTCCCTACCTGCCCATCTATTTTATTTTTTCCGCCGCCATGTCCGGCGGCTGCGCGGTACTGTTCTTCACCACACTGGCCTGGAAAATCAACCCCGAAATCATGAACCAGCGCATGGAACGGGCCATGAGGGCCATCTGTCAATTGACCATCTATTTTATCGCGGTCATCTTTTTCTTTACTGTCTGGAAAATTATCACAAGTTCTGTCTCCCACGGTAAGGCAATGGTCATACTCTCTCTGGTTGCAGGTGATTACGCCTTCAGCTTCTGGGTTTTTGAAGTGCTGCTCGGCATGGTCATCCCCATGTTTCTGCTTATCCGCTCCCGCGGCAACAATCTCAACATGATGCTGGTTGCCTCTGGACTGATGATGGTGGGAATCTTTTTCATGCGCTACAATATCGTCATTCCCGGTCAGATGTTCTCGGTCTACCATGACCTCGGTGTGGAAGAGGCCATGGGGAAGATCGACTACATGCCTTCCTTTCATGAAATCGTCATTTCTGTCTGCGGCATGACCTTTGTCATGCTGGACTATCTGGTCGGCGAAAAGGTGCTCAACGGCCATCAACTTGAAAAACATGAGATTGTACCGGAGGGCGGTTATGTCTGCCCCGGTTGCGGCGGTATCCATTATATGCTTGAGGATGAAACCCAAGAAGAGGCCATGAAGCGGCACCACAAGATCTTGTGATCACCATAGCATGACATGCAGAACCAAAAAATCGCGAAACCAAGGAGTCTTTGTCCATGAAATTTCCTGTCATAGATACCCTGAAAAATGAAGGAACGGCATCCGTCACCTCACAAGAGAGACGAAAATTCCTGAAATGGGGATTTGCCATCGCCGGAGTATATGCCGGAGGCAGGATTCTCTCACTCACGTCCCTGGTGGCCACCGGCCACGCCTCATCGGGAAGACCGATAGTAGAACAATACCCCCACAATCCGCACTACTCCATGGTTATCCGCCAGGCACTCTGCATCAATTGTGAACTGTGCGTCGAGGCCTGCAACACGACAAATAATGTACCGGCTCCTGAATATCGCACCAGGATTCTGACCAAAAAGTTCACTGGCACCCTGGACAAACAGGTGGAATTTATTCCGGTGCTCTGCAACCAATGCAACAACGCGCCCTGTTACCGCGGCTGTCCGACCAAGGCAACCTACAAGGATGCGGTCACAGGCATTGTTATGATGGACCACAAAAAATGCATAGGCTGCAAAAGCTGCATGCTGGCCTGTCCCTATGACGCCCGCTATTTCAGCGAGAATCACCGGGCCATCGACAAGTGCGACTTCTGCTGGGAAAAACGGCTCTCCAAAGGAGAAACGCTCACCGCCTGTTCCGCCGCCTGCCCTACGGGTACACGTACCTTCGGCAATATTGCAGATCCGGATGATGTGGTCTACAAACTGGTGCACCAGATAGAAGAGGCCGTCTGGGTGCTTCGACCGGAAGACAACACCAAACCCAACATCTTCTACATGAAAGGCAATATGATCTCGGTTGATAATATTCTCAAAGGGCAGAGCTTGAAATTCTCCAACCCTTCATGACCTGCAGGCCCCAGAATACCGGCCCGGTCCATTTTCCCTGGACGCACCGTCCTGGCTGTCGGGCTTAGGGTTCGCTCAAAAATACGTTCGCAAATGTGAGGTTATTTTTGAGCAGACCCTTAAAGAAGATTGCTGGCAAGTTCGGCCAGTGCGGAGCGCTCTCCCTTGCGCAGATCTATGTGGGCGTAAATGGCTTGGCCCTGCATGCGGTTGATCAGATAGCTCAAACCGTTGGACCGACTGTTGAGATAGGGATGATCAATCTGATAAATGTCCCCGGTAAAGACAATCTTGGTCCCCTCCCCGGCACGGGTAATAATCGTTTTGACCTCATGAGGGGTAAGATTCTGGGCCTCATCAACGATCATATATATCCTGTCCAGGCTGCGGCCCCGCATATATGCAAGAGGTTCGATGCAGAGCTTACCTTCCTCCAGAATCTTATGGAGGCGCTGGTGCATCTCGCTTTTTTCGGGAAACTGCCCGCGAATAAAGGCCAGGTTGTCATGAAGCGGCTGCATATACGGGTTGAGTTTTGACTGAATATCACCCGGAAGATAGCCGATATCCTTATTAGAAAGGGGAATAATCGGACGGGTCAGCATTATTTTGCGGTAGTTTTTACGCTCTTCCAGGGCAGCGGCAAGCGCAAGAAGGGTCTTCCCCGTACCCGCTTTTCCGGAAAGCGTGACCAGGGGCAGTGATGGATCGAGCAGGGCATGCGCGGCGAAGGTCTGCTCTGCATTCCGCGGGACGACGCCGTACAGTATTTGCTTTTCGATGCGCTGTATTGTCGTGCCGCTGCCGTCAAACGTGGCCAGAGCCGACCTGCTGCCGTTGCGCAGAACCAAGAACTCATTGGGGCAGAGCTGTCTGGCGCCCCCCATTTCCGTCACGCTGACCCCATCGCTCTGTGAATATAAATTTTCCAGAAATTCAGCGGAGACATGTTCCTCGTACCGGCATCCGGAATAGAGCATGTCCGGATCCGGTATATTGTCGGTGGTGTAATCTTCTGCAAGCAGACCCACGGAACGCGCTTTCATACGCAGGTTGACATCCTTGCTCACCAGGACAACCTGCGTATCCGCGTTTTCCAGCGAAACGTAATATCCGATATTGAGTATCTGATGGTCCTTTTTGCTGAAATCAAGGGAGATGGCGATGAGATCATCGTGCATCTCCCGCTCCAGGCGTATGAATAAACGCCCCTTGCCTTCTCCCAGGCTCATACCGCCATTGAGCATCTCCTCCGAGCTGAGACTGTCCAGAGAACGAACAAATTCCCGGGCATGATAGTTGATTGTCTGATTTCCTTTTTTAAAACCGTCCAACTCTTCAAGAACGGTAATAGGAAGTATAATATCGTGTTCTTCAAAATGATTGATACAGGTACTGTCATGGAGAATCACATTGGTGTCGAGAATGAAGAATTTACGTTTTTGAACCATATCTTTCCTGGGATGAAGTTGAATAAACAGGTACAAATACCGGGGCTGGCCAAATTAAGTCGCTTGCCTTATAAGTAGATACAGTAGATACAGTAGAACAGGAGATTCATAGTGTACTTGAAAGAACTGCATTTTGCACTCCTGTGTTCTCCTTTTCCTGCTCGATGATATGAACACGCAGCATATTGGTGGTGCCCGCTGTATGCAAAGGGAGTCCGGCAGTTATGACAACAGTGTCACCGGTCTCCAGTAAACCATGAAGAAGTGCGGCCTTGATGCCGTTCTTGATTTCTTTGTTCATGGTAGCACCCGACTTGCACAGCAGCGGCGTAACCCCGCGTATAAGTTGCAGCTTGCGAATACTCTTTTTCACGGAGCCAACCGCAATAATCGGTGAAGCCGGACGGTACATGGCCACTTTTCGTGCCGTTGATCCCGATGAGGTCACCGTTACAATTGCCGCCGCCAAAAGATCCGCCGCTGTTGCACAGGAAGCGTAGGCTATAGCATCGGCGACGATATCTCTATTGCGGCGCAGGCCGGCGGAGAGCATTGACTGGTAATCCAGGGCCGCCTCGGTGATTTCAGTGCATCTTGTCAGAAATTTAACCGCATCAATGGGATATTTACCCATGGCCGTTTCCCCCGAGAGCATCACGGCATCGGTACCGTCCATTACCGCGTTGGTCACATCCGAAGCCTCCGCCCTGGTGGGAGAAGGGCTCGTTATCATCGACTCCAGCATCTGGGTGGCTGTGATTATCGGCTTGCCTGCTGCATTGGCGGCCTTGATCAGCCTTTTCTGGATAACCGGAACTTCTTCTGCGGGCAGTTCCACACCGAGGTCGCCTCTGGCCACCATCAACCCATCGGAAACCTCCAGTATTTCTTCTATGTTTTTAACTCCCTGCCGGTTCTCAATTTTGGCAATGATGTCTTGACTGCCTCCATTTTCATCAAGAATGCTTCGAATAGCCTGGACATCTTCGGCTTTTCTGATAAAGGATGCGGCAATAAAATCGACCTCTTGTTCGATGCCAAACAGTATGTCGGACCTATCCTCCTCTGACAAAGGGGGGAGATCCACATCGACACCCGGCACAGAAACCCGTTTCCTGCTGGCCAGCAGGCCACCGACAAGTATCCTGCATAAAATGTCGTCACCTTCGACCGACTCGACACAAAGCTTTATTTTGCCGTCATCGAGAAGCACCTTGTCGCCGGCTCTGACATCCCTGGCGAGCCCCGTATGGTTAACACTGATCTGTTGGATGGAACATTTTGTAAAACGACCGCTGATAGAGACGGTCCGGCCTTCAATCAGCATAAGCGGTTCGTCAATCTGGCCCACCCGTATTTCAGGTCCACGGGTGTCGAGGAGAATGGCGGTGTGCTTGTTGAGTTTCTTGCGTACCTTTTTGAGATTTTTAATGAGTTCACCATGGTTGCCACGGTCGCCATGGGAAAGGTTGATGCGGGCGATGTCCATCCCTGCCCTGGTCAGAGCCGCTATATCTGCGGCAGAGCACGAGCTCGGCCCCAGAGTCACCGTAATTTTTGTTTTCTTCATTCTTTTCATATGCCACCACTATGTTCATCAATACGCGGATTACGGCCCTTGCAATTGCTTGCAGTTTTCGGCCGTATTGCCTGTTCAGTGCGCCCTGAGAATACAGCGTACACGCACAGCCCTAGTGTGCTGTTAGTTTTATATTAAGGTTATGTTAGTGGAGCAGCACCATGGATCGAAAAGAGATTTTGTTTCATTTTGGTTAGAACGGCAAAAGCTGATTATAACGCAACATTTACAGAATCGTAATATGGCGGAGGTATTCTCTGTACAAAATCCAACAGCATAGCGAGGATGCCATGACCATCAATTTTCGAAGCATCTGGATCTCTGATACCCATCTCGGCGGCAAAAACATAAAAAGCCGTCAACTTTACCAATTTTTGCAGCAAACCGACTCAGATTACCTCTATCTGGTCGGTGACATTTTCGACCTTCTTCAGCTGGCCAGGAAATGGTACTGGCCCAGCATCAACAGCCAGATCGTCAATCTTGTTCTACAAAAAGCCCAAAACGGCACCAGGGTGGTTTATATGCCGGGGAATCATGATGGGGTGCTGCGCAACTACATCGGTTCCAGATTCAACGGCATCGAGATCCTTGAAGAAACCGTACACACCGCCGTCGACGGCAGCAGATATCTTGTTCTCCACGGGGATACGTTCGACTGCATTATTCAGAAAAGTCCATGGCTGGCACGCCTGGGAGGAGTTCTCTATGACTGGCTGCTCAGCCTCAACCGCTATTACAACAGGGTTCGCCGATTTTTCGGCAAAGATTATTTTTCTATTTCCGCCTGCCTCAAGCATAAATGCAAAAAGGCTGTGAACTATATCAGCGATTTTGAAGAAACACTTCTCGGAAAAATCAACAGGCACAAGGTTGACGGTATTGTCTGCGGCCATATTCACAATGCCGCCATCAAGCAGATGGGAGAGTCATTATACTGCAACGCCGGAGACTGGGTGGAAAGCTGCACAGCCCTTGCGGAAAACCATAACGGTACTATGGGCATCATCAACTGGTCGGTGAAAAACCCGTTACCGGAAACACTTCCTCGACACGAGTATGAAAAAGATCGCAGTAGTGACGGATGCCTGGCACCCACAAATTAACGGGGTTGTTACCACGCTGGGCAGAACCATAGCCGATCTTGAAACCTTTGGCTACCAGGTGGAAGCAATCACTCCTCGGCTGTTTCGCTCATTGCCCTGCCCGACCTATCCGGAGATCTCGCTGTCCGTCGCCGGAGCCGGGGCTGTGAAACAAAAGCTTCTCTTTTTTGATCCTCACTGCATCCATGTTGCCACTGAAGGGCCCCTCGGCTGGGCGGCCAGGTCAGTATGCAGGAAGAAATCCTTTGCCTTCAGCACCTCATACCACACCAGATTTCCAGAATATATGCGTATGCGCCTGCCGATACCGCCGGCATTGAGCTACGCTCTTCTGCGCAGATTCCATCGCGCCGCCGGCACAACCATGGTTGCCACATCGGCCTTGAGGGACGAATTACGGAATCGCGGATTTTCCAACCTGGCACTGTGGTCACGCGGCGTCGACACAGAAGTCTTCAGGCCCCAAGCGCGCAGCGCTTTACATGTGCTCAGACCCGTTTTTATCTATGTCGGTAGAGTGGCGGTGGAGAAAAATATTGAAACATTTCTCAAACTGAATATTCCCGGTACAAAATGTGTTGTCGGTGACGGACCCGCCCTTGAAAATCTGCGCACCAAATACCCCGAGGTTCTGTTCACCGGATACAAACAGGGCACGGAGCTTGCCGCACTGTTTGCCTCCGCCGATGTCTTTGTTTTCCCAAGCCTTACCGATACATTTGGAGTCGTGCTCCTGGAAGCCATGGCATCCGGTGTCCCGGTTGCCGCCTATCCGGTAACAGGGCCCGTTGAAACAGTGCGCAACGGCATCAACGGCTACCTGGACAACGATCTGCGCAAAGCCGCACTACAGGCACTGGAGGTTTCTCCTCAATCGTGCAGAAAGTTTGCCATGAACTGGTCGTGGAAGGCCTGCAGCAAGCAGTTTCTCAACAACCTTATACTGCACGATAAACCGTTATCCAGCCACGAGGAGACTTAGCGACGTGTTCTTCCATACACCCAATATACAGATGACAAACAGACGACAAACAGGCAAGGAACAGCCTACGGTAGAAGGCAAGGCCGTCCGCTTTCTTCACGGAGATACAGCAAAAACCATTGAACCCTTTATCGGGTCCGACACCACCGTCGGTATGGAGTACGAGCTGCAGGTTGCCGTTGAGGGCAAACACACACATGTCGATCTGCCGCTTTCAATCGCGAATTCCAGCTATTATAAAAATGTTCTCAAGCGTTCGGAAACAGGAGATATTTCTTCTGAATTAGTAGAAGGGCTGGAAAATTTTCTCTACAAAAATACCACAAACGTCTGGGAAAACAGCTGGGTACGGCTCCCTCAAGACAAACTTGCTCCGTGGACCCAGCAGATACTGGCGCATGACTTTCTCGCCGATAAAAGCGATCCGGGGGCCGGCAAACGCGGCGACCTCCATCGCTTCTTTTGTCACCACAACGGCGAGCAACAACTGCGTCTTCCCATAAGCTATTTGCTCAAACTGGCCCTGGCGGATATAAGCGGTGGTGACATGCCCAGACCATATGGCGACACAGGCAAAAAACTGCTGGATAACCTGGTAAGCGACAATACCTCGCCGGAAATACTCAGTTTCACCATCCCCCGCGCCACCAACGACTCCATCGGCAAACTCGCCGCGGCCGAGACAGCACGGACACTACTGTTCACCCAACTGCTGGTGCAGTATGCCAACACAACATTCGACCTGCGGGACTCGGGCCAGAAAGGCCTCATCTACTTTGCCCCGCACGCCCCATCCCGGCAGAAACTGCTTAACGATCTGGTACCGGATGGCTATTACCGCCATCTCTTCATGAGCCCCTGCCTGTCCGGCTGGGACAGGGGAGAAGAAAAGCACCATTACATGGGAGTGTGCCACAGGACTCTTTCCAGAAGCCAGCTCAATACCATCGGCAAGCTTAAAGACGCCGGTATCCTGACCAATAATCTGGTAACACTGCCCAATACCTCAAACACCTGTCTTGCCAACAACGGCACCCATGTTTCACTGGGCAGCCGGGTTTTGACATCGCTTGCCGAAGATCCATCTTCGGGCTTTACCCCGGATGTAGAAAAATACATCGGTGATCTCGCCATTAAAATCATAGAACATTTTCTTCCGCTTTTCGTCAACACCTATAGCGCTGCACCATATCGAATAGATTTCCAGGACTTTCATCCGGAAAATGTGCTTGGCTTCCTGCCCCATGAGCTGGACTATACCCATCTGCGCATGGTGTGGCGGCGCTGGAAAAAGAAGGCCAAAATCAGCTTTCTTGGTCGCTCCTTCACGCCATTCGGGCCACGCTGGTTCGATGCTCTTTTTGCCAGGGTGTTTGGCCTACGTGGTGATCTGGTGCCCGACTTTCGGCTCGTCGATTATCTTGTATCGCTGCTGTCCACGGAAACCAGCCCAGGCCTGAACGGTATGATGGACAATCATTTTCAGCTCAAGGAAGAACTGACGGAAATGGGCGTTTTTGACAGCCGCATGTCCATCTACCTCCTCTACCGCCAGCGGCTCAAGGCGGCATCCGGATACGCCGGTTTTGAGGGGCGCAGCTATTCGCTTTTCCATTCACTGCGGGACGATATGGCCGAGGCGGTGGATATGCAGAACCTTATCACCGCCCTTGCCTATAAATACATCCTTCAGGAGAAAATCCGCCATAACGATATACCGGATACGCCTTCAACGGAAAGTGAACGGCGCCAGATATTCTTTGCCAGTGCCATTGGTATTCCCACCTTTTACATCCGCGCCGACAGCGACAATGGTTTTCTCCGGAAAATCCTGGAGCATGTCAACTCAATACGGCGTTCGAACCGCTACCGCGGCTATCTTCGCGTCAACAGCAACGACTATAAACTGGCGCTGCTGCAAGTTCTTCGACAAGACGGTGGACGTTTGGTCACCACCTCAAAGATAGAAGATGGACTGGATGCACTGGAAAACCGTCTCAGAGGGCGCACGCCATCGGCACTCAACAAAATTCTGCAGGGCGTGGGCAAGCAACTGCCCCACCACCGCAAGCCCCTCAATGTTGCAGCGCATGACTTTAATGCAACAACGGAAAAATATTATCGCGGCGAACTCAAAAAACATCACATGGAAGAAGGCCTGGATGTCCTGCTGCAGGATTGTCGGGATCTGGCACAAAAAAGCGATGTCGACTGCCGCACATTAGCAGATTTGCCCGCTGGAATAGATGCAGAAGAATTTATCGCCCGGCATCGCCAATCGATACCGGCAGAAACAGCGGATAGCGCAACTTTGCGAAAATTATTGCATATATGTCTGGTGGTGATTCATCATCAGCAACTTCAGAACTGAGCGCCACCATGGATAGACCAGTATATCAGCACCAATATGTGGACAGAGCAACACTGCAGGTCATTAACGAACGACTGATTGCCGACCGCAGCGTCAATTTCCTCTACAACAATCTGCGCGAGAGCGCGCCTGCCATGTTCAATGCCCTTACTTCGCGCAGAATGTCCAGTCTTTTAGGGTTCATGCACTACGACCTTGGTACCGGACGCAGCAAAAGCCCCCTGCGACTCTTTGAAGCACTTAACGCCGACTGGCGTGAATGTGTCGAGCCTTTATCATATTACACCACTCAGCGCCGGGTCTTCGAGCGCCGCATTCGCTACTGGCAGACCCGGCCCATGGAAAAGCAGACGGACACGGTTGTATCACCTGCCGACTCGCGTGTCCTCATCGGCAGCTTCGCCAACGCCTCCAGCGTCTTTATAAAAAGCAAATTCTTTGAAATTCGTGAGCTGCTGGGTATCGACTGCCCCTGGTATCCCCGATTTTTCGGCGGCGATTACGCCATATTCCGGCTTACACCGGATAAATACCACTACAATCATGTACCGATAAGCGGCAAAGTTGTTGACTTCTATACCGTTGACGGCCGCTATCACTCGTGCAACCCCATTGCCCAGGTTGCCATAGCCTCCGTTTACTCCAAAAACAGAAGAGTTGTCACACTCATCGACACCGATATCGAAGGCGGCTCAAACATCGGCATGGTCGCCATGGTGGAGATAGTTGCCCTGATGATCGGCGATATCGTCCAATGTTACAGTGAAGAAAAATATGACAACCCCAGAGACGTGGAAAAAGGCATGTTCCTCCGCAGAGGCTGTCCCAAGAGCCTGTTCAGGCCGGGAAGCTCAACGGTTGCGCTGCTCTTTCAACCCAACAGAATAGACTTCTGCGAAGATCTCATTCGAAATTCCTGCCGACACGACGTCAACAGCCGCTTCACCCGGAGATTTGGAAAACCACTGGTGGAAACCGATATCAAAGTACGCTCAAACATCGCCCGACGAAAATAATTACAACCATTCTATGAGGAAGGAGAAAATCATGCATGACATCTTTTTTTTAACAGGCTTTGGTCTCTTGCTCATGGCGCTTCTCGCCTGGGCCTTCAAGCACCTTCCCGGCGAGAGATGGCAGATGCTGGCCGTGGTGCCGTTGCGCAAGAATGAAGCCAACGTCTGGCACGGCACCAACCTCACCTACTACGGATTTTTCATCGCCACAAGCCAGCTCCTCTCCTTTGCTCTGCTGCTCATCCTTTTGCAGGCAATCCATGTCACCATTTCAGGAGCCATCCTGGCAACCCTGGTGGTCCTGGCATTCTGCCTGCCGGCTGCCCGGCTGGTGGCCATTATTGTCGAGAAAAAGCGCCACACCTTTACCATCGGCGGCGCCTCCTTTGTCGGCGTAATCATTGCTCCATGGGCCATTTTTGCCACCAGCCGCGTGATGGCAAGTTATACCGAAACCCACATGCCCATGATCCCCCTGCTTGCAGCCCTGTCCATCGCCTATACATTAGGAGAAGGCCTGGGCAGACTTGGCTGTATCAGCTATGGCTGCTGCTACGGCAAACCGATACAAGACTCCGGCAGGCTGCTCCGCTTTGTTTTTGCTAAAATCAATTTCATCTTTGACGGCGACAACAAAAAGGTTTCCTACGAAGCCCAGCTCAACGGCAAAAAACTCATTCCCATCCAGGCAATTACCTGCGTCCTGTATACCTGCGGCGCGCTTGTGGGCGCCTGGCTCTTTCTCCAGGGGAGCTTCACCGAGGCGCTGCTGCTCACCATGATGCTCACCCAACTATGGCGTATTTTCTCCGAAACACTGCGGGCCGACTTTCGCGGGTTCAGCAAGATATCGACCTACCAGAAAATGGGAGTTATCAGCGTTCTCTATATCGTGGGCATCAGCTTCGCCGTGCCTGTCCCCCAAATAGAGGAACCAAGCATAACACAGGGAATCAAGATTTTATGGAATCCCGGGGTCATTATCGGACTCCAGCTGCTCTGGGCAATATTTTTCTATACCTTCGGCAGAAGCACGGTGACATCTTCGCAAGTTTCCTTCGCCTTGATTCGGGAAAATATTTGAGGATATCTTGACAGGGAACTGCTTATTTAGACATTGCTAATGAAGTCAAGGAGTCGCTCAAAAACACCTTGGCATCTTGAGCGGTCCCTAAGAACGAAGAGTCGCGATGACTCGCTTGACATTGGTGAAGTTGAGTACACCATACACAAAAGACATGAGGAAAAGAATCCGCCTGCTGCCGACCGGCAGCCCGATAATCATCATGCCTGGTACAGTGTGTCTGCTATATCCGCATAGGAGCAGTCTATATCGTGCGCCGAAAGAAGGTCTCGAATTTCCAGTATTTCTCGAGGAGCAGTAATACCTATTGCAGCCCCTGATTGCTGTTCATAAACCTCGATCCCCCGTGAACGTATAATATCAAGTGCGTCTTGGTAGTGGTCAACGATAAAGCCCATGAGGGAATAATCTTCCATGTAGTTACTGGGTAATCCTGCTTGATCCAGGTATGCCCCACGGTCCATGGGGTTTTGTGATACAAGTGCTATTCGTGTCATCTTCCGTCCTCTCTATTAATGGCCGTTGACCTTACAATAAACCATTTATAAAGAAATGGAGAGGGTATTACATGATTTTTTAGATGGTCAGACTGAGATATTCTTCCTGAATCTCTTATTTCCAATGAATGGATTGCTAAACCAACTGGACAACTGGAAATATACTTTCACAGATACATTCACTTCATCCTGTTGTACTCCAGTCTCCGAGTTTTTGTGGTGTATCCTTCTCTGCAAAAATGCTTACTGTCTTGCTCATCTAAAGACAAGTCTTATAACGTAACTACTTCCTGGCTGCTGGTTTTACCAGTCTAAACAGGCAAGTTTCAGATTAATCAGGAGTGTGAGATGGTTCAATATCAGCTTTCTGTTGAAGAGTTTGGTTCTTTTAACGTCTATGATGACAGCGATGAAGCTGTCAAGCTATCCTCCTTATGGCTGAAAGGAACTGCCGTTTTGGTCTTTGTTCGTCATTTTGGCTGAGTGATGTGCCGTCAGCAGGTTGCTGAACTGGCAGGGTATCTGGATGATTTTTCACAACGAGGAGCGCAGCTTACTGTCATTGGTAATGGTGGAAGCTATGATCTAATAAAGTTCAGAGATGTGACAGGATTTCCCGGGACATTGCTCACTGATTCTTCTCTCGAGATTTATAAATTTTTGAAGTTTAAAAGCAGCCTTGCCGATGTCATCGGGATGAAATCCTTTACCCAGGGTTTTTCAGCTCTTAAAGCTGGCTTCATGCCTGGTTCGCTTCAGGGGCATGCCCTGCAGCTTGGTGGTGCCGTGGTTGTCGTACCGGAGGGTAAGATAACCTACCTTTACAAAAGCTCTGCGGCAGGCGACCATCCGCCTGTTGAGGCTCTGCTGGCGGCCGCAGGGTAAGTATCTCTACTTTTTTCGTAACTATTCAGCAAAGAGCAAAAAACCAGCTGCTTCCCCTGAACTGTTTTACCATCGGCGGCGCCTCCTTCGTCGGCCTAATAATTGCTCCATGGGCCACCCTTGAGGGTTTGAAAGGATTTTGAGCAGGCGGATTTTCCTGTTTTGCACCCCCTGTGCTGAGAGGCATGTAAGCTCTTGCATTACGCTATGCTATAATTACAGTAGAACAGTTGCGAGAAGACGCGCAATACTGCGCAAGACCACATCATTGACTGGTCAACGTTCATCTTTGCCAAACAAAGAGGGAGATGATGAAAACACTGTCGACAAGGATTCTGCTGATAGCTGTGCTTCTACTATTCTTTGCGCCATCCGCCACATTGGCTCAAGAAGAGAAGAGTGACTGGAACAAAGCCGGCGAGGAGATTTCCGAAGCGGGCAAAGCAGTAGGGAATGCTACAAAGCAAAGTGCCGAAGAGATATGGGAGAACACCAAGGAAGGCAGCGCCGATGCCTGGCAAAAAACCAAGAAAACCAGTAAAGATGTGGCGGAAGTAACAAAGAAGGAAAGTAAATCAATGTGGCAGAAGACCAAATCCAAAACAAAGGATATCTATAACACCCTTAAAAGCAAAATTCAGGGATGGCGCTCTTCTGAAAAAGAGAAGACTCAGGATACCAAAATTTGAGAATGGGGTATGATAACGGTCTCGTTTTGTCCTGATGTAATTCAGGGTGTGAATTGTGCAGCAACACATCGAAAGATATAACTTTTTGTATCTTCATGTGTAAAAAAGGCAACCAAACAAGTTTATGATTGAGTACAAAAATATTGGCTGGTGGTATTGGCTGGCAACAGCAATACTGCTTACTTACGGTGTGACAGGAAATGATTTAGGCTTTATTCTCGCAATGTGTCTAACATCTGTTCAGCTTCTTCACTATATCAACCGAGAAAAAAGCATTAAGGCTTTTCCGGTTCAAGTCCGTTTCTGGTACCTCATGCTTCTGCTGATTTCATTTCCAGAAAGTATGCAATGGTTGTATTGGATTCCGTGTATTGGAACATGGGCGCAAATATTATTTGGTTACTGTGCTATGGCTCGCATGGTTTCGCTCTTGCCGTGGAATCGAGAAGACGATTTCACATTAAAGCTTTTAACTAAAACTATGCTGTCTCGCCCAGTTAAAGGAAGTGTTCAACAGGGTATTCCGGAAAAACCGTAATGAGCAAAGGTGTCGGCGTAGACATGGGCGGCAATACCGACAAGAACGGGGCTATAATGCTTGTGGCTGAGAGTGAGCACGTATTCGAGCATCTCCTGGGCGAACCTGCTGCCCTTCCGGCACAACAGCCTCTCGGTGTAACTGCTTCCTTCGTTCCCCGGTAGAAAATGGAAGGGGACCCAAATCTTACGCTGATCCTCAAGGTCAATGTTTTTAATATTAAAGGCATGATGGGCGGTGGCCTCAGAGTCCAGACGGGCGCCATCGCGAAACTCCACGCAGTCTTTCCTGGCATTGTCATCCACAAACTGGTCTTTTATATCCTGGCCCCGAGCCCGCAGGCTCAGGTAAAACTGCCCACCAGATTTCTCCTCTTTTTATTACCATTCTTCTTTTTCTATTGAACTGATTTGCATGGTTGAAAGCATTTCATTTAATTCAGCTTTTTCAGATGAATAAACTTCATTGAGTTGTTTGGTGATGTGATCGGAAGGGTGTATTTCGAGATATTGTTCGACGGCTTTCGCAAATAGCTCACTGCGAGAGAGCCCATGATATTTGGCGTATTGATCTGCTTTGCGAAATAAATTGTCAGGAATTGAAATAGCTGTTTTCATGTTTCCAGTACAACCAGAGTAATACCGCGTGTCAAATTTAATGCGTTGCGTGAACGCCAAGCTAAGGCCACGGCTCGTCTATCTGCTGAAGCGCAATGGTAGCCGGCGATCTGTCTTCAAACAGCAATTCGTCCTTCCATATATGTTACGGCTTCTCCTGAGATAAAAACCCTTTCGCCAAAATCTTTGCACAAAAGCTTTCCGACTCTTGATGATAGTTATAGTAAAAGCGACGAATCTTTTCCAAGCCTCTGACTCCAGTAAGGAATCAGCGAGCAGCACGTATTCCGGTGAGAATAGCTTATAGGGATGTTCTGCCCAAAAAAATTTAAATTATGCCCCCATAATTCTTTATTGTCGGGCCTGTTTCTTTTCTCAACATATCTTGTAATCTGCTAGCCGCCTTAATTTTGAGCTGTTGCATTTTTTGCAACAACTGCCTTCCTAACAATTTGTCCTGAAATTCCAACGACTGCTAATGGTTTTCTAAGCCGCCTGTGGGGCGGTCAACTGTAAAACGCATAAAGCGTGGTCCGACCCTAGTTTTATGCGGCTCAACCCCGCACCTGCGGGGAACACTATTATTACGCTGTGACGAAACACTACGGAAGCGGTTCAACCCCGCGCCTGCGTGACATCCAACAGGGTCAGGCTTGACATATGGGTGTCACCCAAAGAGAAGCTACTTTGCTCGAACGATCCAGATTATCCTTCAGTATCTTCTTTAGTCAAGTGGCAGCCTGGCCCAATTCCGATAGATCCCGCCGCATTTCCACGCCAGTCGATGTCAAGATAAGATGTTTGAGATCATGGACCAGCAAAGCAGCAATCGCTTTTGCTTCAGGTCTCCCTTATTGAAGGAGAAAGAAGCAGCGGACTCGAACCTGTTCCATATGGAAAATATCCTGCCCTTTATTGCCACGCAGAATGGCATGATAGCAGGCTGCGGTATAATGTTTTCGTTTGTTGTGCGCCATGAATATGATGAGAGCCAACTGAATGCCCAATTGTCAAACCTGCCCCTTTGAACTTTGAACGTTTTGAACGCTTTAAAAATAATGACCCTTTGAAAATAGAGGCTTGGCGAACTCCCCTTTAACTTCTCATGGATTATGTTGCGAGTTGAGTTTTGTTGTATCTTTGTATCTATGTTTGCCTTTCTTCCCTCCTTTTAAAGTTGTAAACTTTTGTCACTTCTTCCTACTTTTTCTTTGGATTTTCTTCTTTTTCTTCCTTGCATGAGGCCAACGAGAAGGTAAAAAATAGCTCAAGAAATTATGTTGCAAAGAAAAAAAAGAAACCTTCTTAAAAAGAACGGAACATTATGAAATAACAGCGAAAATACGACATTATGGACTGCGCCATGGATTCCATATTATTTCAATTGGATAGGTCAACTCGCAACATAACATGGATAAGGTCAAATATGAAATTGCCTTTTTGTTGTTAGGAATTGAAAGCAGCGAAACTTTCTTGA
>JBHEOR010000030.1:0-28345 GCA_046260685.1 Desulfopila sp.
CCCTGGCCCTGGTAACTCCGTCCTGTATGCTGGAAACTTGATTTTGAACATAAAAAATCAAACTGCTATTTAAAATCACAGCATCATTTTGTGCAGTAGATCCTCTTCCGGCAAAGAGCTCACACATATTTTTTGCAGCGATATCCCGATTCTTTTCTGAAATCAGTAGTTCGGGTGCGTGCAAAGAAACACCCACTTCTTCCGGGACAAAAGATATTGGTTCAATCTTCCCTCCGCTTAGACGGACACCAACCGTTTCGCCGCAGACGGAAGCCTCATCCATGCCTTTGTCACTCCCGTCAATTGCTCCATATATAACAATTGCGTCACTGTAACCAATAACCTGCATAACCTCTGCTACCGGCTGCAAAAGTGCAGGAGAATATACCCCTCGAACTGCAAATTTAGGGAGACCTGGATGGGCAAGAGAGGCGGCAATATTGAGGGGTGAACCAAAACAGATTTGAGAAAGGATACGTCCAAGGGCCATGGGATGAACCTGGGAACTCATGCCATTAAAAAGACCGATTCCCGCCTCGATCACACTATTTTTGACCAGATCAACACCACATTCAACATCGACTCCCAAAAGTTCAACCATATCAACCGTACCGCAGGATGAAGTGATAGCTCGAGCTCCATGTCTTGCGATCTTGACACCACCCGCAGCGGCCACAAGCGACGCGGCGGTACTGATGTTAAATGTCTTAAAGGTGTCCATGCCGGTGCCGCAGTTATCGACAACTGCCAAACCATCAAAATTCACTTTTACGGTGTCAAGTTCGTATACTGCCTTCCAGCCGCCGGCAACCTCTGCTGCGGTTTCACCTTTTGCGGTAAGAGCGGCGAGAAATGCCCCTTGATGCATCTCGGAAACCTCGTTGGCAAGCACCATGCAAAACGCGTTGTAGGCACTCTCTTCTGAAAGGTTTTCTCCACGAATAAGCTGACCAATACACCGACCAAGTTTTTGATTCTTTTCCATATCCATTACATAACACCTCTGTGAATAAATTCTGGATACGAAAAACAGGCAGGCAGAGACAACTCTCCGTATCCGACAGCATATGCATACAACCCAAAACCCCGCTGTAAAAACCACAGGGCCATAAGGGAAATGCATACCCAGATACAGAGATTCTCCAGTAGGTAAACTCTGATGATGGCTGAAACAACGCCACCATATCAGGCAGGCTTTCTGACTCACGAATTATTCTGCTAAATAACCGCCTTCCCGGATTTCCTCCAGTGACGAATCTTGATGCGCTCAAAATTTAAGACAGCAGACTCCTCTGTACTTAGTTATTGCAGGCTTCGTATACAGCAATGACTGGCTTGCGACGGATTCACACCGTCTTTCCTTTTAACATAGTGTGCACCTGATGAATTTCTTATACCATCTCAACTCAGAAATTCAATTGATTTCATGGTCGCACTATTGCCCTGATACGAATACATGTGCAATGACAATGGACACGCAATTTCTGCCAAAACGAAAGGAACTGGCTATAACTCGATAGAACTCTGAACCTAAACAGAGTCAAACCTCGCTCGATCTACCGACGCATGCAACGCACGGTTTTCTCAACTCCTTCGAGGTAGGAGGTAGCGGCAAAGAAGCGGCGCTGAAATTTTGTGCTGTCAACCAGGTAGGGATACTGGTTCTGATAGAGCATTTCCATCGATTCCCGCACATTGGCGTTGATCAGGCTGACCAGCTTGAGCAGGCCGGTACCGAGCACCCGATAGCGCGGCCCGGTGTGAAAGGCCCTGGCGACCATGGTGATGAACTGCCTCCCGGTTGGCGGATCGGGGTGTACCGGCAGGTGCCAGACCTGGCTCCATGCATCCTTGGTATTGCCAAGCAGTGCGGTGGCCCGGGCGGCATCGAGGGTGAAGATCATCGAATGGGGGACATTGCCCTTGCAGAGCCAGGCCGCCTTTTTTCCGTCGCGGAGCAGCTCGAAGACCATCGGGTGAACAAAAGTGTTGGTGGCGTCCGGCCCATAAAAATCGGCAGCGCGGGCAATTAAGCCACAGATATTGCCGGCACGGATCTCCGCCATCAGCATTTCGGCTATCCGCGCCCGAACCTCACCTTTGGCACTGCAGGGATTGACCGGGGCCTCCTCGGTCATCAGCCCATCGACGCGGCCATAGAGGTAGACATTGTCAAAAAAGACCAGGCGGACCGAGTGCTGCCGGCATGCAGTGATGACGTTGTCCATGATCAGCGGCCACTCGGCCTGCCACACGGCAGTCCGGTACGGCAGGCCGGCAACCAGGTAGGCAACCGCCGAACCGCGAACGGCATCGGCGACCTGCCGGGGGTTGCGGAGATCGGCGGCACGGCCTTCGATGCCGGTTGCGGATGGCGGCTGCGGATGACGGCGCACCAGGCGAATACGGTCGGTATAGGCGGCGAGTTCTCGCATCAGCTCGCGGCCGATGACACCGCCCGCCCCGAGGATGGTGTGGAGATCGTTGCTCATAGCTTTTCTGATACCATAAGGTTGCGGGTTGTTCGTCACTCTTGCCACTATTTACTGATTGTGGAATCGCTCTTTTCGGCAAAGGCAATTGCCACTCCGGCCAGGCGCCTTTCTATCGCCCCAATCACCTCACTGCCGCCGTCAATGATGCTGATATCGGTATTGATCTGCAGGGCGACGGTCACCCCATGTTCCGGATAGTAGCGCAGGCTGGAACTGTAGCCCGGTATCCAGCCGCCATGACCGTAGACCGGGCCATAAGGGCCGCTGCGGGAGATGGCAACGCCCGCACCGTACTCAATGGCGTCGCTCTCCAGGCTGATCGGCACGGCACGCAGCAGCTCGGCCAGCGCCTCCTCCAACAGCGCCCTGCCGCCAAAAAGCGCCGCGCCCCAGCGGGCAAGATCCCGGGAGGTACTCAGCCAGCCCCCCCCGGTCCATTCAAGGCCGGGGTGCCACAGCAGGGCACCGTTTGCGGCAGTGGTTTTCTCTGGAAAACCAAACGGGTTGTCGGCTGCTATATATCCGGCAGCAATCCCCGGCAGATCACGGCGATTGGCTGGAATGGTCTCAGTCAAACCAAGGGGCACCAGGAATCGCTCGGTGATCTCCTGAAAACAGTCCTTCCCGGTGGCGGCTTCAATGACCAGACCGGCAAGGATATAGCCACTGTCGGAGTAGGCCCAGCCCCTGCCTGCGGCAAACAGCGGCAGGGTACCCAGGCTGTATTCGATCAGAGCCAATGGGGGAAACGGGTTGTCCGGCTCCCGCCAGCGCTGGGCGACTTCGGCGATGAATCGCTCGGAATAGACGTGGTCGGCAAGGCCGGAACTGTGAGTGAGCAGATGCCGCAAGGTGATCTCACGATGGTTGGGCAAACGGCTGAACCACGGCTGATCGCCAAGCCAGAAGGAGACCGGCAGATCAAGGTTAAGCCAGCCTTCACCGGCCAGGGCCACCGCGGCGGCGGCGAGATAGGTTTTGCCAATGCTTGCCGACAGCAGCCGCGACCGGGGAGTCATCAGAGTCGCGGTCTCGCTGTCGGCAAACCCGGTCGCAGCCTCCCCGACAGTACCATCCGCCAGGACATAGGCAGCGGTGGCACCGGGAAGACCGTACTCGTGGCGAAGGCTGTCCAGTTCGGCCTGAAATGCTGCGGCCTGGGTCAGGCTGGCGCCGTTGCTGGCGGCAAGGCCGAAGATCACCAAAAAGAGACAGGAGGCAAGCAGAGTTCCGGCAGTACCGTTCATCGACTCATTCTCCCCTGGGGTTGAGGAATCACTTCAGTTACCGCCCCTTGCCTGGTAAGCATCGCTTCTCGGTTGAACCAGACAACTCCGGCGGCGACGGCGATCAACAGCCAGGTATCATAGGGCTGGGCATCCGGAAAGACCGGGTTCATCAAAGTGAAATGGAACACCGCCGGCAAAAGAATACTGCCGCGTGATGCGTTGAACAGCTGGGTAACGATAACGCTTAAGGCAATACAGCCGAGAAAGAACGGGACAAATGACCACTCACTCTGCTGGGTGCCACTGAGCAGGAAGGCCGGCAGATGCCAGAAACCCCAGATTACTCCCAGAATCAATCCGGCTGCCAGGGGGGTGACTTTTCGCTGCAGGAGTGGCAGTGCCAGCCCCCGCCAGCCGAACTCCTCGACCGGCCCCTTGATTGCCGCAAAGAACAGACCCGTAAGCAATGCCTCCCAGGAGGAGATGGGTAAAGGCTCGTTGAACAGGTTCCCCTTGTACCAGGAGCCGGCAATAAAGATTACCGGGATGCCGATAAGTAGAAAAGCCCACCAGGCTAGCGAACAGCGCCAGAGTAACGCTCGGGAGAGATACTGGCGAAAGCCGCCCGGACCGGCGTGGCGGACGATGATGATCCAGGCGGCAATCGCCGGTGCATAGACCGCCAGAAAAAAGAGCGGGTGCCGGCCGGAAAGCTGACCAACTGTCGCGTTCATCTGCTCCGGGAGAAAGATGAACAGGGCGAGGATCCCCCAGGCGAGCGTGAAGGTGATCACGAAAAAGGGCAACAGAGAACGGGGTGAAAGCGATTCCGGCGCGCGGGATGCGAGGGCATTGACGGTTACGGCTTTAATATTCATAATATTTTCCTGATTTTTCAGTTTTGGTTGCTTTTGAGCATAACCAAGCTATCGACCAAAAGGGCAATTTTGGGACGGAAACTGTTTAGAAGCGATACGTCAGGCCAAGGCCACAGACCAGCGATTCGGTATCGTAGAAACTTTCACTGGACTCTCCCCGACTGTACCCGACAATAGCCAGCAGACCGATCGATTCGATGCCTAAAAGCCCGTCATACTTCACGGCCAGATTGGCCCCGTAACCGTTTTCGCTACGGGTGGAGCGAAAAACCGGATCCAGGTCATCATGCTCCCTATAGCTGTAGTAGAGACTGGGCATTAGGGAGTATCGTCCAGCTGTATAGACGCCGGAAACTTCCGTTTTGACTTTGACAAAGGAGTTGCTCTCGCCGTCGTATTCACCTTTGTTGATGCTCATCTTGGGGCGCACCGGAAAACGGCTGCCGCTGAAAAGTTCATAGCTCACACTGAGGCTGTAGATCTCCCCGTCCCTGGCGAGATTTGGAAAGAGGGTAGCAAGGTAGTCATTGTCAACATCCTCGCTCAGATAGGCAAATTTGAGCCGCAACTCCGAGTCAAAAAGACGATTGACAGCAAACTGCGCACCCCAGGTGGTGACATCAGTTTCCCGGCGGGCCTGGTTGAGGAGATAGGGGTTCTCCCACACCTCGGTGAAAGGGACAAAAAAGAGTCCGGCCTCAAAATAGGCAAGACCGGGACGGCGGTAGCCGAACCCGCTGGACAGGGCAAAATCACCGGCCTCCTCGATTGGTGCTGTGGTGTTAAAGTACCAGGCAAACTGACTGTCGCCGCCAAAACGGTAGGTCACCTCGGGCAAAAGGATCGGGATGGTCGACAGTTGACGGCTGGGACTTGACCCGAGAGTTGTGAGAATCTTCTCCGATCCGCTCGGATTGAGATTATTGGCGTTGTTGACGAAGATGAGTCCGGCCGAAATTTCGCAGCTGAAACCATTTTCCGCCTCGTCACTGCTGAAGCAGAGAGTGGGCGACAATAGAGCCGGGATGAGGGCGGAAAGAACGAATACTTTTTTCATGTGCTGACCTTTGGATTAGATTTTTGCTGCGCTGGATTAGACCCGGGCCGCTACCGGCCTAGTCTCGTGATTTGTCTGACACGATGTTCGCTCCTTCTAAAGCAGATTGCGTGCCACAATGGGAGAAATAACCTATCAACCTATAATTGTTGTATTATCTTCAAAAGGACCACCTTTGTGCAAAGCGAAATTCTGCGTTTTTACGAAATCTCGTTGCGAAATATCGCTAAATGCGGTTAACAGAGATTTGCTGGCAACCGCCCGACAAGATGGGTACGATCGTTTTGAGGAAAAAAACTTGCCCACACCTACGTATCAGGGTCAGGTTGGTCAACCGAGTGACGATTTTCGTTATTGGTTGTGCCATGGGAGCTATAAAAAAACCACCGTGGATAGAAGATGTGATAGCAGAGGAAAAACGACGGCACTACGGGGCAACCATCCTGGTGGTGGACGACAAACCGGCCAACATCAAGCTGCTATTCGACGCCTTGCAGGGCACCGGATACCGGACCCTTGCCGCCCTCGACGGGGAGAGTGCGGTACGGCAGGCTGAGCTGGCAGCTCCGGACCTAATCCTGATGGACGTGATGATGCCGGGCATCGATGGTTTTGAGGCCTGTCGGCAACTGAAAGCTCTCCCCGCCACCCGGCACATCCCGGTTATCTTCATGACCGCCCTGGCCGAGACTTCCGCCAAGGTTAAGGGGTTCAAGGCCGGCGGTGTCGACTACCTGACCAAACCGCTCCAGCACGACGAAGTGCTGGCCCGGATCAACGCCCATATGAGCAGGCATCGACTGTGGGCTGATGTCGCCACCTACAGCGAAATGCTTCTTGCCATCGGTGCCGCCGATTCTCTGGAAAAGGCCTGGACAGCGGTGGCAAAGCTGTGTGCCGGCCAGCAGGAGATCGCCGGGATGGCGCTGTGGCTGGCGAAAGATCAGGGCTTAGAGCTCCGCCACACCTCCGGCTTCAATCAGCGGGGGCCGGCCACCTGGCGCCGGGACGACGGTGATTACCGGTTGGTCCCCTTCAACGAGCCTCTGCTCGGCAGGGTGTACCGCAAAAAACTGCAGGTTGCCGCGGCAGACGATACCGGATGGAGATCCCGCCCGACCTGGGCCGAAAAAGCAGGGCTGTGCGGTCACTTGATCACCCCGGTATGCTGCCAGGAAAACTGTTACGGGGTTCTGGCGGCCTTTTTCCGGGAGCCGGTCCGTCTGGTCTTCGAGGAGCGCCAACGCTGGCATCTTATCCTCGCCCACAGCCTGGGCAACGCCCTTTTCCAGGTCCATTCACTGGAGGCAATCCGGGCATTGAGCAAACAGCTGCAGCAGGAAAACGAAGGCCTGCGTGCCGAGGTCAGTGCCCCGGTCATGCCCGGCGGAATGATCGGGGAAAGTACCGCCCTGCGCCGGGTGCTCGACCAGGTCGAGCTGGTCGCCCCCACCGAGGCGGCAGTATTGATTCTCGGTGAGTCCGGGACCGGCAAGGAACTGCTTGCCGAGAAAATTCACGCGGCCAGCCGACGGCGGGAGGCACCGATCATCCGGGTCAACTGTGCGGCAATCCCCGGCGAGCTGTTTGAGAGCGAATTTTTCGGCCATGTGCAGGGTTCGTTCACCGGGGCGGTAAAGGATCGGGCCGGGCGCTTCGAATTGGCCGATGGCGGCACCCTCTTTCTCGATGAAGTGGCGGAAATTCCCAGCGAACTGCAAGGAAAACTCTTGCGGGTGCTCCAGGAGGGAATTTTTGAGAGGATCGGCGAGGAAAAGAGTCGATCAACCGACGTCCGCATCGTCGCCGCCACCAACCGCGACCTGCAGCCGGCGGTGGCCGACGGCCGTTTCCGTCAGGACCTCTATTACCGGTTGAGCGTCTTTCCCCTGACCCTGCCGCCGCTGCGGGAACGGCGCGAAGATATCCCCCTGCTGGCCCGGCACTTTGCCGCGCTTACCGCCAGAAAAATGGGGCTCTCACCGCCGGAGATCAGTGAGACGATGCTCGCCGGCTACCTCGCCTACGACTGGCCCGGCAATATCCGCGAACTGCACAACGAGATCGAGCGGGCGATGATTCTTTCACGGGGAGGCGTACTGACTCTGACCACACCGAGCCGTGCCGGCAGCGGGGTGATGCCCGCGGTGAACCCGGTTAATCGGCTTATTCCGGAGCAGGAGTGGCAGGCGATGCAGCGCGACAACTATCTGCAGGCTCTCCGCCAGACCGCCTGGCGGGTCGATGGGCCAGGCGGCGCCGCCGAACTGCTCGGGCTGCGGCCAACCACCCTTCGCTCGCGAATGAAGGCGTTGGCCATTACCCGTCCGGTGTAAGCCTTACCGGTCCGGTCATTTCTCCTTTTTGACCAGCAATCGCTGCAATGTCGGGATATCGAACCGGGCGGCCAGCCGGGAGAGCTGCTCGAGGAAATCACGGTGTTCCGGCAGGCGCTCCTTAAGCCGCTCGCTCTCTTTAAGGATCAGTTCGATATCGCCGATCCGTGCCGCCGCGCAGAGCCGGTCATAATCTTCCGGAAGAGGGTCGACAACGGGGGTGGCCGGCAGTGCCTGGTGGGTTTCGGTGGAGACTTTGCGCCGCGGCAGTGTGCTGGAATCTGCAGCTACCAAAGGCAGCTCAAGGCGAAACAGGCTGCCCTGCCCCGGGGTGCTGTGTACTGACACATCGCCGCCCATCCTCCGGGCAATGGTCCGGCTGATCGCCAGACCAAGCCCGGCCCCCTCGTTTTGAGCCGGCCCGACGAGCTGCTGGAAGGGCTCGAAAATGGTGTCGAGATGCTCGGCGGCAATTCCGATACCGCTGTCGGCTATCGCAAAAACCATCCGGTCGTCCTGGCGGTCGACAGTCAGCCGCACCTCGCCCCGGTCGGTAAACTTTACCGCATTGCTGAGCAGATTGAGCAGGAGCTGACGAAGACGTTTTTCATCGGTCAAGACCACCTCGGGCAGCGTTGCTAGAGCTTGGTAGCACAACAAGAGATGGCCGGCCTCGGCACGGGGGCGGATCATCTCGACAACCCCGCTGATCAGCTCCGGCAACCGTACCGGGCTGGACTGAATCTCCACCTTGCCCGCCTCAATTTTGGAAATATCGAGGATGTCGTTGATCAGCATCAGCAGGTATTCTCCGCTGCGGCGAATAATCCCACCCCGTTCCTGCAGATTACCGGGCAGATTACCGTCCCGTTCAAAGAGCTGGGCGTAACCGAGGATGGCATTGAGCGGGGTACGCAATTCGTGGGACATATTGGCGAGAAACTGACTTTTCACCTGACTGGCGGCTTCGGCGGCACGGGTCGCCAGGCGCAGTTCGGCGGTTCGCTCCTCGACCAGCTCCTCGAGATGCTGCTGCTGCCGCTGCAGAGCGTCGGCCTGACGGCGCAACTCTATTTGCGCCTCGCCGGCGGCTCGTTCCTGACCAACGGCGAGTAATACAATCAATGCCAGCGCCCCCCAGGGGTAGAACTCTGTAGTGATAGTTACCGGGAGAAAGGTGATGGCAATATCAACCAGACCGGCCAGGGAGAAGAGCAGCACGCCGATGGCAATCAGGCTGGTGGCTTTTTCCCCTCGAACCAGATGCCGCCACCCCTCACCGACCCCAACCAGCAGTTGCAGGGCAATCGCGGCATTACCGAGGAGTTGCCCGACCGGACCAAACGGTGCCCAGCCGAAGAGATCGGGAAGCCAGATCACCACGACGACGAGGATCTGCAGCTGCCAGCAGCGGCGGATCAGTTTTTTCCAGCCAGGGCCAAAAGAGATTTCGACAAAGCGCCACAGACCGATGGGGAAGAGCAGCATCGCCAGCAGGCCGACCTGGTAAAACCACTCTGACCCATCGTAGATCATGAACAACAGGTTACCGGCAAAGAGCTGAGAAAGCCCCAGGGTAATGGTGAGCAGGGCGAACCAGGGTGAGAAGGAAAGACCGTACTGCCGCCGGACAAAATGGGCCACCAGGGAGTACATGCCAACAAAAAGAAACAAAAAGCCAAAGGCCTGCTTGTACCAGGCGTCACTAGTCAGCCGCTCGACAATTTGCGACTGAGAAGCGTAGAGGAGGATCGGCTCCGCCGGCGGCAGGCGCTCCGCTTGACTGGCGTAAAATACCAGCTGAAGAGCCCGCCCTCCGGAATCACTGGGCAGGGGAATCCAGTGGAGGCGGTTGACAGACCGGCCACCACTGGCCCACGGCAGAATCGCTCCGCTGGCATAGATCGGTTTTTCATCAAGGAAAACTTCCACAGCATCGCACTGCAGATCGGCCAGCAGCAGCACCTTATCGGCAAAAGGCTTATCCGGTAAAACCCCGCGAAGCCAGAGCCGATCCGCGCCGTCCCGGTTGGCAGCAGGTGCCGCCCAGTTCCAGGCTTGCCACGGGTAATCCTCGGCGATCTCGCCGGAAAACAACTCGTTACGTGGAATACCGGTATGTTCTGCATCGTAGCGGTACAGCCATGTGCCGCGCAGGAGGTCAAAATAATCATCTTCCCTGCCAGCGAGGACGTTCTGCCAGAGGCGCTGCACCTCATCGGGGGTATGCGCTGCGACAGTACCGCCGGTAAAAACCGCACAAAGCAGTAGCCAGGGCAGCAGCAGAACCACTCTTCTGACCCTCCCGCTGATCATTTCCCGGTAAACCTGTACCAGGTGATGATCGACTCCATCCAAATCACAAAGACTTTTGCGAATGCGGATAGCGTCGAAGATCTTCATCAGTTCTCTCCTTGAAATAGGGAAAAACCATTTTTTCACCGTAATTCATCAGCTGGGTAGTCCGCGCCACCTCGCCTCGAAGGGCCTATGCCACCATCGGCGACATGACTGTCGGTCTGCCTGCCTGGGAGGTAAAAAGGCGGGAAATGCATCCGATGGATATATTGACTTAAGAGGTTTCTCCAAAAGTCTTGCTCAAAAATTTTTTAATTGGGTCAACGCAAGAGAACACAAGTTAATCACTTAGAATAATTATGCTTCACAGCTATTTATGTTAGTATTTTTTGCAGACAAAAAACAACAGGAGAATAATTTTGAAGCTCAAAGAGAAGATATCATGGATGATGGGGAGATTACAACGACAGTTATTCCCCTATCTTGAAGAATGTTGTGTTTCTCCTTTGACGGACAGGAAAAACATTTGGGGAGTTGGCTCAAAAGAAACCGGAAGCGACAGGAAACCATTTCATCTCCAAGGCAAATGATCTCCTAACAGACGAAGCAGCCTTTATTGAGCAGTAAGGATTTGGAATCCCTTGCCACTTATGTCGGTTATGATATTTTAAAAATATTGTGGTTATTGAAGGAGTTTGGTCACTTGCTTTACGCCTTGCGTTGAAAACGTCTTGGAGAACGTCTGCTCGAACTGGGGCGGTGGATTTGGTCCAAGACTATAAACAGGCCGTCGAAGAACTGGAAAGACGGTAACTTCCTTGGGAAGGACCATGCAGGTGCTAAGGTCCTGCATAAGCCGGGTGACTTGCTCATATACGGTTGGCAGTTGCAATCAAAACCATACCTCTTCACGAGCGGTAGGCCATGAAGATGACGGCCAATCCGGTATTTATTAAGTCGACGTTTTTGGGCACACTGCGCGTCGAAATAGAGATATCACTTTTTAAAAAGGAATGGCGACTATGGTCAAGATACTCGCAATTAATGCTTCATATCGGGAGGATGGTTTTACCGATCAAACTGTCGAGACTTTAGCACAGGCCATAGTAGCAGCTGGTGCCGAAATCGATATTATATTTCTCCGCGAATATCCTATCGATTTTTGCCTGAATTGCCGTGTGTGCACCCAACAGTCCGGAGCGACGCCGGGGGAGTGTATACACCATGATGGTATGCAGGAATTGATCAAGAAGATCGAGCAAGCGGATCGTTATATTCTCGCTTCACCAACGAACATGGGAACTGTTACCGCCATCTTTAAACGTTTTATGGAGCGGTTGGTTGTGTATGCTTATTGGCCGTGGGATATGAATGGACCACAGTATAGAAAGACGCAGGCCCCAAAGAAAAAAGCGCTACTGGTCTCTTCGTGCGCGGCTCCGGGAATTATAGGGCGCTGGTTTTTTGGAACAAATAAACAACTGAAAATGACGGCAAAGATGATTGGCGCCGAAATCGTTGGTACACTCTTTACGGGTATGATTGCCAAAAAGCAACAGCCGAAACTACTGGAAGATATACAGTCTAAGATCAAAGCGTTGGCGGAAAAACTGGTTTGTTGATGGTATTGAAAGTCTTATAACTCCTATGCATCTTGACTAATAAAAAATGATTCAGGAAGAGTCTCAATCTGGGGTTTTGCTTTTGTTTCGAGGATTGCCATGGCAAGCCTATACCTGATGAAATAAGAATCCAGTCAAAATTTACACGAGATCCATCGGCAATTCACGAAGAATCACAGATTTACAATACTTCGGCTCTTGCCTGTCATGGCCTTTAACTATGAGCCCCATTACGTGAAAAAATTTTCCAACTTGGGGTGAATATTGCCCGTCCTGGATGGAAAAGTCTGGGCGATCTTCGTCTACTGCCAGTTTGTTGGTTTCAATGTAAAAATAATTGTGAAAGCTGGCGGTAAAAGGTAGTTTTGAAGAATTGGATCGGATGCCCTTTCATCGGAAGGGTTTTTTAGGAATCGAAAAAAGAGAACATTTATCCCCCCCGAACATTTGTATAACAAAAAAGGTCCCGCATGAAAGTAAAACCCACTTATGAAGAACTGGAAAGACGGATTCAGGAACTGGAAAAAATAGAATCCGAGTATAAATATTCCAAGGACGCATTGCGGGAAAGTGAAAGCTTGTTCAAGATGCTTTATGAAAAAGCCCCTCTCGGGTATCAATCACTGGATGAAAACGGCCATTTTATTGTTGTCAACCAGACTTGGCTTGATACCCTCGGATATAACAGAGAAGAAGTCCTGGGCAAGTCCTTTGCTGATTTTCTGCATCCTGACTGGCAGGATCATTTCAAAAAAAACTTTCCGCGGTTTACGTCCATCGGCGAAGTTCTGGGTGTTGAGTTTGAAATGGTCAAAAAAAACGGAAGCCTCATTCTGGTTTCTTTTACCGGAAAGATAAGCAAGGATGAAACAGGAAATTTCCAACAAACCCACTGTATTTTTTTTGATATCACCGAGCGCAGAAAACATGAAGAATTACTCGAACGATATAAAAATATTGTTTCTTCGACCACCGATGCCATCGCCTATCTTGATGAAAATTATCGATACATTATTGTAAATAATGCCTACGAAGATTTTTCCGGGGCTAAACGGGATGACTTTGTCGGGATGACTGTAACTGAATATTTGGGTAAGGATATTTTTGAAGAGAAAATCAAGTCTAACCTGGACAAGTGTTTGAATGGAGAAATTATCAATTACCAAGAATGGTTTAAATTTCCTACAAAGGGAAAAAGATTTGTTGATGTGACTTACTTCCCTTACCGGGATGGAAAAAATCCTATTTCAGGGGTTATCGCCAATACCAGGGACATCACCGATCGCAAACAGGCGGAAGAGGTACTGAAATTAAATTATTCCCTGCTTCAGATCGCTGGTGAAACGGCCATATTCGGCGGTTGGAGCGTTGATTTGGAAAAGAATATCTGCACCTGGTCGGATGCTGTGGCAGATATTCATGATGTGCCCCACGGTTATTCACCGCCTGTACAGGAAGCCATAAACTTCTATGCCCCGGAATGGCGGGAAAAGATCACACAGTGCTTCAGCGCCTGTGTCAAAGAAGGCCATTCCTACGATGAAGAGATGGAGATTATCACGCAAAAAGGAAAACATGTCTGGGTAAGAACAACCGGCAAGGCAGTGAAAAACGAAACAGGCAAGATCGTCAAAGTGCAGGGTTCTTTTCAGGATATCACTGATAAAAAGCAGGCAGAAGAAGCCTTGCGGGAGAGCGAAGAAAAACTTCAGTCACTGTTTTCAGCCATGACAGATATGGTGGTTTTACACGAATTTTTATTTGATGACAATGGTATGCCTTGTAATTATCGAATTCTGGATTGCAATCAGGCCTTTTGCCGGATAACCAAAATCAAAAAGGAAACAGCTGTCGGTAAAACAGCCACCCAGGTATATAATACCGATTCAGCTCCGTACATGGATGTGTATGCCAAAGTTGCTTTATCGGGTGAACCGGTTCAATTTGTTGCTTACTATGCCTCCATGGATAAACATTTTCTTGTTTCCGTAGTTTCGCCCCGAAAGAATTTTTTTGCCACGATTACTTCTGATATCACTGAAATCAGGAGGGCCGAAGCGGAACGAGAAAAACTCCAAGCCCAGCTTAATCAGGCCCAGAAGATGGAGTCCGTGGGCAGACTGGCCGGCGGTGTGGCCCATGATTTCAATAACATGCTGGGCGTGATTCTCGGCCATACCGAGATGGCCCTTGAGGAGATAGATCCTACGTCGCCACTTTATGCCAGCCTCCAGGCCGTCCAACATGCCGGTGAGCGTTCGGCCGACCTGACCCGGCAGCTGCTGGCCTTTGCTCGCAAGCAGACCATTGCTCCTAGGGTCATTGATATAAACGAAACCGTGGAGGGTATGCTCAATATCCTCCGCCGGCTGATCGGTGAGGATATCGACCTGCTCTGGCAACCCGGCATAAACCTGCAGCCGGTCAAGGTCGACCCCTCACAAATCGACCAGCTCCTCGCCAACCTCTGTGTTAACGCCCGGGATGCCATTGACGGAGTGGGCAAGATCACCATTGAAACAGATGCAAAAACCTTTGATGAGGACTATTGCACCGACCATCTGGGGGCTCTACCTGGAGACTACGTAATGCTCGAGGTGAGCGATGTCGGCTGTGGCATGGACAAAAAAACACTGAGTCATATCTTTGAACCTTTTTTTACCACCAAGGAACAGGGCCAAGGCACCGGTCTGGGGCTGGCATCAGTTTTTGGCATGGTCAAGCAGAACAACGGTTTCATCAACGTCTATAGCGAGCCGGGCCAAGGAACGACCATTAAGATATATTTACCAGCATACGCTGTTAAATCAGACGAAATGGTTGAAAAGGCGCCGGAATTGTCGACAGAACGTGGAAACGAAACCATCCTCCTGGTAGAAGACGAGTCAGCTATTTTGGAAATAACCACGATGATGCTGGAAAGGCTCGGCTATAGCGTGGTGGCCGCTGCCACCCCCAGCGAGGCGATTCGTCTGGCTCAAGAGCATCGGGGAAGGATCGACCTGTTGATGACCGATGTGGTGATGCCGGAGATGAATGGTCGGGAGTTGGCCGGAAACCTGCGCTCCCACTGCCCGAACCTCAAGGGTCTGTTCATGTCCGGCTATACCGCCAACGTCATCGCCCATCACGGCGTGTTGGACGAAGGCGTGCACTTCATTCAGAAACCGTTCTCAATGAAAGATCTGGGGAGGAAGCTGCGCGAGGCCCTGGAAGACTGACTTGTTAATTCAGCAATTGATTATGCGGAGAGTTGATATTGCCAAGTGGCGTGTTTTCACATGCTCGATGTTACTTGTACCGTCTTCCAGAGAATGAATCCAAAAGGCGACATGCTGCGTGTCGCAACTGATGTCCTCTCAGCTGATGGTAATCGGGCCATTGGTACCAATATTCTGAGCGTTAATCCAAATGGTTCGGCTAATTCTGTTATTTCAGCGGCACTTGGTGGAACGACATATACCGGCCGCGCATTTGTTGTAGATCGCGGTACATAACCGCTTACGAGCCGATATTCGATAATTCAAGAAATGTGATAGGGGTTCTTTATGTTGGAATTCCTCAAGAGAATGTGAAAAGTCTCCGGCAGGCTATTCTTGATATGAGAATCGGGGAAAAAGGCTTTGTGACCGTTCTCGATAGTGCTGGAAAATATGTGATTTCTAATGAAGGCGGAAATGATGGAACCGATGTACCAAAAGAGACAGATACAGAGGGTAAAGCCTACATAGAAGAACGCATTAACATGGCGAAAAGCCTCAGTCCGAAAGAGATTGGTGTACAGAATTTTTCCTTGAAAGATGGCAAGCACGATGCCAGATTTGTCTATTTTCAGCCATGGGACTGGATAATCACAGCTGAATCCATCCAGGAAGAGTTCACCAAGGCTGCCGATATGCTGGAAGATATAGGAGACAGCAGCAACACAATAATTGCCTTGGTAGGCATAGCCTCTGTCCTTTTAACAGCTGTTGTCTGGGTCTTTGTGGCGAACACTATAGTACGGCCCATCAATAACGCGGTTGCAAGTCTTAAAGATATCGCTCAGGGCGAAGGTGATCTCACGATGAGCCTGGATGCAAAATCAAAAGATGAGGTCGGTGAATTAGGCTTGTGGTTCAACACTTTTATTGAAAAATTGCAAAATATTGTTAAACAAATTGCCGACAATTCAAACCGTTGTTAACGGATCCTCCGATCAACTTTCATCCATCGCGAAGGAGCTGTCATCTGGTGCTGAAGACACCTCACAACGGACAGCAAATGTTGCAACTGCATCAGAGGAAATGAGTGCCAATTTAAATAATGTGGCTGCAGCCATGGAGCAATCAGCTACTAATAGTAATATGGTTGCTTCAGCCGCCGAAGAAATGTCGTCGACTATCAATGAAATTGCGGAGAACGCAGAGAAGGCTAGGCGAATATCAAGCGATGCGGTGGATCAGGTAAAGAGTGCTTCCGATAAAATGGTAGAACTTGGCAGAGCAGCTCAAAAAATAAGCGTGGTAACTGAGACTATCACGGAGATCTCCGAGCAGACGAATCTGCTTGCTCTTAACGCCACTATCGAAGCGGCCCGTGCCGGAGAGGCTGGAAAAGGATTTGCGGTCGTGGCAAACGAAATCAAAGAACTTGCCAAGCAAACAGCCCAAGCCACCTTGAATATCAAAGAACAAATCAATGATGTACAACAGACAACCAAGGCAACCGGCACAGAGATAGATCAGATTTCATCGGTAATTAGCGGTGCGAATGAAATTGTTGCAACGATAGCAGCGGCGGTTGAAGAACAAACTGCAGCCACCCGGGAGATAGCAAATAATATTGCTCAAGCCAGCCAAGGCATCCAGGAAGTCAATGAAAATGTCAGTCAGAGTTCTGATGTCTCAGCTGATATAGCCGAGGACATCAGTAAAGTGAATATGGCTGCAAACGGAATTTCCGAGAGCAGCAAGCAGGTCCAGGCTAGTTCTGAAGATCTGCAACGTATGGCATCAGAATTAAATACTATAGTTGGAAGTTTTCGGATTTGATTTTCTGAAAATTGATATGAGATTGCCGGTTTGGGTGTTGTCTTCCCTTACCGGCAATTCAATTTGGAGGAGGGACTATATTCAAAATACAGGAAGAAGCTTAATCTCAGAAAATGATCTTCAGCATAGCATTGCCAGTAGACATCTTTTCCTTTGATAGTTAGAGATGGTCTAAGGTACCGGGATTTGTCCTTCCAATACCTTGCTCAAATTTAAACCGTGGTCTGTCTGTTTTCAATTTCTCAGAAACAATTATCGAACAGTATGATGACGGCTGACCGGAACATGAGGAGCCTTATCTTGATGTGCAAACATTGTGAGATTGCCTTTCTTTTCTCAGCGATGTATTTGGCAAGCTCACTCTGAGTTAACAGGCATCGGCGGTGATGATTTGCTCTTGAATATCTATGGACTTGAGTAGGGGGATAGCGGTTTTGATTTCGTTTGTCCGTTTTTCTTTGTCGCTTCCTTTTAAAGATACTGTGCCCACTTTTCATATGCAGGGCAACGGGACGACGCATGATTTCGATGTCCGGCAGTTGGCATCCATGGAATGCCTTGAAATGGAGACCCTAGCAGAAATACAGCGCAACAAGGTTTACGGTACGGTCTTCGGCGAAGGCGGCTTCCCCCGAGAGATAAGTGGTTTTTATCGTCTGTCGGATGTGCCCTGGTATCTGGTGGTCATCGCTTCGGGCGAGAATGTCCTCCAGCCCATTCTTACCTTTAGGCTGTACTATTTCCCGATCCGACAGGTTATGCCAACCGTCTTTTCAGCTTACCTGCTCTTTTTCGGGACTTTATCCTTTTCTACATCCCGGGCCACCCGGAAGCTTGTGTCGGTGTAGTATTTGTCGGGACCCTTCACCGAGACGAGTTCGCTTTCAATCATGGCTGAAGAGGACCGACCGAGCACCACGGAGCTGCTTTCCCGATTCTTTCCCCATTCCGCAATCTCGTTGATTCCGCGAATGCCAAATCTGTTTTTCGAATTATTGATGACAGGGGTGGGTAGTGCCAGGCGAACGGCACCAGCTCTGGGTTGTGATGCCTTGAGTGCATACCATTCCTGCGCCTCCGGCAGGCGTAAGCCGTAGTGTCCGGCATAGGCCTTAGCGCCATATCCGGTAACCATAAGGACCGCGCATGCGGCATGCATCGGATGCTCCACTACAAATTTTTCGCCATCGAAAAGGATCGGTTTGTATTCCCTGATCTTTTCACTGAGCTTGAGAATCAGTTTTCCATCCAGCATCAGGTCGCTGCCCTGGATTTTTAATCTGTCGATAATACTATTAAGGAAGGCCACGAACTGCTGATTGGTTATCGGATTCTCCGAGAGATAGAACGGGTCCACGGTATATTCGTCGAATAGCTGCTCCGTATTTTCCGGCAGGTTTATGCGCAGGCCGGGAATAAGCGTCATAATCGAGTTGTCATTGGCGTGAAAGATATCCGTTATCTTTTCCAATTGAGGATTGGTGATAATTTCCACGCCGGCAAGCGCTGTCTCTGTTGGCGGGCTGGCGCCTTGCTGCGGAGGAGAAATGGTTTCGTCATGGTGATAGACAACGTATGCCATGGTGAGCATGGCTGTTGCCAAAAAAGCATAAGCGCATGGACCATATTGAGCCGTTTGACAAAAGGAACATTATCCTCCTGACGTTCCAGGAAATCGACGCGGCAGTAGAGAATATCAGACAAGCTCTCCATTAATTGCCGGGCCGTGGCGATCCTTTCCTTGGGATTCTCTGCCGTGGCTTCGGCGATTACCTCACCCAGCGCCTTGAAAAAAGGTGTATCGGTCCGGCTTATTTTAACTTGTTTGAAGGGTTTTATCTTCTTGGTCATGGTGCCTTCCACCACTTCATAGAGAATTCTGCCCAGGGAAAAGATGTCGGACGGTTCGCGGGCAAGACTGAAGTTGTAGAATTGTTCAGGCGACATATACTTGAGGGTTCCGAATATATCGACCATGGGACCGGTGACCGACGGCTGGTCAAGGCCCAACGACAGGCCGAAATCGGCGAGTTTGGCTTTACCATCCTTGAGAAAGAAGTTTTCCGGTTTGATATCCCGGTGAATTATTCCGCTGCAATGAATCTTGTCCACACCATCAAGTATGGGGATCATATACTGACCGATCCATTTCTTGATCTCATCCTCGCTTTCAAATCCGCTTTCATCCATGGTATCCCGCAGCGTTCTCTGGGCGAGTAATTCCATTACGAGATAATCAATCTCAACAGTCTTGCCCTGATATTCAGTGGTGTCCCGATTGAATCCAAGGATTCTGATGACGTTGGGATGGTCGATTTTGGCTGCAATACGGGCCTCAGCCTGAAAACGCTTCAATGCCACTTCACGTTGTTCCTCATCGATGCCGGTGAGGGCATCTGGGGAGATGACCTTGACGGCAACATTATGATCAAGGCTGCTGTCGTACGCCATATATACAGTGCCCATTCCTCCCTGCCCGATAAGCCTTATTATCTGATAGTTTCTGCCTAAAAGGGTCCCGGGTTTGAGAAAGACGGAGGAAGTCGAATCATCCATGGTATGTGACTCTCCTGATTTGAGGAATATGAAAGATCGTAATAAACGCAATATAATCATGTGAGATACGCCACAATTGCGGTTGCATTGTCGTGTCCTCCTCGTTGCAGAGCAAGATTGAGTAATTTCTCCGCCGCCTCTTGCGGGGCGAGGGAGCTGGACAGGATGGCGGCGATTTCATCGGATGTGATATCTCCGTACAGCCCATCGGTGCACAGGAGGTACCTGTCGTCGGGGGCTATGGCGCAACGGCTGGTTTCCAGAGCTTCGAGAGGTTCGCCGGTGCCGACGACCCTGGTCAGTTTATTTCTGAAGGGATGATTCGCCGCAATATCCTCGGTGATGCTTCCCTCGTCCAGCAGCTCCTGCACAAGGCTGTGATCGGTGGTCAGCTTTTTCAGGTTGCCCCGGCGCAGCCGATAGATCCTGCTGTCTCCGACATGGACTATGACCGCCTCCTTACGCAGAAGGGCGATCGCCGAGAGCGTCGTGCCCATGTCCAGGCAAGATATTTGTTGTGCAGCATGAAGACGCAGGAGCTTGTCAATTCCGAAAACTTTCTCCCGCATACACTTTTCGGCAACATCAGGGCGCAGGCTATGGATCTCATCAACTATCCCGGCGAGTTCCCGGCAGGCAATGTTACTGGCGATCTCCCCGCAGGCGTGGCCGCCCAGGCCGTCGGCCACGCCTAGCAGGTACGCATCGTTCCCGTTGGGTAATAAACTATGCCTGGAACGCTTCTCGATCAGGTAAGCGTCTTCGTTGGTCTTTCGTATCAAGCCGATATCCGTCAATGCCGCGTATTCAATTCGCATAGGACACTCTTTGTGCTTTTTGTCTGGAGCCGCTCTTACAGCCGGCTCTTGCCTGTTATTCTATCCCGTACTCCTTGAGCTTGTTGAGCAGTGTTTGCCGGGCAATGCCTAGTTTTTTGGCAGTCTGGCTCTTGTTATTGCCTGTTTTCTCAAGTGTCACCTTGATGACTTCCCGCTCCATGTCGCGCAGGGTGAAATCATCGCCGGATGATTGCTCCAGCGGTTTGGCCTGAAAGCCCTTGGGAAAGAACTGCGGCGGCAGTTCATGGGGTGTGATTTGCTCTCCCAGGCACAGGATCGTGGCTCGCTCGATGGTGTTTTCCAGCTCGCGGATGTTGCCGGGCCAGTCATATTGCATCAGAAGGTTGAGGGCCTCAGGGTGGAATCCCTTGAGATCCTTTCTGTTCTTTTCCGCATAACGCTTCAGGAAAAATTGGGCCAGTTCGGGAATATCAATGCTCCTCTCGCGCAGGGCAGGCAGGTGCAGAGGGATGATGGAAAGCCTGAAAAAGAGATCCTGCCGGAAGGTCCCTTCGGCGATCATGGCCCGCAGATCCTTATTTGTGGCCGCAAGCAACCGTATATCGACCTTGATGGTTTTGGTCCCACCTATCCGTTCGAATTCGCCCTCCTGCAGGATGCGCAGGATCTTGGCTTGGGTGGCAAGGCTCATATCACCTATCTCATCGAGGAAGAGCGTGCCCCCATGGGCCAGCTCGAAACGTCCCTTGTGCTGCTTCGAAGCTCCCGTAAAAGAGCCGGCCTCATGGCCGAAGAGTTCGCTTTCCAAAAGATTTTCGTGGAGTGAGGCGCAATTGAGCTTGACGAAGGGAGCGTTGCTGCGCCCGCTATTGTGATGCAGGGCGTCGGCGATCAGTTCCTTGCCGGTACCCGATGCACCGGTGATAAGGACCGTCGAGTCGGTGGGTGCGACCAGTTTGAGAGTGGCGAACATTTCCTGCATGACCGGGCTCTTGCCGATGATATTGCCGAATTGATACTGTTCACCCAACCTCTCTTTCAGCGATTTATTTTCCTGATCGAGCGCTCGGAAGTTGAGGGCGCGTGCGAGCGTCAGTTTAAGCTCTTCCACATCCACTGGTTTGGTGATGTAGTCGAATGCCCCTTTTTTCATGGCTTCCACGGCACTTTCCACCGAGGAAAAGGCAGTGATGACCACCACCGGTGTGGATATGCCTGCCTGAAGGAGGGCGTCCAAGGTGGCGAGACCATCCATCCGTTTCATCTTGAGATCGAGCAGGATAAGATCCACTTCCTGTTTTGCCAGCGTGGCCAGCACTCGATCGCCGTCGTCTGCTTCAACTATTGCGTAGCCGGCTCTCTGCAGGTTAGCCTTGAGCATGGTGCGATGACTGGAATCGTCATCGACTATCAAGATGGTTTCCTTCTCTTTTGACATTGAAATTCTCCGTAATTATGGTCGGTTTCGCATAAAATTTATCAAAGCCGACAGTTCGGCGCTGTACGTCAAAGTTTCATTGTGTTGTCCATACAGCGTTTTGACCGATCCTCGCGCCTGTCTTTACTGGGGCAGACGGATGGTGATCGAGGTACCCTCCTGCAGTTGGGTCGCCACTTCAAACACACCGCCGTGCTCTTCAATTATCTGATGACTGACCGCCAGTCCCAGGCCCGTGCCCGATCTTGTCGTGGTGTAAAATGGATCGAACATCTTCTCCCTGACCTCCTGACTCATGCCGCAGCCGTTGTCGCTGATTATTATCTTGACATAGTGGTTGTCCCTGCGGCATGACAGGGAAATTGTTCCGCCCGCGGGGGTTGCATTTATGCTGTTTTTGAGCAGGTTCATCAGAACCTGAAGCATCAGGTCGGGATCTGCATTGATGCTGATTTCCGAGTTTTTCCGCCATTGGAGTTCAACGTTCTTGCCGGCAATATCGGCCTCCATCATGGATACGGTCTTTTCAAAAAGGGTATCCATGGCGATCTCCTGCCGCTGCGGCTGGCGCGGCCTGGAGAACTGTAGCAATCCCGATACCGTCTGGTTGAGGCGGTCGATTTCACTGATCATCAGCTCCGAATAATTTTTGCCATCCGGCAAGAAGTCCAGCTGGTTGCCGAAAAACTGGGCAAACCCGCGCAGGGTACCCAGGGGATTGCGGATTTCATGGGCGATCCCCGCGGCCATCTTGCCCAATGCTGCCAAGCGTCGCGAACGTTCGAGCTGTATTTCCATCTCCTTGATCAGGCTAAGATCCTGAATGATCAAGACCTTGCCGATCACCTCGTTGTGGATGTTGAGCAGAGGGGAACAGCTGATGCGCAGCGGCGTGGCCTTGCCGCATGGGCCAGTGCATTCAGTTTCATAGCCGATGAGGCTTTCGCAGGCCTCCTTGATGGAAATGGAACAGTTCGGCAGGGCATTGTCAAGCCCCTTGCCCTGCATGGCGGACAGCGGATATCCAAAGAATTCTTCGGTGTTTCTGTTACAGGAGACAATGTGGTCGACGGCATCGAGAGTTAGAATTCCCACCGGAATGGATTCGATGATATTCTGGGTGTAAATACGCATGTCGGCCAGATTGGAACTGGTCAGCCGCATCTTCTGGTAAAGAAAGAGATAGTAAAGGCCTGCCGAACCCACCAGAAAGATGATTGCCCCCATGAATACGGCGTGATGTACATCCTGCCGCCTCGCCTTGTCGAATTGCTGGGTGAGGAGGCCAATGGACAGGATGGCGCCGTCGTCGCCGTAAATTTGCTCGATACTGTGCATGCCCATATGCGCTGGCTGCGAAGAAGGCTCGAAAATTTTGGTCAGGTTGAATACGCCCGTTTCCCGATCAAGTCTGGTTAGCAGCGCATCCGATGACTGCAGCTTTTTGATATTCTTCGCGACGAAGGGTGTATCCGTCTGCAGTCCCACCTGCTCTACAACCGTGCCCTCAGCATCGGTCATGCGTATATAAAGTATATCGCTATCCTTGACGAATTCCTGAAACAGTGTGCGCAAGGGGGCGCCTCCTTCCAGGGGATGCATCATCGTCGTCCTGCTTCCGGCCTCGACTGCCTGAAGTATGGTCCGCCCTTTATCCAGCAGGAATTGTTCCATGAGTATTTCCGCCCTGTTGATATTCTGCAGAGTGGAAAAAACGAGAATAACAACGAGGATGACGGTTGCTGAGAGCAGACCGATGGCGGCCCTGGAAAAATGAAAGGGATGGGGTGTGCCGGGAATGGGGTGCGCTGTCTGGGATGATGAAATCGCCATAGGATTAATCTGCAATGTGCTGAGTATGGATTACGTGGAGACGTTGATGGTGTTGTTATCTATTTGATCGCCCGATTGTTTCCTTTCGTCAATTACTATTCTATTAGAAAATAGCAAATTTCGCACCAGAACCTCCAAAATAATCGCCTTGCTGGAAAAGAGAGGGAAGTGACTCAATCGGCAGAACGGTACTGTACAAAAAAAAGACATCCCGGTCTAGTTCGGTGTCAACTATTTAGGCAGATGGTGTTCGATTACTCATCGCCGAGCTTGTCACTTTCCTCTGAAATCTGCGATGCCGTTGAGATGGCTGCTGACAATTTGAATTGGCATGCAAGTTGCGTAATGTTGCCTAGTAGCAGTGAGCAATGTTGTGCAGTGAAAGACAGAAGGGAAGATAATTAAACAGCTGCCATGAGGCAAAAAGCGCAAGAGCAGCTCCTTCAGGTGGTGATGTCGCCTGAAGGAAAACACCAACACCCCACAGGGGGTATTCCTTTTAATCCCCACCCTATGAGGGGGACACTTTTCAGTGCCTCCTTGAGTGGGATAAATACTAAAACACAGGAGAATATTATGAAAAAGATTGGTTTACTTGTTGCCCTCATGAGTCTTGTCTGGGCCGGAAATTTGATGGCCATGGAAGGTATGGACCATGGCAGCGACGGCAAGGATGGAGGATTCAAACATTCGGAAATGGCAGGCGATATCCATGTCGAGTTCCAGGTCATGGATTTGGCGAGCATGAATATGAAGGACCCGGAAGGCAAGACCCATCATGTCATGGCGACCTTCATGCAAGATGGGGAAAAACTGGAAAGCATGGTCGGCAAAGTGAAACTCATCTCCCCCTCCGGCAAGGAACAGCTTGCCGGCCTGAAAAGTTTCGGCAGCGGTGTGTACGCCGCTAACTTCACCATCGATGAACCCGGTAAATGGGGCGTTATCTCCCTCTTCAAGAACGGTGAGGAACAACATACTGTGAAGTTCTGGTATCCCCATATGGATATGTAACCAACCTGCTGCTTGAGACACCGGCCGTTCATTCAGGAAACGGCCGGTCATTCTGACGCCTTTTCATTAAAATGATACTACAAAGTATCTGCAGAAGGACTTCTGCATTATCGTGATCTTATAGAAACATATCGTCATAGTGCGGGGACTGACTTCGACAGTCTACAGACAACTCCTGAGAGATGCGAAAGGGCCAAGGGGGAAATTCCAGTGAAGAATAAACAAATGGGCAGTCAAACGATTATGAAAAATCTGAGCGTTGTATCACTGCAAACCGTATGGGTTGTGGCCTTGATAAGTTTTTTTCTTGGCGGCGCTGTACCTGTGGTGGCCAATGTTCTCAGCCTCGAAGCCGCCGTGCAGGCCGCCCAGGATAATGATCCCTGGCTGGTGGGAAATCGCCACAGCCAGTCGGCGCTTGAAGCCAGAAGCGTTGCCGCAGGCAGCCTGCCCGATCCCACGGTTTCCCTGGGCCTGGCTAATTTCCCCGTGGACACCTTCGATATCGATCAGGAGCCGATGACCCAGATCAATGTCGGGGTATCCCAAATAATTCCCCGCGGCGACAGCTTGAAGCTCAAGAGGGAACAGTTGCAGACCGCAGCCCAGGAGTATCCCCAGCAACGCAGTGAGCGCCGGGCCAGGACGGTGGTGAAGGTCGGTCGGCTGTGGCTCGATGCCTATAAGGTGCAGGAAAGTATCACCCTGATCGAGAATGAACGGCCCCTCTTCGAGCAGTTGGTCGATGTGGTCGAGGCCAGCTATTCCTCAGCTCTGGGCAGGACCAGGCAGCAGGATATCGTGCGCGCGCAGTTAGAGCTAACCAGTCTGGATGACCGTCTCACCAAGCTCAGCCAGATGCAGGAAACGATTTTAGAAAACCTTTCCGAATGGGTCAGCGGATATTTCCTCGAGCAATACCAGATGGCAACGTCGAGCGTGTCGTCCCTTGCCGGGGCCGGTCTGCAACTGCCGCAGAAACTTCCTGATATTGCAATGTTAAACAAACCACTCTTTACCGCCGACCAGGAAACCGATTCCCAGTCACTCTATGTATATTTTGCCGACCATCCGGCAGTGTTGACCATCGAGCAGAAGATCAAGGCCAGTGAGCTTGGCATTGAACTGGCCCGGCAGAGCTATAAACCCGCGTGGAAGGTTAGCGCCGGCTACGGCTATCGCGACGACCCGCCCTCCGGTGACCGGGCCGACTTTCTCTCCCTGGGTCTCAGTTTTGATCTACCCGTTTTTACCAAGAACCGGCAGGACAAGGAGGTGCTGGCGGCAGTGTCGCAGGCGGAGGCGGTGAAGACCACTAAATGGTCACTGGTGCGCAAGATGATTGCGGGCTTCGAGAAGAATCGAGTGCAGCTCAAGCGGCTGCAGGAGCGGCAGACACTCTATCAGGTTCAGCTGCTGCCTCAGATGCACGACCAGGCCGAAGCCTCGCTCACCGCCTATACCAATGACGACGGCGACTTCGCCGAAGTGGTTCGGGCCCGCATCGCCGAACTCAATGCCCGGATCGAGGCGCTGGAGATAGGTGTGGAAATACAAAAAACGATAATCGAGCTGAACTACTATTTTATGGAAGATGCCGAGGATATCATTGCAGGTACCTGAGCGGTTAATTGAATGGGTATTTGAATGTTTTGGAGACAGGATATGAAGAAGACAGTAATTTTTGTGGCAGTGCTGATCGTCGGTGCGGCGATAGGCGCCCTGATTACCCTGACGGCCCTGCCGCAGCTGCGCTCGTTGTTCAACCTCTCCGCTGAGCCCCAGGCCACCGTGGAGCAGCCCAAAAAGAAGGAACCGCTCTACTGGGTCGCCCCCATGGATCCCAACTACCGTCGGGACAAACCGGGCAAATCGCCCATGGGCATGGACCTGGTTCCCGTCTATGAGGAAGATGCCGGCGGTGCCGATGCCGGCCCCGGAACGGTGAAGATTTCTCCCGATGTCGTTAATAATCTGGGTGTGACTACGGCTGCTGCCAGGAATGCGCAGCTGCATTCCGTCATCCAGACCGTGGGATATGTCGGATATGATGAAGACCAGCTGGTACATATCCATCCGCGGGTTAATGGCTGGCTTGAGAAGCTCTATATCAAGGCCGCCGGCGATCCGGTGAAAAAGGGGCAGCCGCTTTACGACATTTATTCACCGGAACTGGTCAACGCTCAGGAAGAGCTGTTATTGGCCATTGATCGCAAGTCTGAACGCCTGATCGAAGCGTCGGAAAACCGTCTGGCCGCGTTGCGCGTGCCGGAAAAGGCCATCACCGAACTGAAGAGGACGGGTAAAGTCCGGCAGACCATCACCTTCTCCTCGCCGCAGAGCGGGGTTGTCGATAATCTGGCAATCCGCCAGGGATTTTATGTTAAACCCGGCTCCACCTTGATGTCCATCGGTTCCCTGGAACAGGTGTGGGTCGAAGCCGAGGTGTTCGAGCGTCAGTCGGCCTTGGTTTCGGTGGGCCAGCCGGTCACCATGACGCTTGACTACCTGCCGGGCAGGGAGTGGCAGGGGGTGGTTGATTATATTTATCCTACCCTGGATGAAAAAACCCGTACCATCCGGGTGCGGCTCAAGTTCGACAATCCAGACAGGCTGCTCAAGCCCAATATGTTCGCCCAGGTGGTGATCAATGCCGAAAGCGGCGACGAGACGTTGGTGGTCCCCAAGGAGGCGGTCATTCGTACCGGGCGGTCCATCCGGGTGGTGCTTGATCTGGGCGAAGGCCATTTCAAGTCGGTCAATGTCAAGGTCGGCCGCTACGACGAAGAGTCTGCCGAAATCCTCTCGGGACTCTCTGCCGGCGATAAGGTGGTGACGTCGGCCCAGTTTCTCATCGATTCGGAATCGAGCAAGACCTCGGATTTCAAGCGCATGTACCACGCAGAAGAACCGCCGCCACCGCAAAGTGTGTGGACCGGGGCCACCATCAACACTCTGATGACCGATCACCGCATGGTCAATGTCACACACGAGGCCATCGGCGAATGGGACTGGCCGGAAATGACCATGGATTTCGGGGTGGCCGACGGTGTCGACCTCACAGCGCTGCAGGAGGGCATGGAACTCCATGTCGAGGTGACCAAAAAGGATGAAAACCGGTATGAGATTACCGCCGTACACGTTCCGGGAGCGGAAGATACCAGAAGCCTCGATGACTTAAGCATCGATGACATGAGCCTCGACGATATGAAGATGGAGTAGGAGTTTATCAATGATTAAATCCATTATACGCTGGTCGATCGCCAATCGATTTTTTGTCCTGCTGGCCACAGCGATATTAGTAGGCGTAGGCCTGTATTCGTTGAAGAATACACCGGTCGACGCCATCCCTGATCTATCCGATGTCCAGGTCATTATCAAGACCAGTTACCCGGGCCAGGCCCCTCAGGTGGTGGAAGACCAGGTCACCTATCCCCTGACCACTGCCATGCTCTCGGTGCCGGGAGCGGAAATCGTCCGAGGATATTCCTTTTTCGGCGACTCCTTTGTCTACGTGATTTTTAATGAGGACACCGATCTTTATTGGGCCAGGAGCCGGGTTCTGGAGTACCTCAGCCAGGTGGCGCCGTCATTGCCGGAAAATGCAAAACCCCAGCTCGGGCCTGATGCCACCGGGGTGGGCTGGGTTTATCTCTATGCCCTGATCGACCGCAGCGGCAAACGCATCAGCAGCTTCCCCAGCGAGGTCAGTCCCGGCGACAAAACATTGGTTCTGGCGGTTGAAAAAGCAATCAA
>JBHEOR010000300.1:0-521 GCA_046260685.1 Desulfopila sp.
GGCTCGTAGTGATGTTATCGTTGTTTATATATCATCAAAAAGATGCCGATAATAAACAGCGGTAATCCTATAACTGGCTGATTGTTATAGGTAATGATAAGTGCTGCCATGGCCATAACAAGGCCGATCTTTACTTTATTGGGCATAATGCATTCCTTGTTTGGAGGTAACTCTTCAGCAGCACCCCATCTGCACGCAATCAACCCGCAAACCAGAGGTTCGCACCGAGCTTGAGTGGCAAATTCGGAGTCTACGCTTACCTGCCGCCAGCTTCCTTCTGATCCCTCATTGGCTCTTCCTCACCGGTTTATACCTCCTCGGGCAGATCAGAAGAGTTTCTTCGGGCCGAGTTCAGGACAGCGAGTTCAGGGGACAGTATAAATAATTATTGTCAACCAAAATTTTTTCTCTAATCAATAGCACTTAATTTTACTCTGAATCTTTTTGTTTCAGACCCTTTTTGCTTCAGACGGTTGCTGACCGGTATGTGATGAGTCCGTTATCGATTTTAAAACACAGGA
>JBHEOR010000300.1:531-794 GCA_046260685.1 Desulfopila sp.
CGCCTTTTTCAGATCCTTGGAGAAATCGGCATGCGCTCGTTCAATTCGTATCATCAGGCTCTTCATATAGCGTTCCCGGTCCTGCAGATCATCAAATTCCATTGATTTCAGGAAATCCGGGGGCAATATTTCGTCAAGCAGCGCGGTATATTCCTCATAGCGCTCGGTGTCGCAGGCCTTTTGCCGCTTTGCCGCTGTTTTATGGTGTTCAATGGTGTTGGCGGTCTCACGTCGTACGCGCAGCAGGGACATGACGGTGTCGC
>JBHEOR010000300.1:804-1168 GCA_046260685.1 Desulfopila sp.
GATTTATACAGATGAAGGAAAAAATCAGCAGAAAAATTAGGGCAAGCTTACAAAGCTATAGCCTATCTTCTAAAATGAGGCTTTATGTCACCCCCGCCTATCTTGCCCCCGGACTTGCGCTGTGCTGTAATCCTGCCCTGTCATAACGAGGCAACTGCAATTGCTGCAGTTGTGGCTGATTTTCGAACCGCCCTACCGGGGGCTCAAGTTTTCGTGTATGATAATGCGTCCACGGATGAAACTGCAGAGATAGCCTGCGCGGCTGGTGCCGTGGTCCGACAGGAGCCACTCAAAGGGAAGGGTCATGTCATCCGCCGAGCGCTGGCGGAGATAGAGGCGGATATTTACCTCATGGCCGATGGAG
>JBHEOR010000301.1:0-1157 GCA_046260685.1 Desulfopila sp.
CAAAAGGCTGAAGCAGCAGGCTTGCCAGTTGGGCCGCTTCGCCCTGCACCTGGAAAAGATTATCATCATAGCCCGGCAGCGAAGAAATATTACCCTGATAACCAGGAACTATAATGCTTGCCGGTGCGAACTTACCTGGTCGCGCTTCTATGTTGTTATCCATGCATCGGCGAAGAAACTCGTCGATGGATATTTTGTCGCTCTTAAGGCGCAGGGTCAGAGGCTGTTTATTGTTGTTGCAGCAACATATGGCCTGCATCTCCTCTTTGCCGAATGTCTTCGCCCATCGTGTGGTCATCCACTCAGGATGGTTGAGAAAAGGTCGGTTGTGCTCATCGAGGTCATTGGGGCCCGGCAGTTTGTCACGCCGGCGCAGAAACTGGCGCAATACACCATTGGCAAATCCATGCAGCCGCTGCGGTGCCTTGGCCCCACGGATAGCGTTGATGGTTTCGTTGACGGCAGCTGATTCAGGGATGCGGCTGAGAAAGATGAGCTGATACAGCCCAACGGCCAGACCGTGGCGCAGGAGCGGGTGCATTTTTTTAAGTGGCTGCCGGCAAAGCCGTGCAAGAAGCGTGTCGAGATACTGACGTTGGCGTAGAACCCCGTAAATCAAACTCATTGCCAATTTACGGTCTGCACCACCCAGCTGATGCTTATCACAGTGCTGCTGCAACAGCACCGGCAGGGGAGTGTTGCTTTTATCAAGCTGGTGCAACGTTATTATAGCAATGTATCGGGAGTTTTTGAGGGTCATTGAGAAGTACCTGGTGAATGCCAATACGGTGGATAATTGGTAACTGTTCAGAATGCTGGAGCCGGGATGCCTCTGGCAAGGGTATCTGGCGTCCGGGTGGCGCCAGCTAAGCCCCGTGGATGGGTTTATGCGGCCCTTGATAGAGGCATCCCGGCACTAGTTCCGGCGGTGCTCTCAAATAACAAACATCTATCCTTCTGATATTACACGGTCTTTATTTTCACCGCCTCTAAGTAACAAACTTATCAACTAACTGAAAATACATAATTTATGTTTTTTTTGACTACCAACGAAACTCAGCTGATCGACCCAGGAGTCCGCCGTGTTGTTTTCATGGGACGCCATAAACCCGTCCCTGGGGGCTTAGCTGCAGCCGTCCGGGCTGCAGATACCCATG
>JBHEOR010000302.1:0-1143 GCA_046260685.1 Desulfopila sp.
ATAGGCTGAGGTGACTTCTAAGTGATGCGCTTTCTGCTGGTTTTATGCTAGCCCTTGCCGCCGGTTACCCTTATCGTTATGTGAAAGAACAATAAACCCGAAATTAGGAGATTTTATATGCTTGAGATACATAAAAGCATCGTCCTTGATGAGGATCAGAAACCGATAGCTGTGCAGGTACCGATCGAGGAATTCGAGCGTATGGAAGAGGTCATTGAGAACTATGGCTTGGCAAAACTGATGGATGAGGTTGCCGATGATGAACAGCTTTCTGTACAGGAGGCTAAAGATTTCTATAGGTCTTTGAAACACGATGTGGAAAGTTGAATACAAAAAGCGCTTTTTAAAGGAACTTTCTAAACTTCCTGAGGGTGTCCAGGCTCAGGCGGAAAAGGTCGTATTTGAATCGCTTATGTATTTGAATCGCTTATATGTGAGAATCCTTTCGATCTCGGATACGTTGAGCGAATGAGAGGGTTTCCTGTAAATACAAAATCCGTATTGGACAGTATATGATCGGCGTTACGATAAACAAACAGAAGAAAGAAATAGTCTGCAACCGGATTGCCCATAGAAAGGAAATTTACCGTCTTTTCTCATAAGTGAATCACATAACCTTGCCACTGCAGCCGACCGCAAAAACCGCGGCGGCTGAGTGGCCCGTTGGGCGTCAGGAGATCACATTTCAGAAGTACTTCGGTTCTATTCGTAGTTCGGGGGACAAGATATTAAATTTTGCCAGTTCCGGGGGCATCATATGGCACCAACTGTCCGAGAGTTCGATATACTGTCCCTATGTCCGTCCCTATGTCCCGTCCTGGAATAGGCTTCGATGGTTTTGGGCTGCAAGCCACTCAGCTTCAGGCATTTCTGGTGTTTCCGATAGTATTTGATGAATTGGGAATCGGTGGGCATAGTGCAGTTCATAGTAACCTCCTTTGAGTAATAATTGATATGACCGGCAAAGCTCCTTGCATTGCCGACCTGTTTTTATTACTACAAAAGGAGAAAGTTACAAACTGCTGCAGTCACTTTTTTGATTTGTCTGCCGCGTAGCGGCTTCGTCCAACAAGCAGACCAAGCAGGAGCCATCGGGTTTTTGGGCTCTCGATCAGCTTAATCCGTTGCCATTGCGGCACGTCA
>JBHEOR010000303.1:0-229 GCA_046260685.1 Desulfopila sp.
GATGGATGTAGCCTATGTGCTTGAGGAGAATTTTTGGAATGGAAAGCGAACCATTCAGATGCGGCTGAAGGATATTAAAGTGCGCAACTAGCCTCGGTCAAAATAATTCCGGAAAATAGACAATCGGTTTTGAGTAAAGGTTTAAAAGCCCTTATATTTGGAGTCTTCGAAGAGGGACTGTAGCTCAGTCGGTAGAGCAACGGACTGAAAATCCGTGTGTCGGCGGTTC
>JBHEOR010000303.1:239-862 GCA_046260685.1 Desulfopila sp.
TTCCGCCCGGTCCCACACTCGAGTAAAGCCAAGTTGTTGCCAGTCAATAGCTTGGCTTTTTTTGTAAACAAGGGTACAATTAAAACCATTCTCGTACCGGACTACACTCTTCTTCTTTTTCTCAATTTTGTGCGCGAAACGGACTCAATATCGCATTTCAACTGATATCTATTGAAATTTTTTCTCTTTTCGATTTCGGGCTTTTAGTAAAGATTTAACGAAAGCCAAGTAAGCTTATGATTCCTATTTTATAGAACGTTAAAATCTGTAGATTTATTCAATTAGATAATCGATCTACTCGTCAAGTATCCTATCAAACTCAATCTGAAACTCAGAATTATACTTCAATTTAGTTGACCCAATACGATTTGAGGACTTGTTAAATTCTATTTTACTTGATTCGGTAGATATCAGCCAAAAGGACAGTAGGAATGCTACGTTTAAATATGATATGGGCATGCTTTCCTTTTTCGTTTTGCTTCAGGATGTACTCCATCTTTAAGCACAGACAGACAATGAGATGGATTTTTGAGAAGAATAGAAGTGGCGCTAAAAAACAGAATTTAAAAGAGATTGCTGGTATTTAAAATCATGCATGAATAAAGGCCTGGACTCTTTCCTTG
>JBHEOR010000303.1:872-1134 GCA_046260685.1 Desulfopila sp.
TCTGTTATTACCGGCACATCTTCCTCTCTTCTTTTTTACAATTTTATGCGAGAAATTTTCTACAGTGTATCGAAAAAATAGCATTAAACTTTGATGACTATGTTTAAGGGTGTTGCTGTTAAAATTGAATCCTGCTCATCATGGCTCCATCACTGTTCCAATTTTGGATTGAATGAGGAATTAGCTGCATAGCCATAGTAAACCCTGCTTGACTATAGATTCCCCTAGTCTAACGAAATGAATTATACTAGACTAAGAATGC
>JBHEOR010000304.1:0-640 GCA_046260685.1 Desulfopila sp.
GACGGCAAGTATCCGCATCTCCGACATCATGTCCTTTCCGGTCATCTCCGTTTCCCCGACGACGCCCATGCGAGATGTGCAGGACTTGATGGCCAGGAAAAAGATTCGCGGGATCATGGTTATGAAAGACGATACAATCCATGGCATAATTGTTCTCTGGGACCTGAAACGAGTAAAAAAGAAAGAACATTGGGACAGCCCGGTCAAAGCGTTCATGTCCAGAAACATTATTACCATCGATCCGGGCAGCGCCCCATCGATTGCCGCCGGGCTGATGATTGAAAACGATGTCGGCTATCTTCCCGTGGTCGAAAACGACAAAGTCATCGGTATTGTTACCCGGACGGATATTCTTACCTACTATTACGATCTGTTACCGGAATCAATTTTTTAATTGACACTCAGTTGCAGACCTTGTATATAGTTCGCAGTTTTGACACATAAAAACTACACGAGCGGGAATAACTCAGTGGTAGAGTGCAACCTTGCCAAGGTTGACGTCGCGAGTTCGAATCTCGTTTCCCGCTCCATTTTTTCTTTCCTTTCTTTTTTACCTTTGCGAATCCATTAACTCTTAAAACAGATACGTCTCACCTCATCAAAGTTCGCAACAAAGTATGGGGTAATACCTGCCTTGATA
>JBHEOR010000304.1:762-1126 GCA_046260685.1 Desulfopila sp.
GCAATAAAATGGACGACAAAAAATATTATCGTCATACCGGTTGGATAGGTGGAATCAAAGAGACTTCCGCTAAAGATCTGCTGGAAAAACATCCCACAGACCTTATCATCAAAGCTGTGAAGGGTATGCTTCCGCGGAACAAACTTGGACGGGCGCAACTGAAGAAGCTTAAGGTATACGCTGGACAAAATCATCCTCACGCAGCTCAACAACCTGCTGAATTAGATATTTAATCTTGGAGAATACAGATATGGCTCAAGATCGTTTTTATGCCACAGGAAAAAGAAAGACTGCAGTTGCTAGAGTATGGCTTACTCCAGGAACCGGTAAGATAATAGTTAATAAACTGGAAGCAGATGATTAC
>JBHEOR010000305.1:0-1122 GCA_046260685.1 Desulfopila sp.
CGTTTGATGTTGGAAGAAATACTCAATCATGCCCACCAAGGCGTTAGTTTCGCCTTTGAAACTACTCTCAGCGGCAGGAGTTATTTCAAACACATTCCAGGCTGGAGAAAGCAAGGGTATATCGTCAAATTGTTTTTTCTACGCCTTGAATCTCCTGAGCTGGCAATTGCCAGGGTCCGGCAAAGGGTCCTTGAAGGTGGTCACAATGTGGCCGTACAAATCATTAATCGCCGCTTCATCGCAGGCCTTAAAAATTTTGAGGAACTCTACAAACCGATTGTTGATGAATGGGCACTTTACGATAATTCAGAAAGTGAACCCATTCTTCTCGAAGAAGGAGTAAAATCATGACCAGCCAGCATGTTAGCGACGGCGATGAAGTGCAAGTCTTGCTATTTGGTTCATCACACAGTGTAAAAGTGCTGGGTAAAAACGATGTAATTCCGATTTGTTGCCATAGCCTGAAACTCTTTGCGCGGTGTACTTTTCCCGCTCGCTTCGCTTGCGGTTTGCCTGGATTCCGGATCGTTGTCCGGAATGACGTGAGATGTATAGCGCAGGTCTGGGTACAACTGGTATTCCGGGGACACAATATTGAATTCAAAAACTTCAGGACCTTAACTCAGGGAAATTTAATACATTACGGCTCTGGCAGTGGGGGCAGGTCTCAACTTCCAACGTTTTTCAGCTTTGTTTCTAATCGTGTGATCACTTTCTTCAACTCTTGGTCTTTTTCGCACTTCAAAACCAATCTTCGGCTTGCCTGAGAAACCGCTGCATCACGTATCCCGAAATGTTTCCCGATTTCCTTGAGCTTTGCTCCGCTGTGCTGCCGGCAGCAATAGATGCTGATATTTCTCGATTGTTTTTCGTCGACCGGCTCTTCCTGGACTCTTGCGATAATTTTATCTATGTTTTCTGGATTGCCGCGCTTCGCTCGCAATGACGACGGATATGCTTTGCTCGCAATGACGACATTTCTTCTTGGCACACTGCCTCTTTACTTGTCACTGCGAGGAGCGGAGCGACGCGGCAGTCCAGGGGGTTTTGCCCCAATATCGTTGAGGCGACCACTTGCTTTAGCTCCTTCTGGTCATTCCCTCGCGACGTGACGTGATAAAA
>JBHEOR010000306.1:0-316 GCA_046260685.1 Desulfopila sp.
TATGGAAGGCTTCAAAGATAGTTACGTCATGGCCTTTGGTTATAAGGTCGCCGGCCACAGTTAAACCGGAGGGGCCTGATCCAACAACAGCAATTTTTTTACCGGTTTGTTCAGCTTTCGGGGGTAATTCACCTGTTCCGTGTTCTCTTTCGTAATCAGCGCAAAAACGTTCAAGGTTGCCGATTGCAACAGGTTCACCTTTCTTGCCGACAATGCACTTTCCTTCACACTGGACTTCCTGTGGGCAAACCCGGCCGCAAACAGCGGGAAGAGCATTTTTGGCCCAAAGGTTGCGGATGGCCCCGGTCATATCTCC
>JBHEOR010000306.1:415-680 GCA_046260685.1 Desulfopila sp.
TTGCGTGCTCTTATTTTTGGTTCCTGCTCCGGCATTGGCTGCCTGGGAATTGCCACTTTTTTTTCTGCTGTTACTGCCATAATATCCTCCGTAGAAAATCGTTATCCACGATAATTTAGTGCCTTACTCCAGAAAACCTGTCACTCAGTTCAGTCCCCTTCAAAGCATGGGGATTAAAATGAATACCCCCCTTGTGGGATGTTAGTTCACCGAAATGTTGATTCCACAAAGCAAAAGTGGAATTTCGAGAGTTTTCGCCTTGCAA
>JBHEOR010000306.1:690-1119 GCA_046260685.1 Desulfopila sp.
CTGACGAGAGTCTCAACATTGAACTCTTTTGTGAGATTGCTTACTGCTTTCATCATAGGGACAGGACCAATTGCGACGACCAGTTTAATATCTCCGGCCTGCAGGGCATCCTTTAGAACATCGGTCACAAAGCCGTGATGGCCGTATGAGCCATCGTCGGTACATATAAGAAGATCGTGAGAGGCTGCTCTCATCTGATCTTCAAGAAGCAGCAGGCTTTTGTTGCGTGCTCCGATGATGCAGGTGACATTGTTACCGACTTCTTTCAAGCCGCGGGTTATCGGGTGCAGTACTGCTACGCCTGTGCCGCCGCCCACGCAGATTACCTTGCCTACTTTTTCAAGGTGAGTTGCTTTACCGAGAGGGCCGATAACATCTTGATAAGAATCGCCGACTTTAAGATCTCTGAAAATTGCTGTGGATTTCCCC
>JBHEOR010000307.1:0-1111 GCA_046260685.1 Desulfopila sp.
CATATAGCCTATAAGAATCATCTTTTAATATCTTGACAATGCTGAAACAAAACGGCTTCCCGGCACCTATCTTAAGCTAAAAAACAGTCAGGCCGCCCGCCGGCCTACTGGAGCGGCTGGAAGCATTGGTTTATTCGGCGGATCCTCGTGATCGTCCTGTGCACTTGCAGTTGCCGGGTTTGCTAAGTCCAGCATCATTCCAACCTTCAATAAAGCTTCCCGTACAGCTTTGTTTATCGGCATGCGTATTGTTCCCAACCCCGGATGCAGGTGTAGATACTGCGTGCAACCCCATTGACCGGACGCGGTATAATCCGCACGATAAAGGACACACTGCCGACCGTGCACGTTTTTCAAAAGTCGTTTCAGAATGAGTTCGGCCTGAAGGGAACGAAACAGTTCAAATGCCAGAGGAATACATTCCAACACCGTTGCCTCTACCTTTTCAGACGAACAGCAATGACCGCAACCCTCAGGACAGGCAAGCCCCGTTCGGGAAACAAATCGTGCAACTGCCGTATCCAAAACCTTATACACCTCCAGAACCTGGAACTCCAACTCCTGCAGCATAGATATGTAGTTATCGCCTTGTAGATTGTGAAAATACTCCGAAGAATTTCGGATAATAAGACCGACACAGAGAATCTGTGAAGTCGAAGAGGAGTATCTGATTCCAGCAGAAAACGCAAGAGCGATCTGAACTACAACAACAGAAACTGCAGATGGCTAAGTAAAATACTCCATATACGAGGCGCGCAAAATTTCTATTATGTTCACAACATTATTATACAGGCAATACAAAATCGCAGCCTGCAAACTGGATATTTTCGGTTGTTGGACACGGCTAACAGGTCGAATGAAAGAGTCCTCCAACCGCCATCCCCTTTTCGGCATAGTCGTTATAGAGCTGAATGGCTTTTTTAGTGTCGGCAACGACCACTTCTATGGATTGGCCTTTTAGCGCATCGACAATTGTTTTGGGAACTTTGAGCATCCTCATTCTGCCGGTAGTTAAAATTACCACCCTACAGCCTTTGTTAATTAATTCCTCTACATCACCCTGCTGAATGCCCCTGCGATGACCCGTTCCATATTCCGCCCAATCCCAGGG
>JBHEOR010000308.1:0-1039 GCA_046260685.1 Desulfopila sp.
ATACTGGCTATTCTTGCTGTTGGGATACTGATTGTCATTGAGCGTATCGTCTTTCTCTTTCGCCGCCGGACTGACGCTGACGCATTGACGAAGAGAGTCGAGGAAAAAATCGTGCAACAGAACTGGCAGGATGGCGTCGAGGAATGTGTCCGGCTCAATGGCAAACCGGTAGCACGGGTCATTGCTGCAGGTCTGGCCTACGCCGACAAGCAGCGGGAAATAATGGAAAATGGCTTGCAGGAGGCTATTTTACGCGAAATTCCACCTCTTGAAAGATTTCTCTCGACACTGGCTATGCTCGCCGCCATTGCGCCGCTTCTTGGCTTGCTTGGCACGGTGACCGGGATGATCGATACCTTTTATGTCATTACCCAGCACGGTACCGGAGATCCGCGCATGATGTCCGGCGGGATCTCCGTTGCTCTGGTAACAACTATGCTTGGTCTGTCGGTGGCTATCCCGATCATGCTGGCCCATACCCTGATCAACCGAACAGTGGACAATCGCATAGCCGAAATGGAAGAAAAGGCTGTAGCCCTGATTAATATTGTCCATAAAAACAGCTATGCCGGGAATTGATTCTCTTTACAGCGGCTGGTTGCGCCTTGGTGATTATATGCAGACAGGGGGACTTGTAATGTGGCCTCTGGCTGCGATAAGTATTGTCATGTGGCTGCTGATAGTCGAGCGTGTATTTTTTGTCCGGCGTCTGAACCGGAAGGGGATGAGTTTTCAGATAGCATGGCAGCATGTCCAGGATGGGCTGATCCCCAATCCCAGGCAGTACGGCGGCGCCGTTTCCCTGCTCGTTAGCAGGTTTATCGGAGCACGCAGCGGTGATGATCGAATGGACTGCCATATTCTTGATGAAACCGTCATGTGCCTGAATCGTTCCCTGTTCACTAATCTTTCGATTATCGGAGTGCTGGCTGCTGTTGCTCCGTTATTGGGCTTGCTTGGCACGGTGACCGGAATGATCGCCACCTTCGATGTCCTCGCAGTTTTCGGCACCGGCAATGCCAAAGCCATGGCCGGCGGT
>JBHEOR010000309.1:0-1031 GCA_046260685.1 Desulfopila sp.
CTTCCGGGGGACCTGCTACAAGGCGGCTAACTGGCTCGAAGTCGGCGAAACCTGTGGTAAGGGTAAACTGGGAAGCAGAGAGGGAGATGTGCCGACCAAGAGTGTCTGGCTCTATCCTCTCTGTAGAGACTTCCGCAGCCGACTAACCGGGGTGGGACAATGACGGCCGCCGAAAGGATCGAAATCAGCGGTGAGGAGGCGGAGGCGCTGCTGGCTCGGGTAAAGTATGTACTGCCGGATGAAGACTACCGGATCATCAAAGGATTGGTTGATACCCACCTGCTCCTCAACCAGGCGGTGAGCGAAAAGAGCACCTCCATCAAACGCTTGCTGAAGATGATCTTCGGGTCCAAAACGGAAAAGGTGAGGAACGGAAGAAATACCACCGACCGCAAGAAGGCCGACAAAAAAGATAAAAAAGCCAAAGGCCATGGCCGAAACGGCGCCGATAACTATACTGGTGCAGAGACGGTGGCGGTCAGTCACCAGACGCTGCAGCATTGCGACCCCTGTCCAGCCTGCGAAGATGGCCGGCTTTACCGGCAACCAAGTCCGGGGGTAGTAGTTCGCATCAAGGGGACCGCCCCCCTGTGGGGAATGGTGTACGAGCTGGAGAAGCTGCGCTGCAACATCTGCGGTAAGATCTTTACGGCAGATTTGCCGCCTGAGGCCGGAACAAAAAAATATGACGCGACGGCGGCCGCCATGCTGGCCGTCCTGCGCTATGGCAGCGGTCTGCCTTTAAATCGTCTGTCCGGACTCCAGACTGCCTTAGGGGTACCCCTAGCCGCATCGACGAGCTGGGAGGTGACCGAGAAGCTGGCCGACCGGATTCATCCAGCCTTCAGCGAGCTCATCCGCCAGGCGGCTCAGGGCGATATCTTTCATAACGACGACACCAACATGAAGATCCTCGAGTTGATGGCGGAAAACCGGAACACTTTACCAAAACCTTCCCGAACCGGAATCTTCACCACTGGCATCCTCTCGATCGTCAATGGCCGCAGGATCGCCATCTTCTGCACCGGCCG
>JBHEOR010000031.1:0-10996 GCA_046260685.1 Desulfopila sp.
GCATAACATGGCTGTAGCGCTCAATTACAGATAGATCTCGAACTTCGACACTTCCACCCGCCGCCACTCTACCGACATCGTTGCGGCCCAGATCCACCAGCATGAGATGCTCTGCCCGTTCCTTGGGATCGGCAAGCAGCTCACGGGCCAGCGCCGCGTCGTGCGCTGCTGTTTGACCGCGCTTTCTCGTCCCCGCGATGGGACGCAACTCGATGGATGTCCCTTCTTTGCGCACCAGAATCTCCGGTGATGAACCTATCTGCACAAGATCGCCCAGCTTCAGAAAGAAGAGATAGGGGCTGGGGTTAATATGGCGCAGCGCTCTGTATATCTGCAGCGGCGCTATATCGGTTTGTGTGTGAAAACGCTGCGACAGTACGACCTGGAAGATATCCCCGGAAAGAATATATTCCTTGGCACTCTCCACCATGCGGTGGAATTTTTCCTGCGTCATATTGGAAGAAAACACTGGAACGTCGCCCAAGGCATCGTCATCTGCACTCTTTTTAGCCTCATACAGACCCACGGGGACCGGTTCGCGAAGCTGATCGATAACCGTTTCAATTTTTTCAACGGCACCATCATACAGCACACCGGGGTTGTCACCATCACGCCCCGAGGTCCAACACACCACCGTCACCGTCTGCTTGAAGCTGTCATGCACCAGTACAACACGAGGAACGATAAAGGATGAATCAGGAAATTCCAGCGACTCATGCCTGTCCGGCAACTCTTCCATGAAGCGCACCATATCATAGCCGAGAAAGCCGACCGCACCACCGCAGAAGCGCGGCAATCGCTCATCCTCAAAAGCATTGAACTCCTCAATCATATCCCTGAGGACCTGCAGAGGATTTGCCTGCTCATGATATTTTTTATCTCCCTCATCAAATCGCTCGATGGTGACATCGGTGCCGTATGACGTGAATTTCAACAGCGGATCAAAACCGACAAAGGAATATCTCCCCCATTTTTCGCCACCCTCCATGGACTCAAAAAGAAAAATATGTTCATGGTCCTTGGCAATCTTGGCAAAAAGCGTCAAGGGAGTATCCAGGTCGGCAACAATCTGCCGGCATACAGGCACGAGATCCTTATTGCGGCAGATCTGATTGAATTCCTTATATTCAGGGAAATATGATGTATAGTCCATATTCGATGGCGGTTCCGGGTTGAGGGGGGACGATGGACATTCACGCTGATCGGCATCGCTTTGCACCTCCCGACGGTGCCTTGAAATCCGGATCGGGCACGTGAAACATACCATATCTTTTGTCAATTACCACAAATCTTCAAGGGGACCTGCTCACAGGGTACCAGTCCTTGCCACAATCAGCCGTAGGGGCACGGTGCGCCGTGCCCCTACGGCAATAAAAAAGGGCCAGGAACGCTGGTGTTTCCTGACCCTTTACAATTTTTTCGGCAGATATGGTGTTATCGTATCTGCTGCTCTGGATGATCACCGGATTTCAATCCTTATCCTGTTATCCCGCTATGGCCTGCTCAGTACAACCAATCCCCGGTATGAGTACAGGCAACCATAATACAGGCAGCCACCCTTCAAAAAGCGATTCGATAGATTTTGCTACTGCTCATTGATCCGCTGATCAATCCAACAGCACCCGAAAAACTATGCACCGGCCTCGAGTTTCTTGACGCGCTGTGTCAGCCTTGAAATCTTTCGCGAACTGGTACGTTTATGAATGGTGCCCTTTGAGGCTGTTTTGGCAATAACCGGTATTGCCTGCTGCAGCGCATCTTTTGCCGCTTCTGCAGAGCCTGCTTCAACAGCAGTGTTTACCCTGCGGATAGCACTCTTCATTTTGGTTTTGTTGACCCGGTTTCGCATTCTTCTGATCTGGGCCTGACGGTTTCTTTTCTCTGCAGATTTGTGATTAGCCACGGATTACTTCCTCCTCTGATTAACTCTCGATATTGTTCATCCGGGTATTCCGGAAATCTTTTCATATATATCTGAAACTTCTTTATTTATCTTTAAAGGACAGTTCCAGATAGCTCGATCATAATTTTTTTGCGCTGCGCTCTAACGGCACGGCATATCCTTGTATATCTTCAACACTCTTCGATATATCGCTGATGGGACAACGAAAAAGAGTGTAACATGTAATACACCATCATGTTAAAGTCAACAAGAATCATTACGACACTTTCCGGCAGTACAATGGAAATTTCCTTCTTCCAACATAACTCTACAGCGATACAACCGGAGCCCCGGCCTTTATTTAAAAGTAACGTAGCTCGAAGCACTCAAGGGCAAGGAGTCCGTCGTGTTGTTTTCATGGGTATCTGCAGCCCGGACGGCTGCAGCTAAGGGCCTGTTCACAAATAACATGACCAAGATTGCGCTCAGATTTGGGTCGGATTTGGTTGTGGCGATCAGCGTAAAACCGCAGGCGTAGCAGCGCTACGTTGAGGATTTTACGATTGAGCCACAGCCAAAGATGGCCTGAAGATGAGATGCAATATGGCCATGTTATTTGTTGACAGGCCCTAAGCCCCCAGGGACGGGTTTATGGCGTCCCATGAAAACAACACGGCGGACTCCTGGGTCGATCAGCTGCGTTTCGTTGATAATTAAAACAAAGTAAGTATTTCCAGTTTGTTAATAAGCTTGTTAGGTAGAAGCACCCCAAACGAGCACCTTGCAACACGCATCATGGCATTTGACACAATTATCCTTTCCGGGATACTCTGGAGACGGTATAATACACAGCAGTGCTTCAGGCACACCGGATATACCGGTTTTTGCGTTTTAAAGCTTTATCACGCTTTCTCTCTTTCTTGTAGCAGGACGGCAGCTTTCATGGGATTTCCAGAAGTTACATTCAGAATCATCGAAAACAGAAGATGTCCGCTGTTCAACTATGGCGATACTTTTTCCATTACGGGTATCGCTATAACCATGCAGGACAGCGACGACAACTCCCTTATCACCACCTCGGTGGTGCGCACCCCCGTCAATAAAAGAAACTGCAAAATCCTCAATGCCGACCTCACCCGTCTGATCATACAGTATGAACGTGGTGACAAAGTTCCCGTCTGTATCGTCAATTGCAGCGGCTGTACCGGTTCCGTTCGACTCGAGCACAACAAGGATGACATCCTGTCGTCGCAGGAAAGTGAGGCCATTCTCTCCGACGAACTGGCCTCAATGATGCACATGCTGAGCGGTTTTGCTTTTTTCAAAAGCATTGATCAGCGCAATCTGGACAAAGTGGTGCAGTTTTTCAAACTCAAAACCTACTCTGCCGGCGATGTCATTCTGCGCAAAGGTGAATTGGGAGGGAATTTTTTCATCATCGCCTCGGGGGCCGTCCATGTTCTCAACGATGGCGGCATTGCCATCTCCACCCTTTCTCAAGGCGATGTCTTTGGTGAAATGAGCCTTATCTGCAATGATCGGGTCAGCGCCACCATCCAGGTCAAGGAAACAGCTTCGATCCTCTATATAGATCGAGATAATTTTTCCAAAATAGTGGATCGCTATCCGACCGTTCAACTCTATTTTTCAAGAATAATGGCCGACAGACTGACCAAATCCAACACGGTACGGGCTGCGGATCTTTCCTCCGGCATGATCGGCAAATTATCCGAGATTCCGGCCGAGGCTCTTTTCCAGACCCTGAACATGAACTCCAAAACCGGTATACTGACCATCAACGAACTCCCTGGAGGCACGGCACGGTTTTCGTTCCGCCAGGGTTGCCTGATCAAAGCGCGATACAGCGATCTTCTGGGGGAGGCGGCCTTCTATGAGATATTAAAGGAACACCAGGGCAGATTTCGATTCACTCCCGGCATCCCCCCCGAGGATTTCGAGACCCCTGAAATCGGCTATTTCATGAAGCTGCTCATGGAAGGTATGCGAAGGCTTGATGAGGGCAGACCACGGCCAACAACTTAGGGCCTGTCATATAATAACTATAACACTTATGCATCCCTGCTTTAGGCTATCTTTGAACGATCCGCAATCGTAAAATCCTCAACGTAGCGCTGCTACGCCTGCGGTTTTTCTCAATTGGATCGTCCAAATATAACCCAAATCAAAGCGCCTAATCGTTATTCGTATTTCATGACAGACCCTTAGTGTTTCCCCACAAAGCTCAGCTAATAGACCCAGGAGTATCTCATGTTGCTTTCAAGAGACGCCATAAACCCATCCCTGGGGGCTTAGCTGCAGCCGTCCGGGCTGCAGATACCCTTGAAAACAACATGAGATACTCCTTCCTCTCTTCCATCGAGCTGAGCTTTGTGGGGAAGCAACACATTAGTACAGGCCTTAATAGTACAGGCCTTAAAAATTTCTGATTGCCCATAAAGCGCGGCCAGACCGGTAGTCTAGATGCAACCGCGATCACTCCAATCGTCCCAGATAATTGAAGGTCGGCAGTTTGGTGTATTTAGCCGGTCCCTCAAGGCGATGGGCCAGGTCAACCATTTCCCTCTCCCCCATATGCATCAATGTTGTGTCCACAACCACATACTCCAGGCCGAACCGGGCAAGCTCTGCAATGTAGGGCAACAATGAAAACGGTTTGGCCGGCACGGTAACCACCGTTCCTTCTCGTTTTTTTAAGTAGAATTGCTCGCCTTTAGGGCTGACAGCGGTTTTATTAAACTGAAAATGCGGGCTATTCAGGCGCGAGGTAAAAAGAGGCGGAGCTCCATAGACCGTCATCCCAAGTCTCATTTTTGGGCTCTTTTGATTCTGTCCATCAGTTGAGTTCAGATGGGTATAGCCCTGCAGCAGCGTTGAAACACCATGACGGTCGAGTTCAATAGCGATCTGGGCGCCCTCAAAGCCCGCTCGGCCAAGAAGCGCAAGCGCCTGGCTATTGGCGATATTCAGCGTGTAATCACCAAAAATGCTGACTTTTTCGCCACGAAAGAGCCGTTTCTGGCTGACATGGCCCACCTGAAAGCTGCGAAAGCCACTGCGGATCAGCGACTGGATCTGTTTCTGATAACGGCCGAATTCTCTCTCGAGAATAACCGGGGGCAGCGACCAGACGACAGTACGGCTTTTCTTACCCAGATATTTTTTGATCTGGGAAGACTGGCTCAGCATTTTCTTGTTCATGGTCAAGAGCAGCATATCCACAGCAAAGGGGAGTTTTCGCGTCGCCATTTTGGCGGAGTCGGTTTTGAACCATATTTCCGGCTTGGTGCGCTGCGGCTTAGTAGTCTGCGGCCTTACCCGTTCACCTCTCCGAGATGAGCCTTTATGAAACTGCTTTTTTCCACCTTCTTCCTGCTTCGGCGGTGTCAGCGAGCGCTGTAACGTCTGGATCCATTGTTTATTGTCACGTCGAATCCGGGCGATTATCGCACCAAATCCCTGTATATCCACGGCAAGGAGCTGAGCCCCTTCAGGGGTCTGGCGTACATCCAGTTTATAGAGTTCTGCACTCCCACCGAAAACATCTTCACGGGCAAGCGGCAGCACGAGTTCCACCTCCTCTTTTTCAGCACCGAAGTTCACCTCCTCACCGCGGCGGAGTATCCTATGCACCGTAAAGGCCTTGCGCTTACCCTTTTTCTCCATATGGACACGCAATCTGTCACCTACGGAGAGTTCATGGTGAAGGGAAATTTTCCCCAGGAGCTCGCCGTCAGTCTCTGTAAAATTCAGTAAACGGCCGAGATACATCCCCAATCCTCCGGACTGGTGGGGCATGATAGCCTCCGCCGGCTGGGGCGAAAAGAAATAGCCTGATGAGGTGGTGCGCGCCATCGACGCGACAGCGAGCTCTTCAGCCCGTGCAAGGGCCTGTTCACGCTCCGCCTCGGAAGCATCAATAACTGTCCTGTAGGCCTCGACAATCTTACTGACATAATTGGCCGAGCGCATCCTCCCTTCTATCTTCAGCGAAGCAATTCCGGCATCCTTCATGGCCGCGACGGCCTCAAAAGCGGCAAGATCGTTCATGGAGAAGACATAACTGCCGCCGGCCCCCGCCGCCTTGCTCCGGCCCTTGCCGGATTTCTTTTTGCCTCCCTGTCCCTGCCAGGTATAGGTGCGCCGGCATGGCTGCACACAGCGACCGCGCAGTCCGCTTTTGCCGCCAAGAAACGAGGAAAAAAGGCACAGTCCGGAATAGGAGTAGCACATGGCGCCATGGACGAATACCTCGATCTCGGTGTCCGCCTTTTTGTTGATCTCAAGAATTTCCTTGAGCGTCAGCTCACGGGCCAGAACGACACGTTGACAGCCGAGTTCCTTGAAAAAATCGACACTCTCACTGCTGCAGCCGCCCATCAGGGTGGAGGCATGGATGGGTAATTCAGGAAAATGGCGACGCACCACCTCAATAAGCCCCACATCCTGGACAATGAGACCATGGGGAGCAAGAGCTGCAAGCAGGGCCAGGTTTTCAAGAAGAGCGGAAAGATCACGTTCAAGGATCAGAGAATTGGCGGCAACATAGACTTTTTTGTTTCTCGCCCTGGCGTAGGCAATCATCGCCCCGATTTCCTCAAAGGTGAAATCTCGGCTCAGATTCCTGGCGTTGATTCCCGGAGCGCCAATGTAGACGGCATCCGCACCGGCCTGCAGGGCAGCATAAAAGTTATCGACCGTCCCCGCGGGGGCAAGCAGTTCCATATCAGCTCTCGATGACCACCTCATCGGCCGTATCCTTTTCCTGCATCGCCACGCGAATGCGCTCGTGCGGACGGACACTGGTCACAAGGCCGGTGTAGTCGGGCTGTATGGGAAGTTCTCTGCCGCCGCGATCGACGAGCGCGGCCAGCTGAATGGCATCGGGTCTGCCATAGTCAATGATGGCATCCATCGCCGCCCGTATGGTTCTTCCACTGAAGATGACATCATCGACAAGGATAAGCTTTGTATTTTCGACCGCAAACCCTATATCTGTGGTCTTGACCACCGGATTCTGGCTCACCAGCGACCAGTCATCCCTGTAGAGGGTAATATCGAGGGTTCCGAAATCGACGTTGGTTCCCCCCATGTTCTGCATCAGCACTACCAGTCGCTTTGCGAGAAACACGCCGCAGGTATGAATTCCCACAACCGCCAGACGCTCGGCGTCGTGGTTTCTTTCCAGTATCTGCAGAACAATGCGCTGCAGGGCCAGCGTAATGTCCTCGGCCGTCATTATTACCTGTTTCGTGGTTGTCACATTGTCACCCGCTGCCAAAAAAATTTAATACCCTTCTCATCAACACGATTAAGCGCCTCGGGGAATGCCCGGCATTCAGCGGCAAAAACCTTTGCAGCTATATCGTCCACCGAATCATGGTAGTCAAGTTCGACGCATTTTTGCAAGATGATAGGGCCTTCATCATAGGCCTCGTTGGCAAAATGAACAGTACAGCCGCTCACCATGCATCCCCTTTCCTTGACAGCTCTATGGACTCGCGAGCCGTAATACCCGTCACCGCAGAACAGGGGGATGATGGAAGGATGAATATTGACAACCCGTCTCTCCATGCCCGCAGGTGGAGTGTAGAGTTTGAGATAGCCTGCCAGGCAGATAAGATCGATGGCGTAATCGGCCAGGATCGCGTTGGTCGCCTCATTTCCCACGGCATTGAAAGCGGGATAGCCATAATGACGGGCCTTTTCCAGGCCAAGGGCGTCACCGACATTGGAGATAACCACCTGCACTTCAGCCTGCATCTCACCGCTGAGGATCTTCTCATGAAAATTGTCAAGTGTTCTGCCGCTGCCGGACAACAGCACTGCTATCTTCAGCATTGCCTATTCTCCCTTGAAATAGTCATTGGTATCGACGTTGACACCGTCGAGCCATTGGGAAATTGCGGTATCATAGCGCGACGTCAGTTCAAAAACCTTGGTGGCGAGATAGAAGCGGGTTTTCAGTGTGGTGTTCCCTGTCTCCCTGATTTCACCAAGGATCAGCTCATAGTCCGCCGGATCGACAATGACCGTGACATCATGGAAATTTTTTGCCGAGGCACGCAACAGTGTCGGTCCGCCGATGTCGATGTTTTCGATGGCATCGCCGAGACTGCAGTCAGGGTCGGCAACCGTCTTCTCAAAGGCGTAGAGGTTGACGGCAACCAGATCGATATCTTCTATGCCTGACTCCTCACACTGCTGCCGGTGACTCTGGTTGTTCCGCTGGTTCAGAATTGCTCCATGTACCTTGGGATGCAGCGTCTTGACCCTGCCGTCCAGCATCTCGGGAAAACCGGTGAACTCGGAGACATCCTTGACGGCAACTCCGGCGTCGCGCATTTTGCCGGCCGTCCCGCCGGTGGAAAGTATCTCAATACCGAGTTCATTGAGCTGCCTGCTGAACGCTTCAATGCCGGATTTATCGGTCAGACTTATCAGGGCACGTTCTATTTTTTTCATGCATAGCTCCTATCGCTTACGGGTAAATTCTCATATCTTCCGCCGATCTCGTTTGCCGGGCTTTTTCTCCGGAGCCGGTTGGGCGGCCCGTATCAATTTGCGCTGCTCGGCATTTGCCAGTCTCTTTTCCATACTTTCCTGCGATTCTTGATAGAGCAGGACGGCCTCGGATGCCGGGCGGCGATATTGAGAAATGCCCAGGATGGTGATTGCATACTCCATCTGGTTTTTGGTGATCACCATTCGATCCCCGACACGCACCCCCCTGGAAGACTTTATTCGGGCGCCATTGAGATGCACCTTGCCGCCATTGACGGCCCGGTTTGCCAGGGATCGCGTTTTGAAAAAGCGAGCGGCCCACAACCATTTATCTATTCGTAATGTTTCTTCGCCATCCGCCATTTGTAAACCACCGTCAACCAGTACCGCCCGGAACAGCCGGGCAAACAATCGGATCATGGTTCCCTGCCACATCCAAAAAATCAGTATAACAACACAGCCTACAATGATGCCACCATAAACGCTTGAAAAAATATTTCCATGATAAATGCACCTTGAGAATATAGTTGAATCAATGACCAAACAATAGTACAGAGATGAGTCAGTGGGGAGTCGTTATGCTCGGCAAGTACATGGTGGCCCCCATATAACATCCACCCGCGGGTTCAACTCTTCATTGGCGACTATCATGTCCAATACCACGATACAGGCGATACAGGTTGTAGGCATAAAAGACATACAGCTTCCCATCAAGGTACGAGAAAAAAACGGCGGACTGCAAAACACCGTTGCCACCATTGCCCTGCGGGTCAAAATGCCCGGCAGATACAGGGAAAGCTGCCTCTCTGTTTTTACTTCCGTTCTCAATAAATACCTGGAAGATATCACCTACACCAATTTTTCCAAAATTCTCGAAGATGTTAAAGAAGCGCTCAATGCCCGAAGCGCTGAACTGGAGATGACCTTCCCCTATTTCATTGAAAAGCGGGCCCCGGTCACCGACACCAAGGGGCTGATGGAATACCAGTGCACCTTTACCGGAACCTCGGCGAAGAAAAAGGACTTTATCCTGTCAGTCTATGCTCCTGTAACCACACTCTGTCCCTGTTCCAAGGAAATCAGCAACGCCGGCGCCCACAATCAGCGTGCCGAAGTATGCCTCAATGTTAAATTTTCCAAATTGATCTGGGTGGAAGATCTCATCGAGCTCATCGAGCAATCAGCTTCATGCCAACTCTACTCACTGCTTAAGCGCCCCGACGAAAAATTTGTCACCGAACAGGCGTACCAGAATCCCATGTTTGTTGAGGACGTGGTGCGCAAGGTGGCCATAGCAGCCTTTGACCATCCCCATATCACATGGTTTTCCGCCGGGGTGGAAAGCTTTGAGTCCATTCATAAACACAGTGCCTATGCCTATGTTGACAGCGATGATATGCGCTGACTGATATCTCCAAACCAACATCAACAACCTGCACCTTAGGGTCCGCTCAAAAATAACTTCACATTTTGAGGCGCAACTACAACATACCTAGCGGCGATCGGCAGGCGGCAAAATCCTCAAAAGAGCGCTGCTATTCCTGCGGTTTTGCCGCCTGCCGATCACCACAATCTACGTCACATTTGCACCTCACATTTGCACCTCACATTTGCGAACGTATTTTTGAGCGAACCCTTATTGAGCGAACCCTTAGGATCCAATTCATTCCACCCCATCACCGCCTCCCGTCATTCCGGGCTCGATCCGGAATCCAGGCACACCGCGAGCAAAGCGAGCGGGACTATGAACATACAATGCGTTTTCGGCTATCAACCGGCATAAACCCACATCGCACATGAGAACATAGATGGTCTCCGCACCCTTGCCTCCCTGTTCGACTCCCTGGATTGTTCGACTCCCTGTATTCGAGATCAAGTCCGGAATGACGCCGGGGTGGGAGATCTCTCTCGGCGGTGCATAGCCTGTTTGGTTTAACGCCGGATAATTTCAAAAATCCGGCAATAAATACCAGACAATAAATACCAGGCAATAAAAAGTTGACTCTTTTGACTTAGATCAAAGATTTTCTTCTCCTAAAAGAATACATTCCGCCATACTTCAAGAACGGCACTACACAAAAACGTTCATCACGGAATCGCTTACACCGGATGATGGTTAAAGGCCGTTGCATTACACGTTGCACCACACGTTGCACTACAAATTGCAGTACAAGTTGCACTACAATTATCACGGTTGAGGATTCGATCTCCCGTTTTCGATACTGTCCCCATGCACGGAGGCACGGGGGCACGGGAGGTACGAGGCTTTTTACAAGAAACGGTACACAGGTACTCGTTACCGTGATACACCCAAAAAAACTCAAGGAGGAACACCCATGTTTTGTAATCAATGCGAACAGACCGCCAAAAGCGCCGGCTGTGACAAAATCGGCGTATGCGGCAAACAGCCCGATGTCGCCGCCCTGCAGGATCTTCTCACCTACACCCTCCAGGGACTCTGCCTGGTGGCTAACGAAGGCCGTAAGGTCGGCGTGGTCGACAATGGTGTCGATCGTTTCACCGCCGAGGCCATCTTCGCCTGTCTCACCAACGTCGATTTTGATCCCGCCCGCTTTCAGGAGCTGATCAACA
>JBHEOR010000031.1:11006-22704 GCA_046260685.1 Desulfopila sp.
CCGCAACCTCAAGGAAAAAGTTGCAGCCGCCGGCGGCAATGTCAGCTTTGACTGCGATGCCGTTGATTTCACCCCGGCCGACGACCTGGAAGCTTTATCGGAGCAGGGAACCAACCTTGATTTCATCAACAGCCTGGACGACAACGAAGATCTGCGCAGCCTCAAACAGATCGCCCTTTACGGCATGCGCGGCCTTGCCGCCTACGCCGACCATGCCGCAATTCTGGGCGAGGAAGATGATGCCGTCTTTGCCTATATCCATGAGACCATGGCCGCACTGACCCGCAAGGACCTGGGCCTCGACAACCTGGTCGGCGCCGCCCTCAAATGCGGCGAAGTCAACCTCAAGGCCATGGAGCTTCTCGATGCCGGCAACACCGGAACCTATGGCCATCCCACACCCACCGAGGTACCGCTGGGCGCCAAAGCGGGCAAGGCCATCCTTATCACCGGCCATGATCTGCGCGACCTGGAACTGCTGCTCAAGCAGACCGAAGGCAAGGGGATCAACATCTACACCCACGGCGAGATGCTGCCCTGTCATGCCTATCCCGAGCTGAAGAAATACGGCCATTTCCACGGCCATTACGGCACCGCCTGGCAGAACCAGCAGAAGGAGTTTGCCGAGTTCCCCGGCGCCATCCTCTTCACCACCAACTGTATCCAGAAACCCAAGGACAGCTATGTTGCAAATGTCTTTACCACCGGCCTGGTGGGCTGGCCAGGCATTGCCCATATCGGCGAAGACAAGGACTTCACCCCGGTGATCGAACGTGCCCTGGCCCTGCCCGGCTACAGTGCCGATGACAATAAGGACAGCGTCATGACCGGTTTTGCCCGCAACGCCGTACTGGGCGTGGCCGACAAGGTCGTTGAAGGTGTCAAATCCAAGGCTATCCGGCATTTCTTCCTGGTTGGCGGCTGTGACGGCGCCAAGCCGGGCAGAAACTACTACACCGAATTTGTAGAAAAGGTTCCCCAGGACTGCATGGTGCTCACTCTGGCCTGCGGCAAATTCCGCTTCTTCGACAAGAAGCTGGGCGACATCGGCGGCATTCCGCGTCTGCTCGACGTCGGCCAGTGCAACGATGCCTATTCGGCGATCCAGATCGCCGTGGCCCTGGCGGGTGCCTTCGACTGCGGCGTCAACGACCTGCCGCTCTCCATGGTATTGTCCTGGTATGAGCAAAAAGCCGTGGTCATCCTTCTAACCCTGCTGCATCTCGGTATCAAGGACATTCGTCTGGGCCCCACACTGCCGGCCTTTATTACCCCAAATGTCCTCAATGTCCTGGTGGAGAACTTTGCCATCAAGCCCATCGCCGAAACACCGGAGGAAGATCTTAATGCCATACTTGCCGCGTAAATAGTAGCGTCGGCACTCGACACTCCTTACCATCGAAGCCCGCCATTGTGCGGGCTTTGTTTTTCTTCCGCCAGGATGCACTGTTTAGGCATCCTGCTTCCGCACACTCCCTTCTTTGCACAACGCTTCGGGCCGAAGCCAATACTTTTCAAGTACTTTTTGCAAAATTTGACCTATGTCAATTTTTATAATCGTAAAGATGCTACAGTTCATATACTACTACACATTCGCAATGGCTAAGTTGCCTCAAAGCCAACTAATCATACCGTTGCCATGTTCCGCTCCCTCGACCGGGGAGATATCAAATTCATGTGGATTCACGTAACCAATCCCATGGTGACCATGCCCAATCTCAAACGCTACCGCGACGGCGCCAGGAAGGACGGTCGTTTTCTGGTCGTCTCCGATGTCTATCCAACACCGACCACCGATGTTGCCGACTTCAGGGCCATTATGTTTACAATATCTTGTTCACGAAAGCTTATCCTGTTGTGCTTGCCATTTTTTCTCATCGGATTTGGAGTACTGGCCATGGCCAGTAAAAAATCATACATAGATAAGATTACAAGCAGCCAGGAGAGGTTTGACAACTGCTCAGCGACCCATGTACGGCCGGTTGCCAAAACAGGCATACAATTTGCATTTCTTATCGCACAAGGTTTTCTCACAATACGCATTACCGAGGAGGTACCACATGAAAATTGTACAACTGGCAGATACCAATGAGTTTCAATCAGGAGCAATGAAGCGATTTTTTCTGGTGGAAAACTCACCCAACTTCAAAATCATCAATTTCAATCTCGATGCCGGGGTGACCTTTCCGGTGCACTCACATGATCTTGACGGGGAGCTTTCCATTCAGGTTCTGGAAGGTCAGGGCTATTTCCTGGGCGAGGACAACACCGAGCTCCCAGCGCAACAGGGAGACATACTTCTCTCACAGATCCGGGAGCCCCATGGAGTCAGAGCAGAGACAAAAATGCGGATCCTGGTGACAATTGCTCCGCCGATCTGATACTGAGAGTGCTGCAATGAAACAGCTTGGCATGTTTCATCGCAGCACCGAACATCACTCCAGGCTTGGCTCTCCAACAAATTACCCAAGCACAAATTTACTCCAAAGCAACAAGGAGAAAAGTACTGATGGGCTCGCCGACCATCAACAATGGTATCCTGGTTTCTGTGGCCGGACTTCTTGAAGAAATCCAAGGCCTGAAGTTCAAAAAGAAAAAAGCGCAAGTTTCGGCAGTTTCGGCTGGAGCGGTGAGTCAGTCAAAATCATCTCGGAAAGATTGGCCGATGCAGGATTTGCCATCCTTGAATGAAGATGGTCTTAAAATTTCCTGGTCTCCCGATGATGACGGTATGGATCGCTGCAGGCAATTCGGTAAGAACTTTGTTGAGGCGCTGTGATCCTGGAGACACATGGCCAAACTTGACCACCACCTCCGCCATTTCTTCAATCCCGGCGAGAAAATCAGGCCGGGATTGATTATGCATCAGCCTGGGAATCACTGGATTTTTCGGTTGCGTGCATCTGTTCCAACAAAGCTTCAGGATGATGCCGAAAACCCTGGTCGAATGCATCAATTTCCCCACTGTCCTGTGAGGGGACCGTGATAAGATTTTGCTGATGCCAGCGGCTCAGGTAATAGGATGCCATATCGGGCAGACACGTATATATTGTTTCCTTGGGCATGGGATCCTGAAAGCTGGAACGCTGCAGCTTGGTGGTGGAAAGGGTCTGGTTGAGATAAAAACTCTCCAGAAACATAAGTTCCTGGGGCATGCGGGCAACCACACCTATTTTGGCAATACCTCTGAGCAGCACACTAAGGATCTTTTTCCCTGTTTTGGCCGAATTATAAGGAACATATATTTTCTTGGGATATTTGAGTCCCAGATGCTTTTTGATCGCCAGAATAAGCTGATCCATTTCCACCGGCTCTTGATCAACAAAATTATAGGTCTGGCCGGAAAATTCCATACGATTGTTCAGCATATGTTGGACCAGATAGGGAATCTTACGCGAGTTTGAATAGGAATGGGTTACGTTCTTACGGGTGATGAGAAACGGCATGGCCTGATCGGCAATGGTATATAACAGGCGGTGAAAGCCCTGTATTTTATGATCGTGATTGCCGTAAACAATGGCCAGCCGAATACTCGAATAATCGAGCCCAACGGTTTGCCGCAGGTGCTCAAGGGTTTTTTCCGCCATGAGCTTTGATTTGGCATAATTGTTCAATTCCGCACTGAGTGGCACCGTCTGTTCTTCACTTATATTCTCGCCATTGGGGAGGAGGGTTGCGGCACTGGTCAGATGAATATACGGAATTTTCAGAGCTGCGGCAGCCTTTGCCAGATAGAGCGTGCCGAGGTAGTTGACTTCGAAGGAAAGCCTGCTGCTTGATCCCAGATTGGCAAGCGCGGCATTAACGATGAAATCCGGCTCAACATCGTGGAGATAATTGGAGATATCTTCTTCGGAGCGGACAGAGACCTTTTTACTGCTGGGAGCCCTGACGTCTATGGTGTCGGGCGTTCTGGTTTTGAAGTAATGCACGATAGTACCGCCAATCAAGCCCGAACCACCAATGATAACGCCCAGTTTTCTGTTTTTATGTGTTTGCCGATCCATATTCATTCCATGAGAAGAAGATAATGCATTCGTTTTTGTTTCTACGTTCCAGCCCTTCTTTCAGTTGCTTGATCACACATGAAACAGATGATACCTTTGATACAAAAAACATGCAACAATTGGGAAGACGCGAGGAAATCTCAGGATTGCATAGCCGGCTGCCTGAAGCCAGGCCTCTATGCTCCCTAATCCTTCAAAAGGAACATGCTGTAAATAATGTGCTCGCATTCGTACTCCTGATTTTTAATATTTCACTGGTAACCAAGCCCGGCTTCACAAACTGTCAACCTGTCTTGTGTCGCTCACATTCTTCGCTTGCCGCCTTTATCATGCGAAACAACTCGCGATAATAGGTCTTGTTATGGGTTCGCACATACTGGTAGAGACACCTGCGCAAATCCTTTTCGTCAATGCCCGGCAGTTCCTCCAGCAGATCATTGATCATGCCACTTGAAAAATCCGGCTCAAATGCGATTTGATCACGGCGACACCTGTCATAGAGTTCCATGGCCTCGTTTATAACCACATCGCGCCAGCGCTCGGCCCGATGAAAAAGCAGGTTTTTCTTGAGAGCAGAACCCTTCCTCGCTGCCAGAAAGGAATAGACATCATCCAGCGGATATTGCCGCAACACCTTGGCAAGATATTTTATCTGCCGTTTTCTGGCGCCGGTCTTCAGGCCGTCACAGTCCGTTATTGCCTGCTTGACCTCGTCCTCCACCGGTAGTTTTCTGCGCTCGTTCTCCCCCAGCTCGGCAAGCTCCGCGGCAAGCTCCTCAACTTTTTTAAAAAGCCGCTTCTGTTCCGACTTGCTTATTTTTTCAACCATTCATTTCTCCACATGCGGGGGACGGGTCATACCAGTTCGACCAGAGATTTTTCATATTCCTGCGGTGGGTTGTATCCCAGAAGCATCAACAATGTCGCGGCTACATTGGCAAGGCCGGGAGCTTCCACCGAGGTCAGAGCAAAATCGTTGGTTTTGTCATAATCCTTGATTATAAAAGGAACAGGGTTTTTGGTATGAGCTACCATTGGGGCACGTTCACCATTTTTTTCTGTCCACATACAATCGGCATTGCCATGATCGGCACTCACAACCAGAACGCCGCCCGTTTTCTCAACCGCCCTGCACACTCGATCAAGACAGAGATCAACGGTCTCCACCGCAATCCTGACGGAGGCAACAACACCGGTGTGCCCGACCATGTCACCATTGGCAAAGTTACACCTGATACATCCGTACCGGTCCGAAGAAATTGCTGCTACTACTTTGTCGGCTATCTCATCGGCTTTCATCCAGGGACGTTTGTCAAAGGCCACCTTGTCCGAGGTAACTTCCTCATATTTTTCAAGATCTGCATCAATATAGCCGGATTTATTACCATTCCAGAAATAGGTAACATGTCCGTATTTCTGGGTTTCCGAAACGGCATAGGAAGTTACATTATTGGCGCAGAGATATTCGCCCAGGGTCCGTTCTATCAACGGCGGCTCAACCAGAAAATTATTGGGTGTCCCTGTGTCTCCGTCATACTGCATCATACCGGCATAGAAAACATTCGGAACCCTTTTACGGTCAAACATGGTAAAATCAGCATCATCAAAGGCACGTGACAATTCAATGGCCCGATCTCCACGGAAATTGAAAAAAATTACGCCGTCACCGTCTTCAATGGTGCCGACCGGCGTTCCCTGTTCAGCAACCACAAAGCTGCCCAGGTACTGATCGGTGGCTTCGGGATCTTCTTCATAGTACGTCCTGATCGCCTCACAGGCCGAAGAAAACCGTCGCCCCTCGCCAAGCACGTGGGCTTTCCAGCCATTTTCGACGATACTCCAGTCGGCCTTATAGCGGTCCATGGTGGTGACCATCCTGCCGCCGCCGGAGGCGAAACGATAATCCCGCTCTCCCTGCGACAACTCACTCAATTTACGTTCCAGCGGCTCAAAATAGCTGAGCGCGCTTTTCTGGCCAACATCCCTGCCATCAAGCAGACCATGGATCCGCACTCGCCGGATATCTGCCTCAACGCAATAATCGATCAATGCATTGAGGTGATCGATATGGCTGTGGACATTACCATCGGAGATAAGTCCGATAAAATGCAATGTCCCACCTGCCTTTGCCCTGTTTTCAAGCTCTTGCCAACATTCGCCGGTAAAAATGGTTCCATCGGCAACCGCCTCATTGACAAGCTGGGCCCCTTGAGGAAAAATGCGGCCGGCACCCAGGGCATTATGGCCCACCTCCGAGTTTCCCATATCATCATCGCTGGGCAGCCCCACGGCAAGCCCATGAGCCTTTAAGCGCGTCTTCAATGGTTCCTGAAAAAGTGTATCAAGAACAGGGGTGTATGCCATATGAACGCCATCGCTGTCATCCAGGGGGCCAATGCCGACACCATCCATAATGACAAACACCACAGGGCCTTTCCTGCTATACCCCGGCAACTTTTGCAGCCCTAATTCAGTCATTTGACCTCCTTGCTGGTTATTCATTGTGCGCATGCATCAACAAAACTGACAGTGCAATTCACAATATTTTGCTATTTTGCAGAGAATAATTTACAATTACAAATTCAGGTATATAGTAATCATAGGTATTTAGTTTAGGAAAAACAATGCAGTATATCAATATAATAATTCGCCATGCAGCCATGCCGCGATTTACCACCCTGCTGCAATCCGGTATTCGTCTGAAGAGTTTCACCGGCAGCTCCATTGGCAAATTTCTCACCAGTCTGCCCGAACTCGATGCAGAGTACCTCTCTGAAAGGGTTCAGACAATCTTTATTGACGGTAGTGCTGTGGACGATCTGGAAAAATGCTTTACCGGGCCAACCCACGTGGTGGCACTCTCCGCTGCAATGCCGGGACTTGCAGGAGCAATTTTCCGGCGCAACAGCCTCTTCGCCGCTTTGCGCTCTGCCGCTGAAAACCAGAAAAAGAGCAGCGAAGAAGAGACCGAAATTGAAATTCGCCTGAAATTATTCAACATGATCGCTCTGGAAAAAGGACCGGCTCTTTTGCAGCAGGGTGGCATTTTCAGCGGGGAAGTACTTGCCGGCTTCGTGCAGCGCAACGACATACTCATCGACCGGATTCTTTCTGTTGAAGTTGACGGCGGCACTGCCGCAGCTGCACATTTAACGGATTTTCTGCAGCATCAGGAAGATTACCATACAACAATTATACCTCAAGACACTCCACAACCATAATGTCGCAAGCATATTCAAATACTCCGGACAATACCGGCAATACTCTCCATAAGAAGACTCCTCAAGCTGGAGACGGCGCAAAAGTGACTCCTCCCAGGGATATGCTTGGCCGTATGCCGCTGATAAGCGTCACCGAGGCCACAGACCTTTTGCTTGAACGGCTTGGTGAGTACAACATGGAAACTGAACATGTCGCCCTGGAAGATGCGCTGGATCGAATCACCGCTGAACCGGTACTCTCACCGGAAGATCTCCCTCCCCACCCCCGCTCGACCATGGACGGCTTCGCGGTGCATTCCGGTGACACCTTTGGCGCTTCGGAATCCATGCCCTGCTACCTGCACATAGCAGGGGAAGTTCACATGGGCGAACAATCGAACACAGAGGTCACCCGGGGCTGCTGCTGTAGAATCGCCACCGGCGGCCTTCTCCCGCCTGGCGCCGATGCCGTGGTTATGCATGAGCATACCGTGCCCGTGGATGACACCATGATCGAGATCGTCAAGAGCGTCGGCCAGGGGGGCAATGTCATCCAGACCGGTGACGATATCCGGCGCCACGCACCTGCCCTGGAGGCCGGGCACAAACTGCGTCCCCAGGACCTCGGTCTGCTTGCGGGACTGGGGATCACCGAAGTGGCGGTTCGACGCAGTGCACGCATGGCACTTTTGTCCACCGGCGATGAGATCGTGCCCTGCTCGCAAACCCCTCTGCCAGGTAAAATTCGTAATATCAACTCCATTGTACTTGGAAGTGCGGCGCGCCGCATGGGAGTGAAGGTCAACGACTACGGTATCGTTGAGGACACCGAAGAGTGCTTTTTCCCCGCCATTGCAAAAGCCGTGGCGGAAAATGATCTGGTCGTCTTTTCCGGCGGCAGCTCGGTCGGCACCAGGGATCTCGGAGAAAGAGCCATCAGCCGGCTGGGCGAGCCAGGCGTTATGGTGCACGGCGTTACTTTGAAACCGGGCAAACCTATCATTATCGGGTTTCACAAAAAGACCCCCCTGTTTGGCCTTCCCGGCCATCCCGTTTCCGCCATGACCTGCTTTGATCTTTTTGTCCGCCCGGCTCTTTCGGCCATAGCCGGAATACAGCAGCAACCTCTGCAGCCCACAGTCTCGGCGTATCTTGCACGCAACATTCCCTCAGCCGCCGGCAGACGTGATATCGTTCGAGTGCGGCTCATTTCAAACGACCACACGTTCGGCGGCGAGACATTCACGGCCGAACCGGTACTGGGGAAATCGGGGTCCATCTCCACGCTGTCCAGGGCCCACGGCTACATAGTGGTCCACGAATCACTCCAGGGAATACCGCAAAACACAGAAGTTGAGGTACATCTTTACACATGAGCAAACGAAATATATATGTCGAAAATACACCGCTGCTTGAAGCCAGGGATAAATGGCACCGCGCCCTGACGGATAACGGCTTTTACAACGACACCAATGGTGTCACCCTGCCGGTTGACGACAGTCTGGGGATGATAACGGCCAAGCCGGTATTTGCCCTGCACTCCTCACCTTCCTACAACGGCGCGGCAATGGATGGCATTGCCGTGAGATTTGTCGATCTGGCAAGTGCCAGTGAGGCCGCGCCCGTGCAACTGAAAAGTGAGCAATACCAGGCAGTCAACACCGGGAATGCCCTGCCGTCCGGCTTTGATGCCGTCGTCATGATAGAAGACGTCCATCACCTCGATGACGGTACGGTTGAGCTGATCTCTTCGGCAACTCCCTGGCAGCATGTCCGCACCATCGGCGAGGACATTGTGGCAACCGAGCTGATCCTGCCGCAGGGCCATGTTATCCGGCCCATCGACCAGGGGGCAATGCTTGCCACCGGTGTTACCGAGGTAAACGTCAAACTCCCGCCGAAAACACTGGTTATCCCGACGGGCAGTGAGCTTATTCAGCCGGGAGGAGCTGTTGCCCCGGGGCAGATTATCGAATTCAACAGCCGTATTCTCTCCGGCTATCTCAATGAATGGGGCGCCTGGGCCAGGCGTTCACAACCGGTGAGCGATGACCCTGTCCTCCTGGAAAAAGCCATAGTTGAGGCGGTGGAAGAAAATGACATTGTTATCCTCAACGCCGGAGCTTCGGCTGGAACCAAGGATTTCACCTCTTCCGTGCTGGCACAACTTGGGAAGGTCATTGTCCATGGCATCGCTATAAAACCGGGAAAACCCGCAATTCTGGCGATTGTCAAGGGAACGCCGGTCATCGGCCTTCCCGGCTACCCCGTCTCCGCCATATTGACCATGCGCCTCTTCGTTTGGGAGATGATAAACACCTTTCTCGGTCACACAAACGTCCAAAGCGAACAGGTTGAAGCCATTATGTCCAGACCGGTCTATTCCTCCATGGGTGTCGACCAGATCATTCGAGTCACCCTGGGCCATGTAGGCGACACTCTCATGGCCACACCTTCAGGAAAAGGAGCCGGTGCGGTGATGTCACTGGTCAAAGCCGACGGACTTCTCACCATTCCCAGCGGCAGTGAAGGTGTCGGTGCCGGTGAAGAGGTTGACATCGAACTGCTCAGACCGCTCCGGGAAATCGAAGCCACCCTGGTCAGCATAGGCAGCCATGATAATATCATCGATCTTCTTGCCAACCGGCTCCATCAGAACCGCCCGATGGTCCGCATATCATCGGCCCATGTCGGTTCCATGGGGGGTATTATGGCTATAAAGAGGGGAGAGGCGCATATTGCCGGCACGCATTTGCTCGATGAGCAGACGGAAGAATATAACATTGCCTTTATCAAACGGCTCCTGGGCGATACACCGCTCAAACTTGTCAATCTCTGCTATCGTGAGCAGGGGCTCATCGTGGCCCAGGGCAACCCTCTTGAAATCCGGTCACTGGCCGATATCGCCAACGGTACCATGACCTTTATCAACAGACAGGGCGGCGCCGGAACACGGCTGCTCACCGACAAGATCCTGCGCGACAACAATCTTGCACCGCATGACATCAACGGCTATTACCATGAGGAATACACCCACATGGCCATCGCCGCGGCCGTTGCCAGCGGCAGTGTGGACAGCGGTATGGGCATCCGCGCCGCTGCTGTGGCGCTTGATCTAAGCTTTATTGCGGTGGCCGAAGAACGCTATGATTTGATCATACCGGAGAAGTACGCCGATGATACCAAGATACAAGCCCTTCTCAACCTGATCAGAAATGACCAGGATTTTCATGATGAGGTTATGCAATTAGGCGGCTATAGCCTGCGCGATAGTGGTAAAGTTGTCTATCAACAAACTCTGGAATTATCGAAATGAAGTCGTTGAGTTTACTTTGTGACTAGCTACCAATAAACGTTGGGCACATTCAAGATTTACAATTTTATTTTCACAGAGAAACCCCAAAAAAGGAGCACAACATGTCAGACAAAATTTTTCGTATCAACATGAGTGATCTTTCCACCAGTATTGAAGAAGTACCGGCGGACTGGGCAGCGCATGGTGGCCGAGGGTTGACCTCGACTATTGTTGCCGCCGAAGTCAACCCGGCCTGCCACCCTCTGGGACCCAATAACAAGCTGGTCTTTGCCCCCGGCCTGCTTTCGGGCACTCCTGCGGCAAATTCGGGCCGCATTTCCGTTGGCGGCAAAAGCCCGCTCACCGGAACCATAAAGGAGGCCAACGCCGGCGGTACCTCGGCACAGCTCCTGGCCCGCTGCGGTTGCAGGGCGCTGATCATTGAAGGCCAGGCCCAGGCGGGAAAATGGTACGGTATCACCGTCAGTCCCGAAGGCATAACCGTACAGGAAGAAACGGAACTGGTCGGCAAAGGCAATTTCGCCACCGTCGAATCACTGGCAAAACGTTTTGACACCAAGCACGGCGTTATCAGCATCGGACCGGCCGGTGAGATGAAGATGGCTTCCGCAAATATCTCCGTTAAAGATCCCCATTCTAAAATGCGTTCGGCCGGACGCGGAGGACTTGGCGCGGTCATGGGCTCCAAGGGTGTCAAATTCATCAGCGTCGATCCCAAAGACGGCAAGGTGGCAGTTGCCGACCCCGATGCCTTCAAAGCGGCCAACAAAACCTTTGCCAAAGCCCTGACCAACCATCCCATCAGCCAGGGCCTGGGCCAGTACGGCACCAATGTTCTTGTCAACATCATTAATGAATCAGGTGGATTACCGACAAAAAACTTCACCCTGGGGCAGTTTGACGGCCATGAAAAAATTTCCGGTGAAGCAATGTATGATCTCATTCAGGCTCGCGGCGGAAAGCCCAAGCATGGCTGCCATCCCGGTTGCGTTATCCAATGTTCGCAGGTCTACAACGACGCCAACAAGGAATATAAAACCTCCGGTTTTGAATATGAATCCATCTGGGCCATGGGAGCCGACTGCTGCGTTGACGATCTCGACCAGATCGCCGAGGCCGACAGCCTGATGGATGATATGGGTATTGATTCCATCGAGACCTCGGTTGCCATGGGA
>JBHEOR010000031.1:22714-25664 GCA_046260685.1 Desulfopila sp.
CCATGGAAGCGGGCGTTTTGAAATTTGGCGATGGCGAGGGGATATGCCGCATCCTTCGTGAAGAGGTTGCCAACGGCACCGGACTGGGGCGTATTATCGGCGGCGGTGCCGGAATGGTCGGCCGGTCCTTCGGTGTCTCCAGGGTACCGGTGGTCAAGAACCAGGCCATCCCCGCCTATGATCCCCGCGCCATCAAAGGAATCGGCATCACCTATGCCACCTCCACCATGGGAGCCGATCATACCATGGGGTATTCCATCGCCACCAATATCCTCAACGTCGGCGGTTCCCTTGATCCCATGTCAAAGGACGGCCAAGTGGAGCTCTCCAGGAACCTGCAGATCGCCACAGCGGCCATCGACTCCACCGGCATGTGTCTCTTTATCGCCTTTGCCGCACTCGATGATGACACCTGCCTGCCCGCCTTGATCGACCTGATCAATGCACGCTTTGGGCTCAGCCTGACCGGCGATGATGTCACCAATCTCGGCAAAGCAATTCTCAAAACCGAAAAGGCCTTTAATGAAAAGGCCGGATTCGGTAAGGAAGATGATCGTCTCCCGGAATTTTTCTCCACGGAGAAACTCCCGCCGCATAATGTAGTGTGGGATTATACCGGAGAAGAAATTGACAGCTTCTGGAACTTTTAGATGCAGGTTACAGTCAAACTCTTTGCCTTCTTCAGAGACAATCGCTTTAAAGTGAAGGATCTCGTCTTTGAAGAAGGCACCACGGTGGCAATGATAATCGAATCCCTGGGCATCCCTCAAGCCGAGGTCGGTGTCATCATGCGCAACGGACGACACTGCCAACCTGAAACAGTACCTGAGGAAAAGGACGTTTTGGGGATTTTTCCGGTGATTGGCGGAGGTTAGAGGACAAATATGCAAACAATCCATGCACGTATCGAAGGCCTTGTTCAGGGTGTGTTCTTTAGAGATGCAACCCGCAAAGAGGCGCTGCGGCTCGGCCTCACCGGGTGGGTCAGAAATATGGACGATGGAGCCGTGGAGGCGGTTTTACACGGTAAAAACGAGCACCTGTCAGCAATGGTCAGCTGGCTGAAAAAAGGGCCGCCGCGATCTAATGTTACAGATGTCAGTTTACAGCAAATTGATAACGGTAAAGAGTATACCGATTTTCAAATTCTCCCGTAGAGGTCCGGCCCGCGGAAAGATCTTTGCAAGAGTTGAGTGTTCGATACACAACTACCCCACTATACCCCTTACTACCCGTAACCATTCGCCGTTATGCTGCTCAAAATCGATAAACTCTGCTGTCATCTTGTTGAAGACGACGCACCCCGTCAGCAAATCCTTGATAACGTGTCATTTTCCGTGGATCATGGCAAAACAGTGGCCATTGTCGGCGAATCAGGTTCCGGTAAAACCGTCACAGCCCTGTCCATCTTAAGACTTATCGAAGAGATAACATCCGTGCGCCAGTCGGGGGCGATTTACTTTGAAGATCAGGATATTTTTCCACTCAGCACCGACCGAATGAGAATGCTGCGCGGCAACGACATGGCGATGATCTTCCAGGAACCCATGACATCGCTCAATCCTGTTTACACCGTCGGCAATCAGCTCCTCGAGCCTTTGCAGCTCCATAGAAAAATGGAACATCGCGAAGCCCTGGCGGAAGCTGCTTCACTGTTGCGCCGCACCGGCATACCCGACCCCGAGGAGAGACTCGGCGCCTACCCGCACCAGCTTTCCGGGGGGCAGCGACAGCGGGTGATGATTGCCATGGCCATCGCCTGCAGACCCAAACTCCTGATCGCCGATGAACCGACAACGGCGCTGGATGTCACGGTACAGGCGCAGATACTCGACCTTCTCAAGGGGCTGCAGGAAGAGTTCAACATGGCGATCCTGCTCATTACCCACAACCTTCCCCTGGTGAGCAAGATAGCTGATCATGTCCATATCATGAACAGCGGCAGGATCATCGAACATGGCACAACACAGAGCATTTTCCATGCCCCGCAGCATGCCTATACCAAAAAATTACTGCAATCCATCCCCTCGACGCACCCGGCTGCCAAAGCATCGGCAAAACCGCTGATAGTTGCCAGAAATTTGAGTTGCCGTTTCACTCTCAAGGGCAAGAAAAAACACATCTTTTCTCGCAGCAGGAGGATCCTTACCGCAGTCGATGATGTCAACCTCAGCATTGCCGAGGGGTCAACACTGGGCATCGTCGGCGAATCCGGGTCAGGCAAAACCACCCTCGGCATGGCCCTTCTGCGGCTCGCAGGCAGCACCGGCGAGATTGTTTTTAACGCGCAATCGCTGCAGGGACTCAAGGGACGGGAATTGCGGCCGTTGCGCAAGGAGATGCAGATCATCTTCCAGGACCCCTTTTCTTCCCTTTCGCCGCGTCTCACCGTTGAAGACATCGTTGCCGAGGGACTACAGGTCCATAAACCGCACATCTCCAAGCTACAGCGCCGTCGGCAGGTTGTTGATACTCTTGAAGAAGTCGGCCTGGCCCCCGAAATGGCGAAACGCTATCCCCATGAGTTTTCAGGAGGACAACGCCAGCGGATCGCCATTGCCCGTTCCGTCATTCTTCACCCCCGTTTTCTCGTTCTTGACGAACCGACCTCGGCCCTTGACATGACCATCCAGGCCCAGATTATCGCCCTGCTGACGGAACTCCAGCGAAAATACAATATGACCTATATGTTCATTTCCCACGATCTTCTCGTGGTGCGCGCCCTGGCCGACCAGGTTATGGTCATGCAGAACGGCAAGGTGGTGGAGTCAGGCCCTGCCGATGAAATTTTCACATCCCCCCAGCACCACTATACCCAAACCCTCTTTCAGGCGGCACTGGGGGAATAATCCTATTGCTGATTACCAACAAAGCTCAGCTGATCGACCCAGGAGTCTGCCGTGTTGTTTTCATGGGACGCCATAAACCCATCCCTGGGGGCTTAGCTGCA
>JBHEOR010000310.1:0-1016 GCA_046260685.1 Desulfopila sp.
CTGTCAGTTTTGTCCATCACCATGGATAATTGCGGTAATAAAACAACATGTTATTATAGGTTGGCCAATGGCCAATGGCCAACACGGTTGTCCCTCAATCAACCACCGTCATTCCGGGCTTGATCCGGAATCCATAGTCAGTACAAGCAATAGATTCCGGATCAAGCCCGGAATGACCGAAATAGGGCAGAATCCGGAAGTAAAGTCGAATGACAACAGTGGCACAACCACTAAAATTGACTGTCAGTTTTATCCATCACCATGTCAAGCCCGGAATCCAGAGAGGCCAATGCAAAACAAGCCTGCAGTATACATCCTTGCCAGCCGAAGAAAGGGAACATTATATGTCGGAGTGACGAATAACCTCGTCAGGCGAATTTGGCAGCACAGAAATAATTTGGCCAAGGGATTTACCAACAATTATTCTGTTCATCATCTCGTTTGGTATGAATTACATGAGAGTATGTCTACGGCCATTACTCGTGAGAAACAGTTGAAAAATTGGAAACGTGATTGGAAGATTGCGTTGGTTGTGGGCATGAATCCTGATTGGGTTGATCTTTATGAGGACATTGTTTGATGGGATTGTTGTGATGCTGGAAATCAATGTTGATTTTAGCAATAGATTCCGGATCAAATCCGGATAACCGAAATGGCACAGAATCAGAAAGTAAAATCCAATGACATTGGTGGCAAGACCACTAAAATAGACTGTGAGTCAATCCATCACCATGGATAATTGCAATATCAACACACCATGTTTTTGCAGGTTGTGGGCCAACACGGTTGTCCCTCAATTAACCACCGTCATTCCGGGCTTGATCCGGAATCCACAGTTAATACAAGCAATAGATTCCGGATCAAGCCCGGAATGACCGAAATAGGGCAGAATCCAGAAGTAAAGTCGAATGACAACAGTGGCACGATCACTAAAATTGACTGTCAGTTTTATCCATCACCATGGGTGATTGCGGTAATAAAACAACATGTTATTATAGGTTGGCCAATGGCCAATG
>JBHEOR010000311.1:0-1004 GCA_046260685.1 Desulfopila sp.
GCGGGCTCCTTGCCCTTGAGTGCTTCGAGCTACGTTACTTTGAGAATAAAGGCCGGGGCCCCGGTTGTATCGCTGAAAAGCCAAAAGACGGTAGTACAATATGTTCCGTATCGATAGAAGGTTATTGACACATTTCGACTGGCCTTTGCTGGCATTGCTTCTTCTGCTGTGCGGCATGGCCCTGCTCAACCTTTACAGTGCATCATATCCTCCCAAGCCATGGGGCATGCCACCCTACCTCAAGCAGAGCTATCTGTATCTCATGGGTTTTGGTCTGATGCTTTTTATCATCAGCTTTGACTATAGTGAACTGCATATATGGAATTACCCATTTTATATCTTTATCACCGGCCTCCTGCTTTTTGCCTTTTTCCTTGGCCAGAGTGCAGGTGGAGCCCAGCGCTGGATCGATCTCGGCGTCTTTCGCCTGCAGCCCTCGGAACCGGCCAAACTCATGATGGTGATAACCCTTGCCAGCTATTATGCCCGGAAAGAGGTTTTCGATGGGTATTCCATCAAGCAGCTGTTGCCGCCCATTCTGTTGACGGCTGTTCCCTTTGTTCTGATTCTTCTGCAGCCCGATCTCGGGACGGCCTTGATGCTCGGCATAATCTTTGTTTCCATGACGGTGTTTGTCAGACTGCAGCTGACGACCTATGTGACACTGGGGGGTGGGGGGCTTTTGGCCGTTGCTTTTGCCTGGTTTAAATTGCTCAAACCCTACCAGAAGCAGCGGGTGCAAACCTTTCTCAATCCGGAAAGCGATCCCATGGGGAGCGGTTACCAGATTATGCAGTCAAAAATTGCGGTGGGGAGCGGCGGTAAACTGGGGAAGGGGTACATGGAGGGAACCCAGGGACATTTGCACTTTCTGCCGGAGCGCCATACCGACTTTGCCTTTTCCGTGTGGTGTGAGGAATGGGGGTTTTTCGGCAGCGTCTTTTTTCTTGGTATCTATTTCCTTCTGCTGCTCTGGGGGCTGCGGGTTGCCATGCATGCCAAGG
>JBHEOR010000312.1:0-246 GCA_046260685.1 Desulfopila sp.
TTCATGCCCTCAACGGCCTGGTCGGGGCGGTGGACAACGAAGGCGGGGTCATCACCTATCAGAGTTCCCCCTACAGTAGTTATCCCAAATATGATGCCTATCAGGATGAGATCGCCAAGGCCGGCGTCAAAAATAAGAAGATCGACCAGCGCGGCACACTGAAGTTTCCGGCGCTGAAGAAAAAGTCCGGTGGCGGGGTGGTCACCAATAACACCGCCAACGGTATCCTTGCCGAAGATCCCTATG
>JBHEOR010000312.1:256-510 GCA_046260685.1 Desulfopila sp.
GGCCTATTTTAACAATTTCAACTTCGCCGGTACCGAGGGCGGACGCTGGGACCGGGCGATGGCCAAGGTGCCGTTCTTTGTCCATATCGTGTCGATGCTCTCCGAGATGAGCCAGTTCGCCGATATCGTCCTGCCCTCTACCTTGCACCATAGCGAACAGTGGGCGATCAGTCGGTCAGCCGCCAACACCTACGGCCATATCTCCATCCAGCAGCCGCTGATCAAACCGCTGTTTGAGGCCAAGGCGCCCGAGA
>JBHEOR010000312.1:745-982 GCA_046260685.1 Desulfopila sp.
GTTCAGCAACATCTACGACTATTACAGTACCGAATTCAAGGATCCGGACACCGGCAAGCAGCCGACCAACTCCCTCGAATTCGCTCTCTATGCCACCAAGATCCGCAGCCAGAAGGCCTGGGATCCCAAACTGAACGCCGAGTATAAGGGCGACCGGGTCAACGGTTGGGAGGAGTTCCGCCAGAAGGGCATCGTCAACTCTCCAAAACACAAGCCTCGTGCCCTGTGGGAAAAGGG
>JBHEOR010000313.1:0-972 GCA_046260685.1 Desulfopila sp.
GAACGGTATATTGACCTTCTCGAAAAAGCGTTTGTCCTGGTTCGGCTACCCGCCTACAACAGGAATGTTCGAAATGAAATCAAAAAAGGGAAAAAGATCTATTTCCTGGATAATGGGATACGTAACGCGGTTATCGGAAATTTTCTTCCGCTGTCGAGCCGTACAGATATCGGTGCGTTATGGGAAAATTATCTAGTGAGCGAAAGAATAAAACTGATGAGCAATGCAGGACGCTATTCCAGTGGATATTTCTGGCGCACCACGCAGCAGCAGGAGGTCGATTATATAGAAGAGCAGGGGCAAAAACTATCTGCCTTTGAATTCAAATGGAATACCGGCAAGAAACGGATTCGGTTTCCAAAAACCTTTTTAACCGGATATCCGGAGGCGGAAACCGCTGTGATCACCCCGGCTGACTATGACCTTTTTTTAACAGGTGAACGTCTGTAATCCGTTACCAAGGCCTGAAACTACCATGGATGATTCTATTCGATATCGCCTGCTGAATCTACTATATCGGCACCCTGAATTAATCCAGCGTGAATTGGCTCGACAGATGGGCATTTCGTTGGGGAAATTAATATTCATTGTGTCCTTGAATTATAAACCCTGGACTGCCGCGTCGCTCCGCTCCTCGCAGTGACGGGTAACGGGGCAGGGTGCAAAGAAGAAATGTTACCCGTCACTGCGAGGAGCGGAGCGCGGCAATCCAGGAAACAACGACAGCCTTGAACCAAAACCCTGGACTGCCGCGTCGCTCCGCTCCTCGCAGTGACGGGTAACGGGGCAGGGTGCAAAGAAGAAATGTCGTCATTGCAAGCGGAGCATATCCGCCGTCATTGCGAGCGGAGCGCGGCAATCCAGAAAAAAGCACCAGCCCTGAACCAAAATCTCTGGACTGCCGCGTCGCTCCGCTCCTCGCAGTGACGGGTAACGAGGCAGGGTGCAAAGAAGAAATGTCGTCATTGCGAG
>JBHEOR010000314.1:0-488 GCA_046260685.1 Desulfopila sp.
GCTCGAGATATTGTTCGAGGGCCGGCAGGGGGGGCATAAACAGATACAGGCGACTGTCGCGTACCTCAAAACAGATGGCGGTATGAGGTACTTCTTCCAGTGCAAGAGAGGTCTCGTCAGTATTGTCCTCTGAATTGGCCTCCGGGTTGCCATCTGTCTCTGCTGCCGCATGATAATCCGCCAGGGGAGGCAGGTCAGTAAACTGGCTCTGTTCCATGAACGGCTCACGTTTTTCCGGCGCGACCCAGGGCAGGGAATCCAGCGGCAGGCGCATACCCATGGCTGAATCGCCCGGGATCAGGTACATCTGCTCCCTGCGGAAATCCCACTCGGCACTTCTCCAACGCTCCTCAAGGGGTTCCCAGCGCAGGGGCAACGCGTATCCGACCGGCCGATCAAGTCCATGAGTCAAAACCTTTACCAGGGCGCGGCGTTCCATGCTGTCTTTCAGGTTTGCCACTTCCGGGTCGAGATTAACCGGCGTTGTA
>JBHEOR010000314.1:725-968 GCA_046260685.1 Desulfopila sp.
GCTGCTTGTTGAGCCACGCTGCCCGGCTCGCGGATATCGGCCAGCAACTCCAGATTGTTCCAGATCGGTTGCTTGTCCTTGCGCCAGAAACAGTTATAAGCCCAGCGCGGTAACGGCTCGCCGGGATACCATTTCCCCTGGCCATAATGCAGCAGCCCTCCGGTGGTAAAAGCTTCGCGCAGGCGCAGCACCAGATCATGGGCCAGTTTGCGCTTATCCTCACCGTCAGCATGGGTATTCCAT
>JBHEOR010000315.1:0-951 GCA_046260685.1 Desulfopila sp.
AAATAGCATGAAGCTGAATTGCATCATCCCGAGTGCGGGATTGCAAACGTGTGCCAGTGACCGTAAACAAAAGGCCAGACGGCGAAAGGATGAGGATCCATGAACAGCAATTTCGGACAAACCAGATCGATCTGGATGACAACCGTGGAAGAGCCTGAGTCAACCCCGCTTAGCGAAAATATGCATGCTGATGTGTGTATTGTTGGTGCCGGAATAGCGGGTATGACAACGGCATATCTCCTGACGCGCGCGGGCAAGGCCGTGATTGTCCTGGAAGATAAGCATATTGGCGGAGGAATGACAGAGCGTACCACGGCGCATCTTTGCAATGCGATTGACGACCGCTATTTCGAGATCGAGCATCTCCACGGCGAAAAAGGGGCGGTGTTGGCGGCCGAAAGTCATACGGCGGCGATTGATCGCATTGAGGCTATCGTTGCTGAAGAGGAAATAGCCTGTGACTTTGAACGCCTCGATGGTTACCTTTTTGCTGCGCCGAACGACTCTAAAGATGTCCTCGAACGTGAGCTGAAAGCAGCCTCTCGTGCCGGACTCAAGAGTGTTGAGCAAGTCGAGCGGGCGCCCATCGAGGGCTTCGACACCGGTATCTGTTTGCGCTTTCCTCGGCAGGCCCAGTTTCATCCTTTGAAGTATCTGGCCGGACTCAAGCGTGCGATTGAACGGGACGGCGGGCGCATCTTCACTGGAACACATGCCGCCAAAATAAAAGGCGGTGCCAATGCGCAGGTCGAAACAAGCAGTGGCTACAGGGTGACTGCCGATGCGATTGTGATAGCTACAAATACTCCAGTCAACAATATCGTTACCATTCATACCAAGCAGGCTTCTTATACCACTTACGTTATCGGCGCTCGGATTCCCCGCGCATCAGTTACAAGAGCCCTCTACTGGGATACGGCCGACCCGTATCACTACGTCAGAGTGCAGAGC
>JBHEOR010000316.1:0-286 GCA_046260685.1 Desulfopila sp.
AACTGGCGTCGGGGGTTATTCAAACAGCTCACGCGAGGTTCTTTCATTGCTGGTAACCCAGGAAGAACTGCCTTTGTTGTTACGTCATGTTCGTGAACATGACCCCGACTCCTTCCTATATCATAGTGAGATTGACGGTATCACTGGTCGATTCAAAATTAGCTCAATCGGTTAAAGTTTGGGCCAATATCGCAGGTGAAATCCAGCTTGTCTTCCTTGGGACTTTTGTCAGTGAGCAATAATGTAATGATTTATTGGCACTTTGGATTGACGGACCTTTGGACGT
>JBHEOR010000316.1:407-945 GCA_046260685.1 Desulfopila sp.
CTATTCTAGAATGGGGGTCTGGTCAAAGTTGTTTTCCTAAAAGTCCTCCTAGATTGTTTTGCGGGTGTAAATAGTCAGAGTTTCGACATTCTTGAAAACCCTGCATTCCAGTAAAAAGCCCTCGATACTGAAATCAAGGGCTTTCGTGTTCTATAGGTCGTGATGTATGAGACTAGTTTAGCGTTGTTTTGAGAAAAGTGCGACTCATTGTCATGTTGCCGTACCCTTTTTGACCAACGCTCCCGGTAGGGTGAACATAAAACTGCTCCCTTTCCCCTTACCGGCCGATTCAACCCAGATACGCCCCTGATAGATGGAGACGATCTTTTTCACCATGGCCAGTCCCAGGCCGCTGCCTTCACTTTCCGGATTGAGTTGGGAAAAGATGTTGAATATACGCTCGCTGTGCTCGGGCGCGATACCCATGCCGTTGTCACGAACATAAAAAACGACATCATGACTCTGCTGCGTTGCCTCGACCTCGATGCGGGGCTGGGCTTGATCACCCATGTACTTAACGGCATTTTCAATTAGATTC
>JBHEOR010000317.1:0-921 GCA_046260685.1 Desulfopila sp.
GTGGAACGTGATACACTTTCTCCCTCGCTGGTCGACACCAGATCTCAGATGGTATCGAGGGTACATGAAACCCGTGTTGAGGTTGATGTCCGCTGTACCGAGGAGGATCTCTATTATATCCGCAGCGACGAGCGTATCACCGATGTGGTGCTTGTCTCGGAAAACGATGGCATCGAATCTCTTTTCCAGGCCACGAAAATTATCAGGTACCTCGATGATATCGCCCATGTCAACGCCATCCGTCTGCGCAGTCTCAAATTCAATTACCAGCCGGAATGCTACACCGCCGAGGTTATCGACAAACTGGGCAGCCTCAATAAGCTGTCCATTGCCAATCCGAAGCGGCTGGAAATAGAAACCCAGTTTCTCACGCCGGATGAGTTTTTGCCGGAACATGGTCGGCTGGCCCGGCTGCTCGGAAACAAAGGGATCACCGTCTACAGCAACACCCCTCTTCTCGGCAGGATCAACGATACCCCGGAGACCATCCATCTTATCGCCTATAACTGCCGCGAGGCCGGTATCGAGTTTCATCACCTTTATATTGCCGGCCTGCCGATCCAGCACCAATGGAATGTCGACAACCCCATAGCCCTTTACGATGTGGTGGATATTGCCACCCGGGTGCGCCGCGACGGCAGCGGCAGGGAGATTCCCCGTTACATTATCCGCACGATTCTCGGCGAAGTCGACTTCGGCCTGTCTTCGGTCATCAGCGGCAGTGGTACCGAGCTGTCCTTAAAACTCCTCCCCTACGATCTCTCTTACTTCAAAGGAATGTCGGCGGATTTTGTCTGGCCAAAAGGCGTTGTCGAGGAAAAAGACGGCAAACCGGTAGTATCGCTAACCGGCCTAAAGAAAACGACTGATTTTGCCCTGTCCTGAGGAGGAGCCATGCACTATCCTTTTTTACTCTATAGC
>JBHEOR010000318.1:0-915 GCA_046260685.1 Desulfopila sp.
CCGGAGATTCTTGCGATCAGACTGGTGAAGCGTATTGGTCATACGTAAGCCAGGCTGATCGCGGGGAGCCCTGGTGCCCTGTGAGTAGTTACTTCTGCAGCTTGACGGGAACATGACTGCAGTAGGGTTCCTGGGCCAGGTAATCGCCGCTGACGGCGTATGCCCTGGCTCTGCAGCCGCCGCAGACCTGGAGGTACTCACACTGGCCGCAGTTGTCCTTATAGGATTTAAAATCCCTGAGGCTGAGCAGCAACTCGGAGTTTTCCCATATATCCTTGAGCCCGAGCTCAAAGATATTGCCCGCCGATTTGGGAAAATAGGAACAGGGCAGGATCTCGCCGTCGACGTTGATCAGGCAGATGAGCTGGCCGGCCAGACATCCCTTGGAACCGCCCGTGGAAAACTTGAGATTACGTCGTTTGAAAGTGCTGCCCTCCTCTTTGGCCTTCTGGCGGACGATGCGATAATAATGCGGAGCACAGGTCGGCCGCATGAGTAGTTCATTCTCCTGCTTTTCGATTTGGTAGTGCCAGTCCAGGATCTCATCGTAAATATCTTCGGGGATGAGCTCCTCCATGATGTCCTCGCCCCGCCCGGTGGGAACAATCATGAACATGTACCATGCCGTGGCGCCAAGTCCCTTGACCAGCTTGTAGATGTCGGCGATTTCATGGCGGTTGCGCAGGGTGAAGGAGGAATTGACCAGGAATGGAATTTCGTATTCGTTAAACAACCGGATGGCCTCCATGGCGCCGGCAAAGGCCCCTTCCTGGTTGCGGAAATTGTCATGGGTTGCGGCAGTGGCGCCGTCGATGCTCAACGAAACTATTTTGATTCCGGAGTCTTTTATGTTTTTACAGGTCTTATCGTTTACCAGTGTGCCGTTGGTGGCCAGACACATGCGCAACCCTTTGC
>JBHEOR010000319.1:0-908 GCA_046260685.1 Desulfopila sp.
CATTTACACAACACCGTGGAATAGTCACACGAAATCATAATTAGTGTTACTTGTTTCATTGAAATTATACAGAGGCCTACACTATGGACAGAGCCGAAGCTTTGCGGGCAATTGATCAAGATCATCTTGAATATATCCAGCGCAAGGTTCAGGTGGATTTTGATAACCAGCGGCAGCAGCCGGTCAATTTTCGCTTTGCCGGTCAAAAGTACGCTGTCAACCGGGTAATTTGCAGTTTCAACAATTATTAGATGCAAGAGTCAGGCAAATAATCGAACTGCTGCCGGAAGAACTGTTCACGATCGAGGAGGTGGACGGTGGGAATCAAGCCCCGGAATCGGCGAGCGTTTATCTGTCCTGCAGTGTTTGTGGCGAACATGTCTTAGTCAGTCGCAGTATTGAAAGCAGGAACATGATCTTATGCATGCCCTGTTTCCGGAAAATGTCTCCGGGATGTACGCATTACTCTATTCAATAAAACTCAATTTCCTCTCGTGGCAAGGAGTAAGATATGTGTTGTATCCGTTTTGTTGTATTGATGATAGTTCTCTTCGGTCCTCTTTGTCACCTTCAGGATGGAGAAGCGACCGAGCAGATTAAAAAGCCTGTATCCGAATCGATTCGAATTCGTCAAGACACCCAGCAGAATGAAGAACAGTGGCACAGCGATCAACAGCAATTGCTCGTCCGTTACGACGAGTTGACGGAAACTGCAAAACAGTTGTCGGGAGAAAAGCAAGCCCTTGACGAAAAGATCGAGAACTCCCGCAACCGAATTGCCGTCAAACAGAAACAACTCGATGATATTGAACAGATCCAGAAAGAAATCACCCCCCTCATTGCCGGTCTCATCAAAGAACTCGAACAATTTATTGAAACGGACCTGCCGTTTTTGACTGAAGAACGAC
>JBHEOR010000032.1:0-23702 GCA_046260685.1 Desulfopila sp.
CCATAAACCCATCCCTGGGGGCTTAGCTGCAGCCGTCCGGGCTGCAGATACCCATGAAAACAACACGGCGGGCTCCTGGGTCTTGAGTGCTTCGAGCTACGTTACTTTTAGAACAAAGGCCGGGCTCATGGCCGGCAGCTCGGCTCCACCCATGCGTACGTCCCCGTCGAGGTGAGAATCTCGGCGGTCCTCGCCCATGTCTTTGCCCCGCCAGTTATCCATCCCTTTGAATCTGCATGCACGACGCACCTAAAGTTGACCAGCTATTCTACGTGGTTGACAATAGTGCAACTTGTGTAGTTGCCTAAAAATATGATTCCGACCCTCTATGATTACTGGGTGCAGGATGTTGAACTTCTCAAGGGCAAGGAGATCAGTCGGCTGGATTACTATTTCGATGTCTTTCTCCAGCGGGAAAACGTTGTTTCCACCACCGACTATGTCAAGGAAATAGAAAGATATAACAGCTTTGTCAGGGAAGAAGCCGAGGATGCCGAGCATCGATTTATCGAGACGGTGCAGGCGAAGTATGCCGAGTTTGAGTCGCTCTACGGCAAGGCGCAAAAGGACACCAAAAGAAAGCAGAATATTGATATTCTACAGTTTCTCATGGACAATTCGGATTTTCTTAACAGGGAGGAAAATACCTGGATGCTGATGATCATGGAGGCGGTGCGGGGCACTTCGCTCTATTTTCAGCCGCAGATAAGGACCAAGATCCTCAATGAGGGCTGGGCCAGCTACTGGCATGAGGAGCTTTTTCTGCGTGATGACCGCATCAACGGCCACGAGAGCGATTTTGCCCGGGTGAATGCCAAGGTGACCGCCATGCCCCGTGTGGGACTCAATCCCTATGCCCTTGATATGCGATTATTCAGTTACATCTAAGATATGGGCAATAAAGGCAGGCTCTCTCATACCTTCAAATATCTGACAGACAGGGAGCAGCGCCGAAGCTTTGATGAAAAAACGGCAACCGGGCGGGAATGCATTTTTCGGGTGCGGGAGAACTGTTGTGACTCCATGTTCATAAATGATTTTCTCGATCAGCTCTATCATCCACCTTCTGTGGAAATCAGCGTGGACAAGGATAATAGCCTGATACTCAACCATCTCTTTGAAAACAAACCGTTGGTCAAAGACTACATTAAAGGAACGCTGCTTGGCATCGAATATATATCAATCCCTTATATACTTGACTTGAATGCCGAAGTTGAGATTTGCCGGGACACCTTCGGCAGGCATGTCGATGAAAGTTTTTTGCCGCGAGTGCTGCATAATTTTGCCAGAGTGGTCATCGCAACCCGACTCCACATAAAGTCCGAAGCCATGCTTGAGTGGATCGGCGATCCGCAAAAGTATGACCTCTACTATGATGAGAATTTGCAGCTGCTGAAGATGGAAATCTATAATGTTATTGACAATAACCTGGCCAAGGTATTTTCCGGTATTTGATTACCACCACAGCTCAGCCCATCGCAGCCGTCTTCGTTGTGCCCTTGCAGCAGTCATCTCCGTATGTCATTTCCTTATGTCATCTCCTTATGTCATCTCCGTATGTCATCGTTGCCATAAAGACCAGTGCCCAACTGTGATCATCTGCAAAAAGTGAATTTTGCGGTGTGGTTTACCGTTTGAAATTTTCAGTGACGTAACTATATTTTACATTGTTTGAAGGAGTTTTTGGATTTTGGCGTCAAATCACGTATTAAAAATAACTGCAGGAGGATGACATGGCAACAATCACACTGAAAGGCAATGCTATTGAAACAATAGGGAATGCGCCGGCTGTTGGAAGCACAATACCAGGTTTTACACTCACAAAAACCGATCTCAGCGATTGCAGTGCTGCTGATTTCTCCGGAAAGAATATTGTTTTTAATATCTTTCCAAGCCTTGATACGCCTGTTTGCGCCGCTTCGGTGAGAAAGTTCAATGCCGAGGTCTCGTCTTTGCAGGATTGCGTTGTTCTTAGTGTCTCAGCCGATTTACCTTTTGCCCATAAGCGTTTCTGTGAAAGTGAGGGGCTTGATAATGTCATTGCGTTGTCAACTTTTCGTTCTGTGGAGTTCGGCAAGGATTTTGGCGTGGAAATCACCACCGGCCCTCTCGCCGGTCTATTGTCCCGGGCCGTTGTCATTGCCGGTCCCGACGGAGTGGTCAAATATGTCGAGCAGGTTCCGGAAATTGCCCAGGAGCCTGACTATGACGCCGCGTTAGCCGCACTACGTTAGCCGCACTACAGTAGGCATCATCTCTCTTGCGGTCACCCTTATTTGCTGATGCCCGGTCATGGAGCATCAACATGGCCGCAAGAACAATCGACGTATTACGGCCCTGAAAAATTGTATACCAATCCTGATTTCAATCCTGATACGACAGGGGGCAGTCATGCCTGTGTGCAGATGCAAAGGATAGAGTGGTGAGTGCAGTGTTGCAGGAAAAAATAGTGCCGCTCTTTAAAAATCGGCTTACCGGAGTTGTGGCCGGCAGTGTTGCCCGGACGGGCGGGATAAGCCCTCCCCCCTATGACGGCACAAATATCAGTTTTGGTGTCGGTGACGCCGAAAGCAACGTTGAATACAACAGAAAGCGTATAAAAAAACTGCTTGGGCTGCATTCTCTCGTCTCCGCTCATCAGGTTCACGGCGATGCGGTGCACCGGGTTACTGTGCCGGTTGAGCGGGACTACATCGTCGATGAGCATGACGCCTTGATCACCGATGGTGTTGGAGTGGGGTTGATGATAGGTCATGCAGACTGCCAGGCGGTCATGCTCTATGATCCTGTGTGCCGGGTAGTGGCGGCCGTTCATAGTGGCTGGCGCGGCTCCGTTGCCAATATCGTGGCGAAGACAGTGGCGCAGATGCAGGCTGTCTTTGGTACACGTGCAGCGCAGTTGGTTGCAGCCATCGGACCTTCTCTTGGCCCCTGCTGCAGTGAATTTGTCAATTATGAACACGAGCTGCCCACCACTTTTCTGCCCTTTCGAACCGACGACAATCATTTTGATTTCTGGCAGATAACCAGGCACCAGCTCCTGCAGTGCGGCGTGGATGAGGCCGGTATCCATTGCGTCCGGGTGTGTACTGTCTGTTCGCCTGATTTTTTTTCCTATAGGAGGGCATGCCGCAGCGGCAACGGGGTGACCGGCAGAAACGCATCGATAATTGCGCTGGTGTAGCCGGTGACAGGGTGATAGTATGCGGGTATTACTGATTGAAGATGATAAAAAGATCGCCTCCTTTATAGCGAAAGGGCTGCGGGAGGCGGGCTTTAGCGTGGATATGGTGCATGACGGCGATGAAGGCGCCGCCATGGCTTTGACGGCCCTCTATGATGTAGCCGTGGTGGATATTATGCTGCCGGGCCTTGATGGCTTGGGCATCATCGACAGAATGCGTGGCAGTGATGTCGCCACGCCGGTTCTCATTCTCAGTGCCCGGCAGTCCGTTGATGACAGGGTACAGGGGTTGCAGCGGGGCGGCGACGATTATATGGTCAAACCATTTTCCTTCAGTGAACTGCACGCTCGTATTCAGGCACTGATCAGGCGTGACAAGTCGGGAGTGGTGTCGACAATCTTGGAAGCCGGCGGTCTGCGCATGGATCTTTTGCGCCATGAGGTATTTAGAGATGATCAAAAGATCGAACTGCCTGCCCGGGAATATGCCCTTCTTGAATATATGATGCGAAATCAAAATGTTGTGCTCTCCAAGACATCGATACTGGAAAAGGTGTATGACTATGCCTTCGACCCGCAGACCAATGTTGTTGATGTCCTTGTCTGTAGACTTCGTAATAAGATCGAAAAAGAATACCAGAAGAAGATGATCCATACGGTCAGGGGCGTGGGCTATGTTCTCCGTTCGGGGTAGAGGATTTCCAGGCCCTCAACTGAAATACGCCGGACTCTTTGTTGGTATTCTTACCGTGCTGCTGCTCTTTTTGGGTGGAGTCTATTTTCTGGCCAGGCAAGGGCTCATGACCTATTGTCGCGAGGATGTTGCCCGGCGCCTTGATATGTATATACAGGAGCGGCCGGCCGATGCAGTCTGGTCGCCGCAGTATATTCACCGAGGCCATGGTTTGCATGGTCTTGGCTTTATCAGGGTGACCAGCGATGATGGCCAACTCTTTTTCTCTGAAAAAGGTGGGGCGGCAATAGATTTTGAAAAGATTATCAACATTGGACCAGATCTGTCGGCAACATGGGTTGCCCTGGATGGTGGCGAGCGTCACGGTTCCTGGACCTTGCAGGCAAGAGCGATGCGCAGTTCTCTTCAAGTGCAGGCAGGAATGCAGCACCCGCAGGTGGTGGAGCTGTATAGCGACCTGCGTCGTATGATAATGACCATGGGTGGTGCTGCGCTGGCGGTAGCCGGCGGGCTGACCTTCTATTGCCGCCGCAAAAGCCTGCATTCAATCAAGCAGGCTGAACACGCTCTTACTGCAATTGCTGCAGGCGAAGACGATCGTCTTGGAGAAGAGAACAGCGAACTTCGTCCCTTGTATGTTCTGCTGGATAAGCTGCTTATGCAGAACAGGCAGCTTGTACGTGAGATGCAGGAGTCTTTGGATAACGTCGCCCACGATTTGCGAACGCCGATGACCAGATTACGTTCCGTCGCTGAATACGGCTTGCGCAAAGATGACCCGGAGAAACTCGCCGAAGCCCTTTCGGATTGCCTTGAAGAGTCTGACAGGGTGTTGTCCATGCTCAACATCATGATGAGTGTGGCTGAGGCCGAATCCGGCACCATGCGCCTCATTCTTGAGCAGGTCGAGCTCTCATCCACAATCAAAGACGTTGTCAATCTCTATGAATATGTAGCCGAGGAAAAGAATATTGAAGTGCGGGTGGATGTGAAGAGCGATATTTTGCTTACTGTGGACAAAACACGCATCCGTCAGGTCTGGGCAAACCTTCTTGATAACGCCATAAAATATTGTCAGTCCGGCGGGTCTGTCGAGATTGCCGGCCGATCAGAGCCGGAAGCTCATGTAGTTGTTTTTACCGATAACGGCATGGGTATCTCCGCTCATGAAATTGACAGGATCTGGGGGCGGCTTTTCCGTGGCGATAGAAGCCGGTCAGAGCAGGGACTTGGCCTTGGCCTTAACTATGTCCGTGCAGTGGTTGAGGCCCATGGCGGCGAGGTTCGCGTGCACAGTCGGCTGCATGAAGGAGCCCGCTTTGAAGTGCGGTTGCCCGTATAAGACCTGCAGAGTGTTACGCAGGCTTTTTATGCAGGAACTGAACACAAGTCTCAGCATCGGTATGGCGCTTTTTCCCACCCATGGCAATGACGCTGACCGTCTGATCCGTGACGCCGATGTTGCCATGTATCTTGCAAAGCGTCGAGGAAAAAACCGGTGTGAATTATTTCCGGCATCCATGTAACTGCCGTGTATTGTCAATGAGCTGACCGGTGTTTTCCGCAAGGAGGGCACGACGCGCCGTGCCCTCCGGCACCCTGCAAGCAGTTACAAATGTCGGGAGAGTTGCACTGCGTCGCCTCCCCCATAAATAGTTACTTCCGCAAAAGGGTTTGCTCTGCAGCTGTATTTGTACTACACTATGCGGAACACAGAATATTGCAGCCTCTTTTCCCATCCCCTCGTTACTGCCTGGAGAGAGTAGATGAAGACATCCATAAAGTTGATCAAGGTTGATAAAGAAGTACGAATTCGATACGATATCGGTGATCTGGAGCCACTGATCGACTCGATCAGCAAAGTTGGCTTGATAAATCCGATTGTAATCGATGAAGACAACAATCTGGTGGCTGGATACCGTCGCTTGGAGGCTTGCAAAAAGCTTGGGTTTAAGGAAGTCGATGTAAAGATAGTTGATTTCAACGGTGATCATATGAAGATGCTCGACGTTGAAGTAGCCGAGAATTTTTTCCGTAAAGACTTTACACCGGAGGAGGTGTTGGCTTCCGAAAAACGACGCCAGGAGATACTGGAATCGCGACGCAAGAAGGGTCTTTTAGAACGATTTCTGCTCTGGTTGAAAGGTTTGTTTACCTCCAAACCAGCTGTGGACAAGACACCCCATACTCCCGCGGAACCGCAAACCGACCGCCGGGATGCTGCTGCCGAATCCCCTGAAGACTCCTCCAGTACGGATAAACAGGACGAACAGAAAGAACCGGTTGGAAAAAATGAAGAGCAGGAGCAGGAGATTTCTCGCCAATCAACTGATACCGTAGCTGAAGCCGAAGAAGAGGTGGGTGGCACCGCCCCCCCGCAGGCAGAGCAAGAAAAAAGCAGTGTTCAAAAGAAGAGCGGTGCAGAGACAGCAAACCCGTCCAAGGGTGAGCGTCCCATCACATGGCGAACCTCATAAACACCCGATGACGCTTGTACGCATGTTGAAGCGAAGGTGGATGGCTGATTGCTGAAGTTATGCCGCAGGAGAGCACGCACCCATGACCCTTGAGTCGATAATTACCCTGGCTCTTGTTTTATTTTTCTTTGTCCTCGCCTGGTATGGGCTCAGTTATGTGTTGTCGCCCCATATGGAGAACGCCGATGGTATCGCTAAGGTCACTGGAAACTGCGGTGATACCATGGAGATAAGGCTGAAGATAGAAAATGGCAAAGTCATCAAAACCCACCACTGGACAGATGGCTGCACCATGAGCAAAAATTGTGTTGAGTCAGCAGCAAGGCTGGCCCATGGCAAGACTCCGGAAAGCCTCAAAAATATCAATATGAGCCATATCATTGACGATATCGGCCACATCCCGGATTCCCACCTTCATTGCGCCCAGCTGGCAGAGATTACGCTGCAGCAGGCTCTCGACAGCTATTTCAAAAATCCATCGCAACACCTTACGGAGGAAGCGGCGTAATCTAACCCAACGAAACGTAGCTGATCGACCCAGGAGTCCGCCGTATTGTTTTATGGGACGCCATAAACCGGTTTAGGGTCCGCTCGGTTGTGTCGCTGTAGAGTTACCAATCCAGCAACAGAATCTTCGTAGCTCAGCATGAAGGCAGGAGTGATTCGGCATAGCTGAGATCGCAGATCAGCGGAGAGTGATCGGAGAGTTGGATTTCCGGTATTGCAAAGGAATGTATTTGCAACTCCTTGCTGTGCAATATGAAATCAAGTTGCCTGTGCGGGGAGTGGCTTGGGTGAGAAGGCCAGCCGTTGGGGTTTGCGCTTTTTAAGCCCGTTGCCGCCAGAAACAGTTCAAGTTCATCACTGCCCCGGAAGGTGTTGAAATCACCTGCAAGGATCACCGGCTTATCAACGTTTTTGAGGAGTTGATGGAGCCGGTGCAGCTGGTACTGGCGATGCCTGTATTTGAGGGACAGATGGACAATGAAGAACAGAACGGAGTCAACTTCGGCCTGGATCACCAATCGTTTCAGCCCTTCATCGAAGTAGTGAAAGTGGTGGCTGGCAATGCCCTGACGTGTCAAAATGGCATTTGATTGTTTATTGAGTACCGGTACCTTGCTGGTGAGGCGACCATTGCCGTATTTCGTTTCCGCAACGTGAGAATATCCCAGCGCAGTAGCGATGACTTCAGCCTGGCAGCTGTTGCCGGAACGATAGGAACCTGAATCGACTTCAACCAGCCCAACAACATCCGGTGAATAGGTAGCAATGAAATCTATTATTTCATCGAGTTTTCGGTGTGTTGTGCGAAAAAATCCGGAAAAGGGAAATGGGACATGATAGGCGTTGTTGTGGCCTGTGGCATAGCGGATATTATAAAGGAGAAAACGCATGGCTGGTTTCAAAACTCGAACGAACTACTTCAATATTGAAAGTATTCTTTAATGATTATCGTTCATCGATAATAGCTCTTTATAAAATTATAAACAATATTCATTTTTACGCAGGGATCAATTTATGATTACCATAAAAATTGGAACTCGCAAGAGCAAGCTTGCCATGTGGCAGACCGAAAGCGTCGCTGCTGCTCTCAGTGTACGAGGTGTGAAAACAGAGATCACCGGTATGGAAACCAAGGGTGATAAAATTCTGGATACCACCATTGCCAAAATCGGCAGTAAGGGTGTTTTTACCGAGGAACTTGAGCAGCAGCTTGCTGACGGCGTCACCGATATTGCCGTGCATAGTGCCAAGGATATGCAGTCAAGCCTGCCGGATGGGTTCGAGCTCATAGCCTTTTCTGCCAGGGAGAAGGTCAATGATGTCCTGGTAAGTGAGCAAAAGGAAATAGACCTGAGTGATTCCAGCCGGCCCATTATCATAGGCACATCCTCCGTGCGCAGGGTTGCTCTTCTGCAACATTACTATCCTCATGTCACAACCGTGGATATGCGCGGCAATCTGCAAACCCGTATCGCCAAGATGCGCGCCGGTGATTGCGATGCACTGATGCTTGCCTATGCCGGAGTGGAGAGGATGGGCTACGGCGATATGGTCGCCTACACTTTTCCGGAAACAGATTTTATCCCGCCGGTTGGCCAGGGCTGTATCGCCGTTGAGGCGGCGTCGACCCTTTCGGCCGCCAAAAAAGAAGAGGTTCGCAGAAGCATAAACAACGAAGAAAGCGAGATCTGCATGCTGGCGGAGCGCACCTTTCTACGCAAAATGGAGGGAGGCTGCTCCATACCGGGATTCGGCCTGGCAACCCTCAATGGCAAGGAGCTGACGCTAACGGGAGGGCTGGCCAGCCTGGATGGTGCAACCGTCATTCGCCATCAGGTTAAAGGAACGCCGGTCGAGGCTGTGCAGCTGGGCGAGACTGTGGCCAGGTATGTCCTGGATAATGGTGGCAAAGAGTTGCTGGCGAAGATCCGGGAGCAGCAGGCGTAAATGTGATTTTGATAATCAGCAAGGCGTGGCTCGAAGGGCTGGGTCGATTAGCTGAGCTTTGTTGAATCAGCAATGGAATACGACCGCAGCCCTCGGCTGCCATGTTTGTGGCAGTGCGGGGTCTGTTGGATCAGTCGGTGGCGGCCACTTTTTCGGCGACCAGTTGACGCAGATGGTCAAGCCAGGTATCAAAGTTGGTGCCCGTGGTCGAGGAGAAGTCCAGGATCTTCAGCTTGGGGTTGAGCTGCAGTGCTTCGGCCTTGGCCTCATCGACGGGGAAGTCGAAATAGGGCAGTAAATCGGTTTTGGTGATAAGGAAGGTATGCGAGCTGGTGAAGGCCTTGGGGTATTTGACCGGCTTATCCGGTCCTTCCGGCACTGAAACCAGTACGATCCTGTGGTGTTCGCCAAGATTAAAGCTGGTTGGGCAGACGAGGTTGCCGACATTTTCGATAAAGAGAATGTCGAGCTTGTCAGCGCCCGGCTGCTCCTGAAGCTGGTGAAATCCCTTATGCGTCATCGAGGCATCGAGATGGCATGCTCCACCCGTGGTGAGCTGAACCACCGGCACGCCCTTGGCTCGTATACGATCGGCATCCCGTTCGGTTTCTATGTCGCCTTCGATGACACCGATATTAAATTCATTGCCCAGGGCGTCGATGGTATGTTCGAGCAGGCTGGTTTTGCCGGAACCGGGGCTGCTGATAAGGTTGATGGCAATGGTGCCCATTGTATCGAAATGTTCCCTGTTCGAGTTGGCGATTGCCTCGTTGGCAGCAAAAAGGCTTTCGTTGACATCGACTGTTTTGGTATGGGTGTGGCTTCCCTGAGAAGCACATCCGCATGATTCACACATGGCAGTATCCTTATGATTTAAAATATTTACATTTGTTGACTACTCGCTCTACACTGGTAATCATCATTCCATCTCGACTTTTTGCAATATAAGCTCATCGCCGCCTTCGGCAAGAAGTAAGACCTCACCGCACATTTCGCAATTTTCAGGCCTCGCGCCGGAGCTTTGCTGGGTTGCTCCGCAGTGGGAGCAACGGTATGTAACGGCCGTGGTGTTGAGTATCAGCTCTGCATCCCGGACGAGGTCATCTTCCTTGGAGAGAATGTCAAAACCAAATCTGAAGCTGTCCTCCACAACACCGGACAACGGACCGATTTCCAAGGTGATGGTGATAACCCTGGTCATGTTGTTTTTTTCGGCGAGTTCGGTAAGTTGCAGGAAAAGCCCCTGGACAAGAGAGATCTCGTGCATTGTTCACCTCAATTGGCTGCTTTTGGGGTAAATGCTACCCCGATCTCAGTCAGGCGTGCCAGAATCTTGTCGGCAATTGCAGCAACCTGTGGTGCCACGGAAACGGATAGGTCCATTGATGTTTCCAAGTCCTGAGGGACGACGCAGTAGAATTCAACGGTTTCCGGTGCGGCATCACGGAGTTTGCATATTTCAAGTATCTCGAGAAGTCCGAGCTGGTGGGGTGACATCTTGGTCTGGATATTGCCGAGTCTGATATCCTCGCTGCTGTAATAATGCATGGAGCCTGGCTCGGCGTCAATATCCACAACATCTATAACGAAGACCGGATCACATTCCTCTAAAAAGGGGGAGAGGTAAATACCGGCGGTACCGGCATCTTGGACCACGACGTTGTCGGGAAAGTCATAGTTCTCTTCGAGGTAGCGTATGGTGTGGATGCCAAAACCTTCATCGCCGCAGATGAGGTTGCCGATACCGACAATGCCTATTTTTTTTTCTGGACTATTCATAATGTGTCTGGAGGTATATTTGAGTATGATCTGTATGATGCCAGATTCCTGGGGGTTGTATCTACAGTGAAAAAAATCGCAACTATTTTGGGGGAAGCAACGTAATGTAACTACCCCCGGTATTTGTAACTGCTTGCAGGGTGCCGGAGATTCTTGCGATCAGACTGGTGAAGCGTATTGGTCATACGTAAGCCAGGCTGATCGCGGGGAGCCCTGGTGCTCTGTGAGCAGTTACAAAAAATTAGCAGATTCGTGGCAGCGGCTCACCGTGGAGTGGTGTTACAACGCGGGAACCGCCGATGCCGGTCTTGATGACAACCCTCCCCGGTGTGCCTTCAACCATTTTGCCTATGACTTTCGCCTCTCTTCCTTCGCTGCAGCCATGCATCAGCTCAAGAGCCTGCTCTGTGGCTTCGTCGCTGACAACAACCAGACACTTGCCTTCGTTGGCGAGATAGAGTGGCTCCAGGCCAAGAATTTCACAGGCAGTGCGTACTTGAGGGGTGACCGGCAAATCGTTTTCTTCCATCTCGATGCCAAGACCACTGTTGGCGGCAATCTCGTTGAGCGAAGTTGCAACTCCACCCCGGGTTGGATCGCGCATGGTATGTATGGCATCGGGGATTTCGGTGATGAGTTTGTCAACCATGGTATGCAAAGCCATGGTATCGCTTTCCAGTTTGCCGTCCATGGAAATGCCGGCCCGACGGGTCATGATGGTAATGCCGTGATCCCCCATAGTGCCGGAGAGGATGATGTTGTCACCGGCGCGGGCATTGATCGAGGATATCTCTATACCATCGGGAACCACACCGATTCCCGAGGTATTGATAAATATCTTATCACCTTTGCCTCGAGGGACCACCTTGGTGTCGCCGGTAACAATGGGAACACCGCTATCCTTGCTGGCCTGAGCGATGGAGGCAATGATCTTTTCAAGGTCGGAAAAATCGAGCCCCTCTTCCAGAATCAGGCCGAGGCTCAGGCACAGTGGTTTGGCGCCGCGCATGGCAAGGTCGTTTATAGTGCCGTGGACGGCGAGTTTGCCGATGTCGCCGCCTGGGAAAAAGATCGGATCGACAACATAACTGTCCGTTGAAAAGGCCAGTCTGCCGGGTTGGCTGTCGAGGATGGCACTGTCTTCAAGGTCATGCAGAATAGGATTGTCAAGATACTTGAGAAAAAGGTTGCCAATCAGATCCTGGCTTGCTGTTCCGCCGCTGCCATGGTCAAGAAGTATTGTTTTGTGGGACATACGAATTCCTTATCTACTCTCTGCCGTAGTGGTGATATGCGGCACAGGTTCCTTCACTGGAAACCATACATGGCCCTATGGGCTCCGCCGGCGTACACCTCGTATCAAAAAGCGGACATTGGGGCGGAGCCGCTTTACCCTTGAGGATTTCGCCGCAGCGACAGCCCGGGGCCTCCTCAACTTCCGGAAGGCTGATTCCAAGTCGCTGCTGGGCATCAAAGCTGCTGTATTTCGTGCGGATTTTCAGACCGCTTTGGGGGATGCTGCCGAGACCTCGCCATTCCATATCAGTTGGCTGGAAAATTTTATCAACCATCTTTATGGCGCGGCGGTTCCCTTCCCAGGAAACCGCCCTGGGATAGGTGTTTTCCACGGAAATGTTGCCGCTCCCCACCTGCCGGGCCAGAAGGATGAGAGCGTTGAGCAAATCCGTTGTTTCAAATCCGGCAACGACGCAGGCCAGATTATATTTCTCGACCAGTGGCTGGTAGGCACCGGCGCCGATGATGGAGGAGACATGGCCGGGGCAGAGCAGTCCGTCGATTTGCAGCTCGGCATCGTTGAGCAAGGCAATGAGCGGTGGCGGCATCAGTTTCTGTGTGGAAAACACCACGAAGTTGTCGATATTGCGGACACTGGCAGCCTGTATTGTCGCGGCAATTCCCGGCGTGGTGGTTTCAAAGCCGACACCGAGAAAAACGACGAGTTCGTCGGGGTATTGAACAGCCAGCTCAAGGGCATCCATTGGGGAATAGACAATGTCGACCTTGGCACCCCGGCTGCTGGCATGTGCCAGTGAGCCATTGGTCCCGGGAACACGGAAAAGGTCACCGAAGATTGCAACCCTGACCCCGGGCTGGTCGGCTATGCTGATAAACGCATCCATATGGGGAGCGGAGGTGACGCACACCGGACAGCCCGGTCCGGAGATCAGTTCAAGACCTTCCGGCAGAATGGAGCGGATGCCGTTGCGGAAGATGGCCATGGTATGGGAACCGCACACCTCCATGACACGGAGCGGTCTGGTGATGGACTTCTCCAGTTCGGCAAGAAGCGGCCTGGCCAGGCTGCTGTCTCTGAACTCATCGACATACTTCATTTTTAGCCCTCTTGCCGCAGCAGCTCTTCGGGCATGCCTTCCGCCATTTTACGAATGAGTTCGATATTGGCCTTGGCCTCCTTCTCTTCAAGGGTGTGGATGGCAAAACCGGCATGAATGATGACATAATCACCGACATTGGGCCATTGATCAACGACATCGAGCCGGATTTCTTTGCTGATACCGTCGGCATCGACAAGGGCAATCTGGCTGGTGGTAAAATCTTCCGGGTCACCCGCGACTTCGGTCACCCGCATCGGTATTGCGAGACACATGTTGTAAACCTCCTGAAATGATCTGGCCAAAGGAGATACCTCCATCGTTGACCGGGAGTTTTTCACCGGTATAGACATGGAGACCTGCCTTTTCCAGAATATGAAACAATCCTTCCATAAGCAGCCGGTTCTGCATGCTGCCGCCGGAAAGAACAATTGTCGTAGTACTATGCTGACGGGAGAGTGTTATGGTAAGCTTGGCGATGGCACAGACCAAGTCGAAATGAAAGTCATGCGCAATAGCGGAGATTGTAAAGCCCCTTTCGATTTTGTCCACAACCATCGTAACAAGTTTTGAGGAAATAATCTCCCATTTCCCCCCATCCCCCTGCCGTAAAAACGCGGAATGGTCATGAGCCATATGGTCATCGAGCCGTGCCTTCCAGTGTATTCCAAGATTTTGGGCGGCGACTGCTTCGAGTTCCAGTGCAGCATGGCCCTCATAGTCGCAGTGCAGCCGCAGTCCCAGCAGTGCCGCCACACCATCAAAGAGACGGCCGCAGCTCGATGTCATCGGTACATTGAGGCCCTGTTCCATCATTTCAATGACGATCTTAACAGTGGCGGGGGCGATGCCTGCAGGAAATCCGCAATGCAGGTAGTCGTGACAGCCATCGACTCCGTAGGTGCCGTAAAGAGCTGCCAGTGCCATACGCCACGGTTGCATCGCGGCAACATCGCCTCCCGGCAGGGCCAGGTACTGTAAATGGGCTAAGCGCTCAAAGCTGCAGAGTTCACTTAACAGGATTTCCCCTCCCCAGATGGTACCGTCTGTACCGTATCCAGTGCCATCGAGAATGATTGCCAGGGTCGGTGCGCGAAGGCCATGTTCAGCCATAACGGCAACGGCATGGGCATGATGATGCTGCACGGTGTAGACGGGAATATTGAGAGTATCAGCAAAGCGAGAGCTCATGTAATCGGGATGGAGATCGCGGACGCAGATCTGCGGCTCGATATCCAGCAGCCGTTTATGGTGGTTGATGGATTCGAGGTAAAAATCATAGGACTCCAGGTTGTGCAAATCACCGATATGCTGGCTGACATAAACAAGATTGTCGCTGCCCAGACTGAAAGTTGATTTCAGGCCGCCGCCGCATCCTAGCGATGGAGGAATGGTGTAAGGAATGGTCACCGGAGAGGGAGCATATCCTCGAGCACGTCGAAAGAGGCGAAGCTTGCCCTGCATCTTTTTAGTTACCGAGTCATCGACCCGGGTGAGGATTTCGCGGTCATGGAGAAGGAAAAAGTCGGCAATATTTTGAAGCTCACTCAGTGCCGCCTCGTTGGAAATGCAGATTGGGCATCCACTGCGATTGCCGCTGGTCATCACCAGGGCTTTTGGGCAATCAGGGGACTGAAATATCAGGTGATGCAGCGGGGTATAGGGCAGCATTATGCCTATCTCGCCGACGCCGGGACAGAGATTGGCGGCAATACCTTCAACATCATTTTTGGCGAGCAGAACTATGGGGTGCTGCGGACTGGTGAGGATCGCTTCCTCCTCACTGGAAATCCTGCAGAGAGTCTGCGCCGTCTCTAGGTCTTTAACCATGATGGCAAGTGGTTTAGTCGGCCTGTTTTTGCGTTGCCGAAGCCTGGCTACAGCGCTTTGACTTGTGCCGTCTGTGGCGAGATGAAAGCCTCCAAGCCCGCGAATGGCGACGATGTTCCCTTTTTTCAGGGCGATGACCGCCTCCATGACCGGACTAATGCACTCGAGGTATTTACCGTGGCGATCATGCCAGCTGATGCTGGGGCCGCAGGCAGCGCAGGCGTTGGGTTGGGCATGGAAGCGTCTGGATGTCGGGTCCTCATATTCCCTGCGGCAGTGCGGGCACATGGGAAATACTTTCATGGAAGTTGCCGGCCGGTCGTAGGGAATGGTTTCGACGATGGTGAAGCGAGGTCCGCAGTTTGTACAATTAATGAAAGGATAGCCATGTCGTCTATCCTGCGAGTCAAGTAATTCTCTTTGGCAATCATCGCACAGTGCGACATCCGGCGGGATGGCGGTGGCGCTTTTGGAACCGGTGACGCTTTGGATGATGGTAAAGTCGGTAGTGTTACTGCACCTGGAGTCGCAGGGAGTTGTGTTGATACAGTGTATGCGGGCAAGGGGCGGGGCTTCGGATCCGATTCTTGCGATAAAGCTGTCCAATGTAGCTGGATCAGCCGTTGCCTGAATGAAAACTCCGGTACTGTTGTTGGTCACGGTACCGGAGATATCGAGTTGTGTTGCTAAGTTGTAAATAAAGGGGCGAAATCCGACTCCCTGGACGGTGCCCTGGATCTGGATTTCGACCCCTTTAATCTCAGACGTTTTTATGCTTGAATTTATCACCGGTAAACATGGAAGAGGCAAGCCCTTCCGACCCTTTTAAATCATTCCAGATGACCATATAGACATGAATAAAAGCAAAAATCATGAACCACCACATGAGAAGGTGATGGATGAATCTGGCATTTTGCTGGCTGCTAAAAATGCTGACGCCTATAACTTCCCAGTTGGCAACTTCGGGAAAAAGCAGGTAGAAGCCGCTGACCAGCTGGAAGACAGCTGCAACAATGGTGATGATATAGATAAGACCGGCCAGCACGTTATGCCCTAATCTCGGATATTGCTCGTCACTGATATAGGCGTAGCTCAACAGTGTCTTATAGAGGTTTCTGATGTTGCGGCCGGTAATCGGCAGAACATCGGTGATTCGTTCCTGGGCATTGCCAAAGATGTAGAGAAAAATTCGAACAAGTACCGCTGCTGTAAAGACATATCCGGCGACAAAATGGATATAGCGCATCCATGCCATGGGCCAGGACATGCTGTATTCCTGCATTGTATTGGTCCAGGGAGTGTTGATATAAAACCCTGTCACCACCAGGAAGATGATGGACAATGTAAACGCCCAGTGGTAGAGCCGGAGCAGGATGCTCCAGCATTTTTTCTTTTCGTACGTCATATTGACCTCCTTGCGGTTTGATCCGGCGAAAAAAGGGGTTCTGTCCTTTTACAGGGCCTTGACATTGACAACCTCTTTTCCTTCCGGATCCAGCATATGAACGGCACAGGCGATGCATGGGTCGAAAGAGTGTATGGTACGCAGGACCTCGAGAGGTTTCTCGTTATCGGCAATAGGGTTGCCCATCAATGAGGCCTCGTAGGGGCCGAGCTGGCCTTCGGCGTCGCGTGGGCCTGCGTTCCAGGTTGAGGGAACAACGCACTGGTAATTTTTGATCTTGCCGTCCTGGATCACACACCAGTGCGACAGGATTCCGCGAGGAGCCTCATGGACACCGACGCCACGCTGCTCGCCTTTGGGGAAGGTTGGCGGGTTGAAGATCTCGAGATCGCCGGTGGCGACGTTTTCCACCAAATGGCCCCAGTGTTTGAGGGCCAGTTCGGCCATGATGGAAGTACGAACAGCTCGAGCTGCATGGCGACCTATGGTGGAATGGAGAATTTCGGGGCCGACCGTGACTCCTGCCACTGAGGAAATCTGGGCAAGCGCTGCATCAACGTTTTTGACGATCATCTCGTGGCCCTGGGCGTAGCCGACAACAAGCTGGGCCAGGGGACCTACCTGCATGGGTTTGCCCTGGAAGCGTGGAGCTTTGAGCCATGTATAACGCCCTTCGTCCTGGAAGTCGGTATATTTCGGTTCGGTATCCTCTTCCCATGGGTGTTTGGACCAGTCGCCGTCGTACCATGCCCTGGCAATGGACTCTTCAACGTTGGACTTAAAATATTCGTCACTCATGCTGGTAAACGGTTTGACCGAGCTGAGGTCGCCACCCATAACAGTACCGCCGGGCAGATCGAATTCAGTTCCCTCGGCGTTGAGGAACATGTCCGGGGCGGCAAGATAATTAGTCACGCCAGGACCGTAGGGTAGCCATTCTTTGTAGAGTGCGCCAACGGCCACGACATCGGGCAGGTAGACGTTATTGACAAATCCCTGGACTTCCTCAAGGAGCTGCTTGACATAGTAGAGCCGTTCCATATTCAGGGTGGAGTCGCTGTCGGGATTAATGGCACAGGTCACACCGCCGACGGACAGGTTTTGAATATGCGGGTTTTTGCCGGAGATAATGCCCAGGGCCTGGGTAGCCTTTCTCTGGTAGTCAAGTGCTTCAAGATAGTGGGAGACAGCCATGAGGTTGGCTTCGGGCGGAAGCTTCATGGCGGAATGGCCCCAGTAGGCGTTGGCAAAGGGGCCGAGTTGACCACTGGCCACTAACCCTTTGAGCTTATCTTTAACCGCCTGGAAACGTTTGGAGCTGTTGCCGGGCCAGTCGGAAAGGGTTTCGGCAAGTTTGGATGTGGCCACGGTATCGGCATCGAGTGCGGATACCACGTCTACCCAGTCCAGGGCGGAAAGTGCGTAAAAGTGAACAATGTGGTCCTGCAGGGCATGAATCGATTGAATCATGTTCCTGATATATTGCGCGTTTTTGGGTATTTGAAGCTGCAGGGCGTCTTCCACCGAACGGACCGATGCCAGCGCATGGACCGTTGTGCAGACTCCGCAGATGCGCTGAACAAAGAGCCAGGCATCTCTGGGGTCACGCCCCTTGAGGATATTTTCCAGACCACGGAACATCTGTCCGGATGACCACGCCTTGGTGACCTCTCCTCCATCAACTTCTACGTCTACTCGTAAGTGTCCCTCAATCCTGGTCAAAGGATCAATGGTGATTCGTTGGGCCATGTGTCCAACCTCCCTAATATAATAGAATATCGAAAGCCTGGGCTGTTATGAATGGTATTGCCGCTTTCGATGTAGTGTTTCCTCGTGTCTTTCCTTGGTGTTTTTTAAGAAACTATTCTTTGTCATCCTTCTTGCCTTTCACCAGGCGCTTGCCAACCCCAACCGCGGCATGGATACCAACCGCAGCGGCAGTCACACCGAGTACCTTGCGGCCCACGCTGTCGGCATCTTCAATAATACCGGTGCCCGGGATTTTCACATTGGGCAGACGCTCATAAAAGGGTGTCATGGTGTCCCAGAAATTGGGTTCGGTACAGCCGACACACCCATGTCCGACACTGACGGGCCAGACTTCAACATCATTAAATCGTACCGCCGGGCAGTTGGCAAAGGTTTCAGGACCTTTACAGCCGACTTTGTAAAGACAGTAGCCAGCTTTATGGTATTCATCGCCGAACTGCTCGACAAACCGGCCTTCGTCAAAGTGGGGCCGGCGTTCGCAGTGGTCGTGAATCCTCCTGCCGTAGGCGAAGAGCGGACGGCCCAGGCTGTCGGTTGCCGGCAGACGTTTGAAGGTCAGGTAATGCAGGATTGTGCCGAGAAACGAGATCGGGTTTGGAGGACAGCCGGGAATGTTGATTATAGGTGTAGAGGAAACCAGATCTTTGACACCCACGGCGCCGGTGGGGTTCGGGGATGCCGCCTGGATTCCGCCATAGGTGGCGCAGGAGCCAATGGCTATAACCGCCATGGCCTTGGGTGCAACTTCCGCCAGGATATCAACGGCGGTTTTACCGGCGATTTTGCAGTAAATGCCATCTTCAGCGGTGGGGATACCTCCCTCGACAACGCATATGAACTTGCCGTCGTATTTCTCTATGGTTTCATGGAGTACTTGCTCCGCCTGATGGCCGGCTGCCGCCATAATCGTTTCGTGGTAGTCCAGTGAAATGATATCCAGGATGAGGCGGGCAATATCCGGGTGGGAGCCGCGGAGAAGACTCTCGGTGCACCCGGTGCATTCTTGAAAGTGGAGCCACACCACCGGTGGACGCTGAGCAGTGGTAGCTGCTTCGGCAAGCTTTGGTGCCATTGTCTCGGAGAGGCCAAGCGCCGCTGCCGCCATTGTGCAACCCTTCAAGAATCCGCGTCGATTTACGTGCGGGTCCAGAGTTGTGTTTCCCGTGTCTGCCATATCGACCTCCTATTGCTGTAACAACACTTTTGCGCAATGCGCGATTGTATCGGCGTGATGCCGATTGGGGTGTACCAAAAAGAACGTTCCCACTAGAACGCTTCCACACTGGGGCAGCTAACCGGATCTCTTTCTATGCAGGTTGTGCGAGTGGCGCAGCGTTCTGGTTGCGTAATTCTCAAATCAAATTCTTGATGTAATTCGAAAAAAAAGTCAATTGAAAAACACCACGGGTTTGTATAAGTAATGTTGAACTAAAAGATAATAAAAAAGGAAATATCAAGATATGAACATATTGTCAAGTAAATACAATATCGTTGTTAGGAGGACGTAGAGAAAAGTGGCGCGTAGGTCGGCCTATTTGCGAAAGCCAAAAACACCACCTTTTTTCTTTGGTGAAAATGCCGGCTTGTTTTTTTTGTCGGAATTTCGGTGACTTTTTGAAGATGAGGTCTCTCTGTGCGGCTTTTTTCAAGAATACCCTGGATCTCCGCGGAGCAATTTTGTCCGGTCAGAATATTTCTGTGAAAATTATAAAAATGAGAACACCTGGAGTAGTAGCTTTTTTTTGTGAGCCACTTTGGTGGTCGTCCATCTTGCACAAAACGCACAAATTGAGGAGTACTTGAGAGGAGTGTTACTATTTCCTGTCGAAGAGATTTACGCAGATTCAGGGGGATGCCGATGAAGATGTCTATGTCGTGGCGCAATTTTTTAGAGAGCTGGAAAAGAGCAGGGCCCTTGATGTGCAATTGCGAGAGGTTGTACGTTGCCTCGGCCCAGGGCAGAGTAAGAAGGGCCAGGGTAAAATAGTACGGCAGATCCGTGGTGTTGTTTTCTCGTGTGTAATTATAGGCTCTGTCCAGTATGGAAAAAATGGTGGTGAGCTGTTCGCGGCAGTCGGTCGAAGTTTGCAGGAGGTGCTGATAAAAAGGAAAGAGTGTAAAGAATGTTGCCGAGTCAATGGCCAAATTGAGCCATTGCCTCGCTGCACCTCCATAGAGGTCTTTAAGGATCTCATCGCGAATCCGTGATGGTGGGCAAAGGTTGAGCTTGGCGCGGTTTACACAAATGGCGTTCCAGGTGGTTGCGTCAATGGTGAAGCCGGTTCCGGCACTATGCCGAATGGCACGCAGCATCCTGACCGGGTCACGGTTGATCCGTTTACTTGGTTCACCAACCATCCGGATGATTGAATTATCCAGGTCGCGAACGCCGCCGATATAATCGATAATGGTGTTGTTTTCAAGTTCAAAGAACAGGGCATTGATGGTAAGGTCCCTGCGCTGAGCGTCTTCTGATAGCTTGCCGAAGGTATTGTTGGGGGCGAGGACAGCTTCAGGGCCGTCGAGATCATGCTCGCTCAGAGACCGCAAAGTGGAAACCTCGATAACCTTGCCGTTTTTGAAAAATACCTGAACGAGCCGAAAACGTCTCCCGATTGTAGCGCTGTTGGGGAACAGTTTGCGAATTTGACCGGGGCGAGCGTCGGTGCTGATGTCAAAATCCTTGGGCGTTTTACCAAGGTAGAGATCCCGCACTCCGCCACCGACAAGATAGCTGGAAAATCCGGCTTTGTTCAGTTTGCGCATGACAAAGAGAGCGTCTTTGTCAATGCTGCGCTGTTCGATGGGGTGGCTGTCTTGTGATATTATGAGGGGATGTGGTGTGACCGCTTCCCCCGTTGTCGTGCCGCTCATAGTATTGGGTGGTAGTGGTGGACTGCAGCAGGATGTGTTGTCATGTCGCAGGAACAAAGCCCTTGCCTTCCTTGTAGACGGATTCGGCTTCGCTGGTGAACTTTTGGAATATTTCGGCAACGGAGAGTATGGAATTCATCTTATAGGTGTTTTCACCCGAGAATACGAGGCCCTCATCGATATTGCCGTCCTTGGAGAGGTTGAGTCGTTCATTTATGCAGTAGTGGTGATCACATTTTTTCAGGCACACCTGAGCACATTTTTTGGCGGCAAGATCCTTGCCATCGGCGAGTGCCTGGACAAAGGGGGTGTTAATGGCACGCCCCGGCAGTCCTACGGGGGAGGAAGTGAGAACAATATCTTCCTTGGTGGCATTGAGAAAAGCTTCCTTATATTTATTTGAAACATCACATTCCCTGGAGAGCACAAAACGGGAGGCGATTTGCACCCCGTCTGCGCCATATTTATCCATCATCTCGGCCATTTCGTAGCCGTTAGTAATGCCACCGGCGGCAATCAGAGGGATCTTTTTAACAGCATCCCGAATGGACGGGAATATCTCACGCAGCGGCAGGTCGGTACCAAGGTGCCCTCCAGCCTCCTTGGCCTCGGCGATGACGGCGGCGGCACCCAGTTTTTCCGCCATTTTGGCAAGCTTTGGGGAGCTGACAATCATGACGATGGGGACATTTTTTTCTTTGCCGATTTTGAAAACATCCCTGGAGAAACCGGCACCGGTGACCACCATATCAACACCGGCATCAATGGAGGCCATGACAAGGTTGTAGAAGTTCTTCATGGCGTACATAATGTTGACGCCAATAATGCCGTCAGTCTGTTGCTTGGCCTTGCGAATATCTTCCTGCAGTTCCTCCGCGGGAAGGCCGGAGCCGCCAATGATGCCGATTCCACCGCATTCCGCGACAGGAACTGCCAGGGTGGAGGTGGACACCCGAATTGACATTCCACCCTGGAGAAGTGGGATTGGGGCTGTGAAATCGGCAATGCTGAGTGACGGTAATTTCATGTTGTAGAACGCTCCTCGGAGCCGCGGCTCTATTTTTGCTGTTGGAATATTCCTGCTGGAACAGGTATAATGACAAAACACGATATTGCACTTCTTCCTATGATTTGTCAAGCTTCCTCATGTATCTATAATAAGCATTGTTCCAAAAAAAACCTGATTACCAACCAAAATCAGCTGATCGTCAGCTGATCGATCCAGGATAGCCGAGTTGTTTTCATGGGATGCAGCCAACCAGGAAAAAAAGCACCATGGTATATACCGCCGTCATGACGATGGGCGCTGTATTGTGCCGAAAAAGAGAGTTGCGGTAAAATCGTGAGTGTGCCTCGATGGAGAACAGGTACACCAACGACGTGAGACGTTGCAGAAAGTTTTGTTTCCGGATGGATATCATGGAGATCAAAGTACAGATCAAAAGACCATGGAATCAGTCGGTTATCGTGGAGTGTCGAGGGGAGTGCTTGACATTTGCATGATTTTGGGCTTTACTTTGTCTTTTTTTCTCATGAGTACTGCTGATGATTCGGACACACCGGATACTACCAGCGTACAACGTCCTTGATCATCGACGATCACGCGATCATGATCGGAATTACCTAATATATTGGGACTGGAGGCACAATTTGAAAATCAAGGCCCTCAATGGCTTCAAGGATATATTACCCGATGAGGTGATCCTGTGGAACATGATTGAGGCTATGGCCCGTGATGTTCTTGGACGCTTTAACTTTGCCGAGGTCAGGCTGCCGGTGCTGGAGAAAACCGAACTGTTTGCCCGTTCCATCGGAGAATCCACCGATATCGTGGAAAAGGAAATGTATACCTTTGTCGACAAGCAGATCACCATGCGGCCCGAAGCGACAGCTTCGTTGGTGCGGGCCTATATCCAGCATGGCCTCTATGTCGAAAAGCCGGTGCAGCGACTGTTTACCATTGGGCCAATGTTTCGCCATGAGCGTCCCCAGAAGGGTCGATTGCGGCAGTTTCACCAGATAAGCGCGGAAATCCTTGGCGCCGATAACGGCAGAGTGGATGGCGAACTTATGGCGCTGGCGGCTCTGTTGTTTGAAGAGTTGGGCGTCCAGGTGAGCCTCGAGCTTAATTCGCTGGGCTGCCCAGAGTGCAGGCCTGCGTTTCGCCGTAACCTGCTGGACTTTCTTCAGTTGAAAAAAGAGCGTTTATGCCGGGATTGCCAAAGGCGCATGGAAACCAACCCGTTGCGGGTGCTTGATTGCAAGCAGGAGCAGTGCAGGCGCTTGGTGGAGGACGCGCCCTCTATCCAGGAGCATCTCTGCCAGCCGTGCGCTCAACATTTTGCGGCGGTTCGAAATGCACTGGAGAGTCTGGGCATAGAGTATAGCCTCAACAAATTCATGGTGCGCGGACTGGACTATTACTGCCGCACCACCTTTGAATTTTTGACAACTGATTTAGGTGCTCAGGCGGCTGTGTGTGCCGGCGGCCGCTATGATGGCCTGGTCGAGCAGCTCGGAGGCCCTAAAACCCCGGGAATTGGTTTTGCCATGGGACTTGAGCGAATGGCGCTGCTGCTTCAGCAGCAGACAGCCGTGCCACCCGGTGCAGAGCTCGATCTGTTTGTGGCCGGCCTTGGAGGGGAGGCTGCAGATTTTTGCTACGATCTTATCAACAAGCTGCGCCGCAGGGGATTGCGCGTCCTCATGGATCTTGAGGGCAAGAGCTTGAAGTCGCAGATGAAGCAGGCCAATAAGGCGAATGCCTCTTTTGTGCTCATTGTCGGTGAGGAAGAAATGAAAAATTGTGCAGGATTGTTACGGAATATGTATACTCAGGAGCAGCAGAGCGTGGCGCTTGACGTCGAGGAGGTAGCGGCGG
>JBHEOR010000032.1:23712-24122 GCA_046260685.1 Desulfopila sp.
TTTTTAGAATAAAGGCCGGGTCCGCCCGGTTGTGTCGCTGAATAGTTACAATAATCTCAACAATATAAAATTATGGAATCTATGGGAACGTTGCGTCGAACGCATTACTGCGATGCGCTTGGCAGTGCAAATATTGGAGAAGAGGTTGTCCTGATGGGCTGGGTGTTGCGCCGGCGCGATCATGGTGGAGTTATATTTATCGATCTGCGTGATCGCCGTGGCCTGACTCAGGTGGTTTTTAATCCCGAGCGCAGTCAGGAAGTGCACTCCAAAGCGCATCAGCTGCGCAGCGAATGGGTTCTGGCTGTCAGGGGGCGGGTGGAGGCGCGCCCCGGTGATATGGCAAATCCCAAGCTGGCCACCGGCGAGATAGAGGTGCTGGTGGAGGAGCTGCGTATTCTCAATAGAAG
>JBHEOR010000320.1:0-423 GCA_046260685.1 Desulfopila sp.
AATCTTTCAGGTAAATCGTTTCGGGTTGTGCGCTTGACATAAACATCCTCATTCTATTTCAGTCGCCATCCGGAAACTCCGGAAATCGACGTATGCGTTTCTGATTCGGAAAACAGAAATTTTTTGCAAGGTCAAGGAAATCCAGCATTTGAGCTTAAGGCGTAGCACTTTACGCCGCACAATCAAATGTGCAGATTGACGCCGAGATTGCAAAAAAGAGCGGTTTCCGGACAGAAACTAGCTATGCTCCCGTGATTTATGAAACATCACCCCTTCCCACTGCTCCATGGTGTTCTGCAAACGCCACTCACTGGAGGCGAGATAGGTCAAATGCCCTTCCGCATCGGTTGCCAGGTTGTTCTGGTTTTTTTTCTGGAACTCGTCAAACCGCTTACGATCATCGCAAGTCACCCAGCGCGCCGT
>JBHEOR010000320.1:433-888 GCA_046260685.1 Desulfopila sp.
TCATGCCGCTATCAGGAAGGAGCGTATTATGGCTGAAGTGGTTGTCATCGGTGGCGGCTATGCCGGACTGGCCTGCCTTATCAGTCTGGCCAAAAAAGCACCGAAGTTAAAACTGCATCTGATCGATGCCAATAAAGAACATTGTAAGGAGACCAATTTACACAAGACTTTCGCCAAACCCGTTGCGGACTTCAGCGTCCCATATCCCCAGTTGGCAGAACGTTTTGGATTCACCTTCCATCAGCAACGAATTGCTATTGACGGCAACGCATTAAAACGCTGGCAGCAGCAGAAAAAAATTCCCCTGGATGATCGTGAACTCGATTTTGACTGGTTGATTGTCAGCACCGGTGCCACATCGATAGTTCCACCACGGGGAGATCATGTCTACGGGCTGGAACAGCTGATGGCGGGGTGCGGCCCCAACTTGCTTGATGAATGGCGCACCCATGCCG
>JBHEOR010000321.1:0-253 GCA_046260685.1 Desulfopila sp.
TCAGCCCCGGTCTGATGCACTGGACACTTTCCGGCGAGCTGATGGTCATGGTTCTTCTGGGTGGCCTCGGAACACTCTTTGGCCCGGTGCTCGGCGCCGCCGCTTTTCTCCTGCTCGAGGAAGGGCTGGCCATGCACACCGAACACTGGATGGTCTATATGGGCCCGGTGCTGATCCTGGCGGTTGTTTTTGCCAAACGCGGCCTTTTCGGCCTGCTGACCGGAGGAAACAGCAAAGATGAATGACGCATTGC
>JBHEOR010000321.1:486-884 GCA_046260685.1 Desulfopila sp.
CCTATCAGCGCGCCCGACTCGGTATCGGCAGATCCTTTCAGATCACCCATATTTTCGAAAATCTCACCGTGGCGGAAAACATGAGCCTGGCTATCTGCGCTCACTCCGGTCACAATTTCAGATTTCTGCAACACTTTCGCAGAGCACGGCCGGTGCAAAAAGAGCTGGCAAAGGCCCTGGCAAAAGTCGACCTCCTGCATCGTGCCGAGCTACCGGCGTCGCATCTCTCCCACGGCGAAAAACGACAGCTGGAAGTAGGCATGGCCATGGTCGGCAACCCGAAACTCTTGATTCTCGATGAACCCATGGCCGGTATGGGTCCCGGCGGTACGGCGGAACTGAGCAAACTCATCCGCCGGCTTAAAGGCACCCTGACCATTCTGCTCATCGAACACGAT
>JBHEOR010000322.1:0-868 GCA_046260685.1 Desulfopila sp.
TATGCGCCCTCAGTCGCGCCTTGCAGGAAGCCAAAATTGCGGCGCGATTTTCCAACACTTGAAACTTGACATGACACCAGTTCTACTTCGGTGAATCCATAGAGCCCGGCAAGAACTCTTTCTATTTAATCTATAATAGATTTAGCTTTTGGCCAATCAAACTCTTGATATTCTGAGTTGGCTTTTTTGGGTGGAAGAGTTCTCTTGAGAGTTTTACATTAAAATTCTTTCAATTATTCAGATCACAAGGAGCACGCAAACGGAAAATGTAGCCGGAGGGGGTCTGATACAGGTAAGAAGGTTGTGCGGAAAAAGAAAAGCCCATCTTTATTACCTCGCTGTGAATAACGAGTGTGGATAAAGATGGGCCTAAAACTACTGCTTAAATAATTTTTGCAGCAATATCAATAACCTGGTGGCGATGCAGGGAATTGAACCCCGGACGCTACGGATATGAGCCGTATGCTCTAACCATCTGAGCTACATCGCCGTGTAACAAGGGAAGAATACTTACCCTATTCAAATTGGAGTGTCAACCACTTTCTGCCATCTCCACCACAGGAAGTTAGCTCCGCGCATTTACGCAATATCGGGGACATGACAAATAGAAGTCGCTGCACCAGCAAAAAAAGGAGGACCCCATGTAATGGGATCCTCCTTCGAATAACCGGAACCTACAAAGTGGGTTCTAGCAGTCAGGGCAATTACATCATTCCGCCCATTCCACCCATTCCACCCATTCCTCCGCCACCCATCGGCGGCATTCCTCCACCACCTCCACCTTCATTGTTATCCGGAATATCCGCGATAACACATTCGGTGGTCAGGAGCATACCGGAAACAGAAGCAGCATTCTGCAGTGCGGTAC
>JBHEOR010000323.1:0-863 GCA_046260685.1 Desulfopila sp.
CCCGCCACTGGCAGGCACATATACAAGCGCTTGGGAAAAGTGGCTTGAGTCGTGCTGAGTACTGCCGCAGACATAATATTTCCTACCATGCCATGACCTACTGGCTCCGCAAAAATCCCAAGCGCAACACAAGCCAGCCAACACTGGTGCCGGTACCCTTTCAAACCGGGTTACATATACCAGCGCCAAGCTCATCCGGCAATGTTGTACGAGTCGTCCTGCCCGGAGATGTTGCCATCGAAGTAAACGACAATTTCTCACCGTCTACTTTGGCAAGCGTGCTCTCTGTTCTGGAGGCGCGCCGATGATGTTGCTTAGCTCACCTGTCCAGGTTTACCTTGCCGCCGGTGTGACCGACATGCGCAAGGCCATTAACGGTCTCTCCATTCTGGTGGAGGAGCAACTCGATCTTGACCCATTATCCGGGCATCTTTTCTGTTTTTGCAACCGGAAGCGAGATATTGTCAAGATATTATACTGGGACCGCAACGGATACTGCCTGTGGGGTAAAAGATTGGAAGAGCACCGCTTCCAATGGCCGGAGACAGCCGAAGAAAGTATCACCATAGAGAACAGATACGCCTGCTTCGAGCCCAACTGTTTGGTGCCAAAAGCGAGAAAGCAAAACAGGGCGATGCGCAGCCGTTGCCGCTGTTTGACATGCCTGAACCGGCAGAGATTGAAGGCGAGGAAGAGGAAGTGCACGTCCCCGCCCATGATCGTAAGAAGCGTGGCAGAAAGCCTCTGCCGGAAGATCTCCCCCGTGTTGAAAAGATTCATGATATTGACGAAGAAGACAAGGTATGCGGCTGTGGCTGTCAACTGAGCCGGATCGGTGAAGAGATTTCAGAGCAGCTCGATGT
>JBHEOR010000324.1:0-416 GCA_046260685.1 Desulfopila sp.
GGTTTATGAAGGTCAACACTAATAATTCTATCGAGACCGATAGAAAGGATATTGGCGGCAACGCGACCCCCGACAGGTTCACCCTGAGCACTTCTTCTGTCCTGTCTGGCATAACCCAGGTAAGGAATAACGCCTGTAATGTGGGCGGCCCCGGAACGTCTTGCGGCATCCGACAACAAAAGCAGCTCCAATAAATTTTCAGCCACAGGTGGACTCGTGGGTTGAATCAAATAGACATCACAGCCCAGAAGGTCTTCCAGAATCTCCACATGGATTTCTCCATCCGGAAAACTGTCAATTTTGCATTGTCCCAATTTCAAACTGAGAACTTGTGAAATATCCCGGGCCAGAACCGGATTTGCTCTGCCTGATAATAGAATTGGTTTCATGGCTTCAAACTTCCCTATTTATATCAG
>JBHEOR010000324.1:581-842 GCA_046260685.1 Desulfopila sp.
CGTTGGTACAATCCCCGACCTCAACTATTCCAGCACCTCACGTATTTTGACAGCCAGTTCCTTTTTGGAAAAAGGCTTCTGGATAAAATGAACGCCTTCATCAAGAATGCCCCGATGGGCGATGACGTTGGCTGTATAGCCGGACATGAACAAACACTTCAGCTTAGGGTAAAGAGCTGACAACCGGCCGGCCAGATCCCAACCGCTTATATCAGGCATAACCACGTCGGTTAAGAGCAGATGGATCTCACCGGTATGCTC
>JBHEOR010000325.1:0-831 GCA_046260685.1 Desulfopila sp.
ATAGTAGGCTATGTTCACTGGCAAAATACTGACGAAGATGGCGCCGCATGGACTGACCTTTGGTGAACATTGTGTTGATTTAGAAAAAATTAAAAGAATGCCGAACCTCTTGAAAAACAAATATATTCTGAAAATCAACACAATGTTCATGAGAAATGCGGGGTAAAAGTCTTACGCGCGGCGGTAACGATCCGTTCAATACTCGGGATATAACTCGTTTCCCGGCTGAAGTAGGGGATGATTAAATCAAAACCGGTGACTCTTTCGATCGGTGCCTCCAAATAATAAAAAGCACCTTCCATCAGCCTTGTGACAATCTCGGCCCCCGGACCGAAGCTGCGGGGTGCCTCATGGATGACAACGGCTCTGCCGGTTTTTTTAACCGATTCAATCAAAAGACTTTCATCTAAGGGCGAAAGAGTGAGCAGGTCAATGACTTCCGCCTCGATCTGGTGGATGTCCTGTAGTTTTTCCGCGGCATCAAGAACCGGCCGCATCATTGCACCATAAGCGATGATTGTCAGATCATTTCCCGTTCTGACAACATTTGCCTTGCCAAGAGGCAAGGTTTCCTCTTCCTCCGGTACTTCCTCCCGAAACGAGCGATACAGTGCCTTTCCTTCGTAAAAGATCACCGGATCCGGATCGCGTATTGCGCTGACCAGAAGGGCTCTGGCATTTCGTGGACCGGATGGAATGACCATTTTCAATCCGGGAGTGTGAGCCCAATAAACTTCACGACTTTCGGAATGATGTTCCAGCGCCCGAACGCCGCCTCCGTATGGGGCACGCATCACCATCGGCACGGTAAGTCTTCCCTGGGTCCGCCAG
>JBHEOR010000326.1:0-350 GCA_046260685.1 Desulfopila sp.
TTACATGAAACAGTTCACTGCCGGATCGCCTCATGCCGGAAAAACCATATATGCCATAGCGATCCCCGACCACCTCCAGGGCTTCGGCCAGAAGAACGAGCGATTCCTTCATCGCAACCCCGACCCAGCCTTCGGTTGAATTGGACATATCGACGAGAAACATGACGGCAATATCTCTTTCGTCTCGCAGGAGCTGGATAAAGAGTCGATCCGAAGGAGGGAGACCGGCCGAGCTATCGCCCAAAGCTTCAATCAGAGCGTCGAGATCAATATCATCGCCGTGACGGCGCTTCCTGACGAATCGTTCTCTTGACCGCAACATTTCAAACTGTCGCCGGAGTCTATTAAGT
>JBHEOR010000326.1:495-818 GCA_046260685.1 Desulfopila sp.
CTGCACACCTTGTCCGGCCTGTCCAGCGGCAGCCTGGACATACGCTTCGGGAAGAGCGCCCAGATCATCCTCAATTTCCTTGATAAGAGCCGCAAGCTCCGCAGGAATTTCAAGACTCTCATTTTCCAGCAGTATGGCGTCTTTGACGTCTTTGGCGTCTTGTTGGCGGGACTCTTTTTCCTTGTGCGGCTTCTGTATCAGAAGGATATTTTCCACGGAGCTATCCGGGACATTGCCGCCGACTTCCTCTTCTTTTTGCCGCTGCTTCTGCTGCTCGAGAAAAACGGCGAGCATCGCTACAAACTTTTCTTTCTCGTCTGCAC
>JBHEOR010000327.1:0-814 GCA_046260685.1 Desulfopila sp.
TATGATGACCGTTGAGGGCGGACCGCCGTCTCCGACGATCCAGAGGCAGGCACCCATCCCTACTCCCCGCTTGATATGTTGATTTTGGTTGTTAAAGGTCCGTGTCCTGTCGAGGGAACCCTGCCAGTCGAACTCTTTGGCTCCATCCTCCAGACATCTTCGCAATCCGGTGGTGGTATAAGGCGGGGAACCTTCCCTGGCCTGACTCTTCAGCGGAATATTCTTCAGCCGGAGTTCTATCGGGTCCATGTCGATTTCTTTGGCCAGGGCATCAATCATCTGTTCCAGTGCCCAGGCTCCCTGCGGATGGCCGGGAGCTCTAAAAGGTCTTGCCGGGCCGGCATTTATCAACAGATCCGTACTTGTATTAGGAGGACGATTTCCCACGCAAAGATAGGTCTCTTCCCTGGTAAGAAATAATTTCACCGGTCGTGCTGTCTTCCTGGCGAGCAGGGCGCAAAGGACAGTGTATTTTCCAGGAGTGAGTTTGCTGCCGAATCCTCCTCCCATATAATGGCCAACAACCCTGACTTTGGAAAGAGGGAGCTTGAGGCACTCTGCTATTTTAGATTGGACGGCATAGACTCCCTGGCTTGATTCCCAGATTGTCAGCCGGTCACGGTCCCAGTTGGCAACACAACCGTGGAGTTCCAAAGGCGTTTGCAGCTCGCACGATGTCCGGTAGGTCTCTTCAAGAACTACCTCGGCTTCAGCGAATCCTTTATCTACATCGCCACGCTCGTATGTTTCTTCGCTCAGGACGTTCCCTCGTTCACCTAGTGTAACCTCGGCATTGCCCTGTGCTTTCTCATGG
>JBHEOR010000328.1:0-261 GCA_046260685.1 Desulfopila sp.
ATCGGTATTGGGGCCAGGATGATTCGGGACGGAGACTGTGATTTTGTCCTTGCCGGAGGTGTTGAAACCTGCCTGGTTCCGGAGATTATACAAGGCTTTTCCAATATGCAGGCCACCATTAAAGTTGGTCCGAAAGACCGTGCCGCAGAAGATCCAACCCAGGCCTCAAGGCCGTTTAGCCTTGACCGAAAGGGGTTTGTTCTGGCTGAAGGCGCAGGTGTTTTGGTTTTGGCTGCAGAAGATGCGGTCCAGGCACTTGGT
>JBHEOR010000328.1:271-800 GCA_046260685.1 Desulfopila sp.
GTATAGGCTGGAATTCTGATGCCCTGCATTTTACCCGGCCTAATGGGGCGACAATTATCCGGGCCATGCATGATGCAATCGATGATGCGGAAATTTCTCCTGCCGATATTGGCGCGGTCAATGCCCACGGTACCTCGACACCAACGGGAGACGGTACGGAAGTCGAATGCCTGCGCGCTGTATTCGGCAAGAATGTTTCAGCTATTCCTGTGTCGGCAAATAAATCGCAGGTCGGTCATTCCCTTGGTGCTTCTGCTGCAATTGAAGCTACCCTGTCAATCGAGGCCATGGCCCGCGGCATCGTTCTGCCTACGGTTAACCATATCCCGGATCCTCAGTTCAGCGATATTGATGTGGTCCCCAATACAGCCCGCAAACATACCCATGAATTTGTCCTCTCCAATTCGTTTGGTTTTGGCGGGACAAATTGCTGCATCGTCTTTCGAGGATTATAATGCGACCCAAACCCTTCATCCCCGAATTTCTTGACAGGCCTGATTATGTCAGGGATACCAACAGTGGTCTTGTC
>JBHEOR010000329.1:0-796 GCA_046260685.1 Desulfopila sp.
CTAAGAAAAAGCTTCAAGGTGAGCGAAATCAACTGTGATTACAACTGATTAAACCGCGAAGTATGCATGTTTTCTAAGGTGAAGATCCGTTTTAATCCCCATGCATTGAGGGGGACGCTTTACAGTGCCCGTGCTTTGCGGGTACTCAGTTCAGGCCCTAACGGGAGCCCACGGGGAGACTCCCCTACGGTGAATTGATGATGGTGGAATTATCCCGTAGGGGCGGGTCCTGTGCCCGCCCACAGGAATCTCTGTCGTCATTCCGGGCAGGCTGAGTCATTCCGGGCGGGCCGGGTCATTCCGGGCTTGATCCGGAATCTATATCTAGTGAAACAACCGGATTCCGGCTTTCACCGAATTAACGCATTATGAATAATACAAAGTGTTTACCAATACATCACAAATGAAAATAATGCAAAAACCCAATACCTCCCCAAAAAACAAAGGTTTATTTGTGGTTGATCTGGACGGAACATTATTAACTTCCGATCGGCAGATAGCGCCGATAGACCTGAACGCACTTACCCGACTGCGGGAAGAAGGGTATCTGGTCGCTATCGCCACGGGAAGATCCAACTATTCCTTCAATCTGCTCATGGAAAAACTCGGTTACTCCGACCAAACCAGCAGTCTTCCCGTCGATTACGTGATTTTCTCAACCGGGGCAGGGATTATGGATTTTCCCGACAATAAAATCCTGAAAAGTTTCTCACTCAGCTCGGAAGATGTGCGTTGTGCCTCCGAATATCTGGAGCTCTCCGGACTCGATTATATGATACACCGACCGGTACCGGAT
>JBHEOR010000033.1:0-4929 GCA_046260685.1 Desulfopila sp.
TTACTTTTAGAACAAAGGCCGGGTTCGCCCGGTTGTGTCGCTGTAGCGTTACAAACGATCATGATATCTTTTGCGTGAGTATAGCCAGGCATAACGATCGTAACACAACCTTGAAATTTGGCTGCGGCCGTTGCTTTCGATGAAGGAACAGGATATAGTCCGTTTACAATCTGCTGATGCCGACGGTTGCGGAAAATTCTTGCAGACTTTTGGCCAGGCGGGCGTTACGCAGATGTCTGAGCGGCAATGATCGTGGTTTCGAAAATGATCATTGCCAAGGTAGAAAAACCACATAGACCAAGGAGAAAATCATGGCTAATTGTTGTGACATGAAGGAAGGAGATGTTTTTTATTGCAAGATTTGCGGCCTCGAACTTTCCGTCAAGAATGCCTGTGCCTGTAAAGATGGCGCGGAGGATGCCTGTAGCGTTCCTTTGCAGTGCTGCAATCAGGAAATGACCAAAAAGTAAGATAAACGCATAGCCGGTGGAACCAGGGAGAATGCCTCGGCTCCACCGGAAAAACCATACATCCCGTACATCCCGTACATTCCGTACATTCCGTACATGCCGTACATCACGTATTGGGCCTCCCGACACATTCAGCTGCGGCCGAATGTTTTCTTCGTCCTGATCTGATCACCCGAATATGAAAAAAAACGTACCCTTGAATGTTCCGACATATCAGGCCGAGCACCATCCTGAAAAAGAGGAAGAGATGATCGCTGATGCCGTCGGCGTCGGCCTTCAGGCTTTTTTTCTGATGACAGCCGGCAGCATTCTTCTGGCTGTCCTCACCGCAGAAGGATCGATCAGCCCGATCATTGAAGATTTTTCCATCAATTTCTGTGCATTGATGCTTGAAGCAATGCCTTTTATGCTCATCGGTACATTAACCGGGGGGCTTATAGAGGTCTTTCTGCCGGCGAAACTCATCGAACGTTTTTTTCAAAAAGGCCCGACATCATCACTGTTCATAGCTGGTGGGATGGGGCTTGTCATGCCCGTCTGTGAATGTGCCATCGTCCCGATAGTACGCAGACTTATCATAAAAGGGGTGCCCGTTCCCGCTGCTATCACCTTCATGCTGGCCGGACCGATTGTCAATATCATTGTAGGCTGGTCAACGGCGGTCGCCTATACCTTCAACTGGTATGTGGTTTTCCTGCGCCTTGGCTGCGGGTATGTCGCCGCGGTGGCCATCGGTTTGCTCTTCACCTATCTCCTGCCGCTGAAAAATCATCTGGTTGCCGATATTTTGCACAATTCCCCACGCACATGTTCCTGCTGCCACCCGGAAACAACCGTATCATCCTGGCCCGCCAAGATACACCATACCTTTCGCCACGCCTCGGAGGATTTTCTCCACGTCGGCAAATATCTTGTGATAGGCGCATTTATCGCCGCCTGGATGCGTACCGTGGTGTCGATATCGAGTTTTAATGTTCTCGGGGATGCGCCATTTGCCGCGATCCTTCTAATGATGGGGCTTGCGGTTGTCTTGAATTTGTGCAGTGAAGCGGATGCCTTCATCAGTGCGAGCTTCAGGTGGCTGTTGCCCGGCAGTGCGCAGATGGGATTCATGGTCCTCGGCCCGATGCTCGACCTGAAACTGATGATGATGTATCTCACTGTCTTTCGTAAGAAAACCATCCTTCTGCTGAGTTTGACGGTTTTCCTGGTCGTTTTCGGCCTGATGGTCCTGCTGGAGCTCACCTTACCGCCTTTTGTGTGACACCCGAATGTTTTTTCTTATCCTCAAAAATTGTATCTATCTGGTCTGGCTGCTGTTCTTTTTCTGGCTGCTTACCTGGGGCCGGGAAGAGCTGGCAAGCCTGCTCCATCCCCGTTTGTGGTGGGTGATCGGGACAGCTTTTTTTATCATCTTGGTATTTCTGTTGAATTCAGTTCTGTTTGAGAAGAGTTCCAGCGGAGAAAGATCCCTGTCCTACCTCTGCTCCCTGGTAATACTGCTGGTCCCGTTAGGCTTTTTTCTAGTGGCAAAAGATGCCGAGTTTGATGCGGCATCACTGGAAAAACGAGGGTTACAGGGTGAGACAGGCTTCCTCCAAGGGAATATGCCGCTGGGAGTCAACGATGAGAGATATGGTAACTCCAACATTACATTTTCCAAACTCTTACGAAAACCGCACTCATATGCTGCACAAGAGGTCGAAATAGTATGTCGCACCTTTGTTGATGAGAAACTGCCGGAGAACACGGCCATGTGCTACAGATACCTGATGACCTGCTGCGCCGCCGATGCGATCCCGCTCTTTGTCTTTCTCATGCACCCCGATACGCTGGAAATTGACAATGATCGCTGGATAACGACATCCGGCACCGTTGCCGTCATAGAAAAGAACGGCGTACAGGTGCCTCAACTTGAGATCACCTCCTTTGAGTACACCGAGGAACCGGCCATACCATGGATTTTTTAACAGACCAGCCAATCGGGGGCAGGGGCTCGTTTCGGCCGAACACCCGCTGCGCTTTCCAGCCACTTTCTAGCCATTGTCGGTCGCCAGTACCTTGCGGACCATGGCTGCCGGATCATGCATGGAAAATGGCTTCTGGAGGACAACTCGTCATGGCAGGGAGGATTTTTGTCAATTTTCTTGTTCACTTTTAACAAAAACGCTACATTCTCCATGCTGATTCCCGTAATCACCTTCAGGAGCAAGTGGCTTTTTACCTGGTTAATCTTTGTATTTCCGATGAGTTGAATTGTCTCTGAAGCAGTTACTGGTTACCACCACAACACAGCTCGGCATATGAGGAGCGCGGGGTGTCGGCATGTTGCCCTTCTTTTTCTCAAAAATCCGCTCATAAAACAATGTATACTTTTGATACCTCAAAAATCCCGACAGAGATACCGGTGCTGGAAGAAGTCCAACTGAAGCCATGGTTTTCGCGAACACGGCTCAACCAGGGCTTGAATCTCCTCGGCAAGGGGCGCCTTCAGGGTTTCCGCTGTCTGCGAAATGGAGTCGGGGCAATCATTGACAACAATGCTCTTGTCACCATGCAGTTTGAACGACATACGCGACTGCTCCAGGGGTTTACCATTCGCAACCGCTCTTGCGGAATATGCCGGGACAAATCCAGCCGGGACGGCTGCGAGCACCTGGCCGCCCTGGCCTTGCTCAGCCTGGTCGAGGTGGAAAATACAGACAAACCGGTTCCGCTCCCCTTGATCTTTGCCGGCAGCAACTGGGAAAAACTCAGCCTTTTCCTCTTCGACTGGTTCAGAAAAGGTAAATACCAGCCATCCTGGCAGGAAACCGGCGCAGTCCTTCGCTGGGAGGCGGTTCACCAAAATGGCTCACTGGCGGTAACCATCCCCTCGGCATGGCGGGATCTGGCCGCCATGGTGTTGCCCGGCACCCCCCCGAAACTTGAAAGCCGGTTTTCGGACAAAATCTTTGAACTCCTTGGCAAACAGCTGCGGGTGCTGACCATGACCCGCAACGAACAGGCCTTGCGTGATGCGGGAAGCACCAGCATCGGCTGGACCAGGGACAATTCCTGCTGGATGTGGCTTGGTCGCATGCTCTTGTGTATCCACGGAGACAGGCTCCCAGCCCTGCAGCATCTTGCCGACGACTTCCAGTTTTCGCTGTCGCTGCCCCCGGAAAACGGCATGGGCGAAGTGCGCCTTATCGTCCCAGGTGCAAAAGCGTGGACCCTTGTTCGACAATCAGCATTTGCCGATCATGAGGCGGCGCTGCTCCCCGTCGGCAGAGAGTGTACCCGCCTTGCTCTCAACGATGCCCACGAGCTGGAAGTTGTACCCTGTGTGCGGCTTGACGACGGCAGGGTTCTTTCCCGACAGGAATTGGCGCAAACCAGGTTCAACGGAGGCTACTATCTGCCGGGTGAAGGCTTTCTCCCGGTCGAACGTCTACCCCGGGAGGGAGCCTTTTCCTTGCCGGAACAACATAACACGCCGCCTCTGCTGGGCTTTGTGCGCAACGAAGCGGAAAGAGATGCCGTGCTGCGCATCCCCGTCGAGGATATCCCCGCCTTCCTCGAATGGAACCAGTCGGCCCTGCACCATTCCGCAAACATAGTTGCCGACGAGGTGGTCAACATCGAAGTACATCATCTTCCCGACCGCCTGGAAATTGATGATTTCGAAGAACACGACGGCTGGTGTTATCTCAGCTGCCGCTACGGTGTCGGCACCACCAGCATCAGCCTGGAGGATATCCTGGCGGCACGCCAAAAAGGGCTGCACTGTGTGCCCGGAGACGGCTGGCTGCAGCTCGACGATACGCCCCTGACCTGGCTCTACGACCTTGCCGAACGCCGTCTTGCCGATGACGGCTCCGGCAGAATCCGTCTGCGCTACCAGGAGATGCTGGCGGTGAGCGGCATCATCGGCCAGGTCGAAGTCGCAAGCACAAAGCAGCAGGTACGGCGGCGGCTCACCGATCTTCTGGATGAGAAGTCCTGGACCGATACCGAGATACTCGCCGAAAGCCCTGAACATCTGCGTGATTACCAGCGCAACGGCCTGGCCTGGCTGACCCGCCTCTACACCATGGGGATCGGCGGGCTGCTGGCCGATGACATGGGCCTGGGCAAAACCCATCAGGCGCTGGCGCTGCTCCAGGGGGCACAGCGAACAACCAGAGAGACATCCTGCCTGGTCATCTGTCCGGCCTCCGTGGTGCTGGGCTGGGCCGAGAAAATCGACCGATACTATAAAGAGCTCGACTATACCATCTATTACGGTACCGGCCGCGACCTCGGCAGCGCCGGCCAGGGCAGCCTGGTACTCACCACCTATGGCATCGTCAGACAGGATCTGGCAATATTGCAGCAGCAATCATTTGATATCATCATCATCGATGAAATCCAGCATCTCAAAAATCGCAACACGGCCGTTCACAAAGCCGTCGCCGCCCTGGAAGGCCGGGTGGTT
>JBHEOR010000033.1:5177-14407 GCA_046260685.1 Desulfopila sp.
CCTCTTTCATATCTGTCTGCCTGGTTTTCTGGGCAGCGAACGGCGCTTCAAGGATCTGTATGTTGTGCCGCACAACAAAGGTGGCGCCGACAAACAGGCCACGGAGATGCTCGAGATGCTCGGCAGGCTGATCAAACCGTTTATCCTGCGCCGCACCAGAGGCCAGGTTCTGAAAGAGCTCCCGCAGATTATCGAAGACACCCGTCTCTGTGCCTTGAGCGACGACCAGGTGGCTCTCTACCGGCAGCTCATCGACGAGGGTGAAGCCGTGGTTGAATCACTGCAGGACGAATCAAGCGCCATCCCCTATATGAACGTACTTGCCATGATTACGCGGCTTAAGCAGATCTGCAACCATCCCTGCCTGATCGAAGGTACCACCGACTTCGACCACTACGCCAGCGGCAAATGGGACCTGTTCGTTGAGCTGGTGGAGGAGTTGGTCGATGCCGGCATGAAGTTTGTGGTGTTCAGCCAGTACACCCAAATGCTGGCCGTGATAGAAAAATATTTCACCACGGCAGGTATCGACTTCTGCAGCCTTGACGGCGGCATGCCGACTCAAACACGACAGAAAATGATCCGCCGCTTCAATGAGGACTCCCATTGCCGCGCCTTTGTCGCCAGCCTCCTGGCGGGCGGTGTCGGTATCGATCTCACCGCCGCCCAGGCCGTCATCCACTATGATCGCTGGTGGAATCCCGCCAAAGAGGAACAGGCCACGGCCCGTGTCCATAGAATGGGGCAGCAGCATGTGGTGCAATGCTTCAGACTGATCACCCGCGGGACGCTCGAAGAAAAAATCCACAGACTGATCGACCGGAAAAAAGCGCTTACCACGGCGGTGATTCAAGAAGATGAGGCCAATATCATCAAACAGATGGATCGCAAGGAACTGACCGAACTCTTCCGGTTTTAACCGAGCACGCCGGTCATTCACGCAACGTGCAATTTTTCTTTAATCAGACACATCAAAGTGGAAGATAGTCGTTGAGGACAATGCCGAAAAGAGATAGATTTATTGTAACAGCAGGGCACCGGCTGGTTTTTAGTTTTTTGCTTCCAAGTAACAAACTCATCAACTAACTGGAAACGCTTACTTTATGTCTTTTTGATTGCCAACGAAACGCAGCTGATCGACCCAGGAGCCCGCCGTGTTGTTTTCATGGGACGCCATAAACCCGTCCCTGGGGCCTTAGCTGCAGCCGTCCGGGCTGCAGATACCCATGAAAACAACACGGCGGGCTCCTTGCCCTTGAGTGCTTCGAGCCACGCTACTTTTAATACAGGCCGGGGCCCCGGTTGTATCGCTGTAGAGTTACGATGTGTTTGCGCAACCATGGAAAAGGAGTGAAAGATGATCTGGTCGGAAAACTACAAAATCGGCATTCCCGCAGTTGATGCACAGCATAAACGGCTCTTTGCAATTATCGGCGAACTGCAGGCGGCCCTGCAGGCCGGCCTAAGGAGTTCCGACTTCGAGCAAATACTTCAAACCCTTGACCAATACAAGACCAGGCATTTTCAGTTGGAGGAGAAGTATATGAAGGAATCCGGCTACCCCGGCCTGGCGGAGCAGCAGCGCGCTCATCAGTATTTCACGAAAAGATTTGAGGAATTGGGAGAGGAACTGGCCCAAACAGGCATGACCAGCGCGGTTGTCCAAACTGTACAAAAAGAGCTCACGGCCTGGCTGAAGGAGCACGTTACCGGCCTGGATACGCAGTTTGGCAAATACTACCAGAAACAGGGCCGGACATAATGTGCACCTGTATGTGCACCTGTATCTGCACCTGTATCTGCATCTGTATGGTCAAGTATGGTCAAGGTTGGTCAAGGTTGGGCGAGGCCTTCATTCACCGCCTGCAAGGTGAAGTGAAATGTCGTCCCTATTTGCTCTCTTGATTCGAACCAGATCTCACCATTATGACGTTCCACTATACGCCTGGCAAGGGCCAGACCGATGCCCGTGCCATCGTACTCCTCCCTGGTGTGCAATCGTTTGAATATGGTGAAAATTTTTTGTTCATTGCCGGTCGGTATACCTATGCCGTTATCCGCCACGGAAAATCGCCATTGTGTTTCATCCCGGACGGCACTGATGCCAATGGCGGGCGTAACATCTTTCCGGCAAAACTTCAGGCCATTGCTGAGAAGGTTCTGGAAAAGCTGGACAAGTTGCGTCCGGTCTCCCAGAACTTCGGGCATCTCGGTGCTGGTGACGACCGCCGAACTTTGCAGGAGGACAGCTAGAAGATTGGCTCGTGCTTCATCAAGCACTTCTTGCGTATCGACACGTACCAGCTCACGCCCGGCTGTCGTCACCCTGGAAAAAGAGAGCAGATCCTGGATCAACTTCTGCATTCTTCTGGTGCCGTCTATTGAATAATGGATGTACGTATCGGCTTTCTCGTCAAGCCGGCCGCCATAGCGATCGGCCAAAAGCTGATTGAAACTTGCCACCATTATCAAAGGCTCCTGGAGATCATGGGAAGCCACGTAGGCAAACTGTTCAAGCTCCCTGTTGGAGTGCTCGAGCTGCTCCATGCTTTGCTGCAACTCCTTTTCGGCGACCCTGCGCCGCGTTACCTCGTCGCGGAGCCGGTCTCGGGAGACCAATGTTTTTTCAAGGCGGGCAAGCAACTCCGCAAACGCTCTGGATACTGTGTTTATCTCGTAGGGAGTCGTTTCCTCATGATGGTATTCAAGATTGTCCGCATCGATCTTCTCTATCTTTTTAACGTATTCGGTGAGCGGCCTGAGGACGAGCTCAGCCACCCCCCATCCCAGAACTGCCGCAACAAAAACAATGAGCAGCGCTACCAGGAGAACCCTGCGCTTCATTTTGTTGATGGGCCGCACATACTCGTTATAGTCTATTTCAGTAAGCTGGACCAGGCTGTATTGGTCAAGAACCAGATAGTCTCCGAGCACCTCCCTGCCCCCGTAATCCAGATACCGGGATGTCCCCCGACCACCGGCAAGCGCCCTGTTTACCCCTTCCGTATAGATGGTCCTGCGCAGCATGTAGTCGTCGCCGTAAAGCGGGTCGGTAATGAAAAAATTCTGTTTATTGACCAGATAGGTATCCTCGGTATCCCAATGACTTCGCTGCTGGGTAATTATTGCCGAGAGCTTGTGAAGGTCGAGCCGGCCAACCAGGACCGCCGGAACCGTCTCGGCCAAACTCTTTATAGGGGTGCTGATGACCATGGTCGGCCTTTGCAGGCTCATGGAAAAAAAAACGCTTTCTACGTGGGTATGCTTCCGGCCTTCAATAAAAAAAGGACGCCTGCCCATGATCTTGCCAACCTGAGAGGCGTCGGTTGAGGCAAGCAGCCTGCCTTCCGGAACGCTTAACAGAAAAAGCTCGGTGAACACCTGCTGAGCCAGCACCGGGCGAAGATGTTTGGCCACCAGGGTATTGAGCACCTGATCATCGCTGGTCTGCTCCCACGAATCGTTGGTCGACAGTATTTCGGGCAGCCGTTCCCGCAGGACCGGCATACCCGCCAAGAGCTCCAGATTGGTCGACGCGTTCTTCAGCCATTGTGCAAACAGTTCGGCCTTCTGGCTATTGAGCGTATGCAGAAAAGAGAGCGCCTGCCTGTTGAGATTGTCCTTACCATTGCTGTAGATCAAAAATCCCGTGATCGACACGGCAAACAGGGCAACGAACAAAAAGCTGCAAATGACATTGGTTTTAATTTTCATCCCCGCTCCCTGCATGGATGTCCTGCAAAAAACGCATGGTATAGACGGAGTGTATATCGTCGAGCGGAGTGGTGACCAGGCCCTGTTCCATTAGCATCGCATACATCTTCTGCCAGACCTCCCCCTGCATCCAGCCGATGGGGTCCTCCCCGGTATTCACCAGAGCAACCTGGTTATGCATCATTTCCTGCTGCAGCCCCCGGTCTTTGACCCGGGCATGGGCCATGGTACTATCAACACAACGTTTTTGATTCTCGATGCACCGGCGCCAGCCCTTCAGCGTAGCCCGCAAAAAACGAAGGGCAATAGCGGGATGCTTGTCAAGGTACTCGGCCGTGGTTGCCAGGGTATCGGAATAAAAATCGATACCATAGTCACCCGGCCAGATCAGATTGAGCTCCATGCCCTGGCGCCGAAGTTTCGTGATACCGCCAACGAGGTAGGCGGGAGTTATATCCACCTCTTTCGAGATGAAATCACGGTGGAGCGGATCATAGGGGCGAATCACCAGAGAGTTGTAATCAAGGTCCATTTGCCTGAAAAGCGCCTGCAGCTGAACGATGCCCTCGATGAAACCGCCGCCATCCATATCGCCGACGGCAACTTTTTTGCCCTGCATATCCCGCGGACGAACTATGCCCGAACCGTGTCTGGCCACAAACATTGTCGGATTGCGCTGGTAGAGAACCGAGACGGCAACCAGCCTTTGACGGCGTGCATTGTCCAAGAGTACGGCTTCCGCCGGGACCACGGCGAACTGCGCCGTGCCGTTGCGCAGCCGCCTGGCCTGATCAACCTCGGAGCCGCCCTCGAGAAACCGTACCTCAAGATTCTCGGCGGCATACAGACCCTGATCTTGTGCCATGTAAAAACCGGCAAACTGGGCCTGGTGGACCCACTTGAGCTGCAGGACAACCCTGTCGGGCGGCGGGTGTGGTTCTTCAGCCTGCCGGCAGCCGGCCAGGGCGCAACTCATCCATACAGCGAGCAGTACATGCAACACCTTCATCTTCGTCTTTGTTGCACAAGCGTTTGAGTCGATTCCGGACGGTTGCCTCGACTTCCCTGGGATATAAAGAGGAGACTCAATCATCAGGTCTCGCCGCTCGGCAGCCTGACAAGAAAGGTCGTTGCCTCACCCGGGGTTGTTTCAAGCTGAATGGAGCCGCCATGCTTTTCCGTGATGATGTTTCTGGCAATCGCCAGCCCCTGACCTGTTCCCTTGCCGATTTCCTTGGTGGTAAAAAACGGGTCGAAAACCCGGTAGCGGATCGATTCCGGGATCCCCCCGCCATTATCACTGATGGATATGAGAACATGGCCGTCATCCTGTTGCGTGGTGATGGTAATCAGCCCCTTGGTGTAATCACCGGCTTCAACGCGGGCGCTAATGGCGTGGGCCGCATTGATTATAAGGTTGAGAAAAACCTGGTTCATCTCTCCCGACAGACAGAAGACGGCTTCGAGGTTCTGATCGAGTTTCAGCTCCAGTTCGGCTGTATATTTCCATTCGTTGCGACACACGGTCACCGTGCTTTCCAGGCAATGATTAATGTCCGTCAGGGTTTTTTCCGCCGTTCCCGGATGGGAGAATTCGCGCATTGCCTTGATAATCGAACCCACACGGGCGACACCCTCAAGGCTCTGGGTAATGGTCTGCGGCACCTCCCGGGCCAGAAAATCCATATCAGCCTCATCCTTCAAAGCACGTATCACTGTTGCAACATCAGTTTTCGGGTTATTGTCGGCCGGCTTCCTCAAAAGTTGTTCATATTCATCAACGAGATTTATGATATCCCGGAACGCATCGGCGAAAAAATGGATATTGTCGCCGACATACTGGATTGGTGTGTTGATTTCGTGGGCGATGCCGGCGGCAAGCTGGCCGATGGCCTCGAGCTTCTGGGCCTGGCGCAGTTCCCTTTCCAGCAGCAGCTGTTCGGTCTGATCTTCCAGCATGATAAGCACCAATTTTTCACCACCGTCGATGGTACACACGGACGTCATGGTTATCTGCAGGTCTTTTTCACCCTCCCTGGTAAGAAAACGGCCCAGCATCTTTGCAGACCTGCCGGTCTCGAGAACTTCTGCGGCCAGAGACCCGCAACGGACATTGTCCACACTGCTCAGGTGGTGGTTGTCAAGCAGGCTGACGGAATTGCCTGGCTTGGCATCCGTAAACCACTCCTGCATTCGGGTGTTTATTTCCCGAATCTCCATCGACTCATCCATGAGCAGCAACCCGGCGTGCAGGGTATTGATGATGAGGTGCAGGCGCGATTCCAGGTTGTCAAAAGACGACCTGGCGCGCAGTTCCAGCTCTCTTCGACGCAGTGCATTCGCCACGGTTATGAGGACAAGGTTCCTGCTGAACGGTTTGACGATATAGCCGTAGACGCCTGCCTCGAGGATCTCCGCGGCGTCCATGGGGTTATCGATGATGGTGGCTGCGACCACACCGATATCGGGATAGAGCCGATGAACATGGCGCACCAGATCCAGCCCGGAACCGTCGGGCATATTCATGTCGGTGACGACAAGGTCCAGGCCCCGCCGGTTTGCCAGGGTTTCCCGGGCTTCGACAACACCCCCGGCGGTAAAGACGGTATAGCCGGCCTGCTGCAGAATTGAATGTGTGAGCTTGGCTATCTGGGGTTCGTCATCCACTACAAGAATTCGTGCATCGACCACGGCAATTCCTCCAAAAAAACAGGTGAAAAACATACTCCTTACCGGCTGTCCTCCTTACCGGCTGTCCGGCCCATCCAAAAGCTCGCGTACGGTTTTGAGGAGGATATTGCTGTCCAGTGGTTTTTTCAGCAATACCACATCATCGCCAAGCTCCCTGCTCAGCGTGAGTTTATCTATATTGCCGCTCATCAGGATAACCGGCAGATCCCGTGCCGCCCTGCGTGCCTCCACCGCCAGCCTGTCCCCCATAATATTGGGCATGACGACATCGCTCAGCAACAGGTCACAGTCCTTGGGACTCTGCTGAATCTTTATCTGCGCCCGCCGGGGATCCTTGCAGGTGTCTACCTTGTAACCGCGCCCTTCCAAAAGCCTGCGGACAACTTTCAATATCGCAGGTTCATCATCGACGACCAGTATGGATTCTCCCCTGCCCGCCGCCTCGGCGATATGTTCATCTTCAGTGGGTTCTTTTTCCAAGCCGCTGGAAGCAGGCAGAAGAATGGTGAAGGTGGTGCCCTGGCCCACAACGGATGCAACCTCAATACAGCCGCCACAATCCCTGACAATGCCATGGACAACAGCCAGGCCCAGGCCGGTTCCCTCGCCAACCTCCTTGGTGGTGAAGTAGGGATCGAAAATGACCTGGAGGTCCTCTGGGGGAATCCCCCTGCCGGTATCACTGACCGTAAACTCCAGGTAGAGGCCCGCAACAATATCGTGATACAGCACGAGATCTTCCCGGGAGAGGTGTTTTGCGGCCAGGGTTACCGAGAGTTCACCAGCGCTGCCCGCCATGGCGTGGGCGGCATTGGTACACAGGTTCATCACCACCTGGTGAATCTGGGTGGGGTCGGCCGCAACCATGCCGAGATTGACCGGTATGTCGTGGGTCAACTGTATGCTCGAAGGCAGTGACGCCCGCAGCAATTTCAGCGCCTCCCTGATAACGCGACTGAGGTCCAGGGGAACAATCTCCTGCTCCACCTGCCTGCTGAAGGTCAGGATTTGATGAACCAGGTCCCTGGCTCGCATTCCCGCCTTCTGTATTTCCTCGAGATCATCGGCCAGTGCACTGTCGGCGCCGACCCTGCGGCGGCCAAGCTCGGTGAAGCCCAGAATAGCTGTGAGAATATTGTTGAAGTCATGGGCAATGCCGCCGGCAAGGGTCCCAAGCGACTCCATTTTCTGGGCCTGCCGCAGTTGTCTCTCCAGGGACCGCCGTTCACTGATATCTTCGGTTATTGCTATAACCTGATAAATGTGGCCGTTGTGGTCCACCACCGGGCAGCCGCTTATGCGCACGGTCTGGTCTTGAGAAATTGTGTCGGTATACACCTCGATCTCACCGGTCTTGAGGGCCTTGCGGGCCGGACAGTCATGGCAGGAGCCATGGTTTTGCCAAATTTCCCGGCATGGCCTGCCGAGGATCTCTTCATGATGATCACGGGAACTCTCCTTGAGCGCCCTGTCGTTGGCCCAGACAACCTGCATATTGCCGTCCAGCAGGACAATTCTCAGGGGCAGGGCATCGAGCAGCGTGCGGAGCAAATTCTCGGCTGCCTGAGCCTTTTGCTGGGCCCTGTGCCGCTCCAGGGCATAAAAACAGATCCTGGGAAGCATTGCCTCAGCACCGCTTCCCTTGGCCAGGAAGTCCTGGGCCCCCAGACGCATGGCCTCTTTGCCCATTGCCACATCATCGTTGACGGTAAGCACGATGACGGGCAGGTCCGGCGCCTGCTCGCGTATGGCAGCCAGGGAGGCAAGCCCATCGCTGTCCGGCAGATTCAGGTCGAGAACCACCAGATCGGCGGCATGGTCTCTCAGATAGGCAAGCGCCTCGGCAAGCCGGACAGCGGTATCGACATGATAGCCATCAAAAAAAGAGGAGGAAAGCGAGGAGGAAAGCGCCTCCCTGATCAATTCCTGCTCGGCCAGGGAGTCTTCCACCAACAAAAGGGTAATATTATTGTCCATGAAGATTGCCTTTGAAATCAAAATAAATTAGACACATGCCGCACACCAAATCATACGGGGGCAACGACCACTCTGTCAAGGAAATGATCATGAACACGCAGATACGTCCCTCAACACCTTTTTCTGTATCTATTCCCTTGCAAGTCGTCATCGAAAATGTGTAGAGTTTCACTATCGGGCTGACTTAGTCTCGGAGCAGCAGAGAATTTAGCGGAGCACGGAAAAAATGACTGAAAAAATTCTTTTTGTCGATGACGAACCCCATGTGCTTGATTCCATGAGACGACAGCTGCGCAAGCGTTTTCAGGTAATCACGGCGCCAAGCGGCACAGAGGCTCTGGAAAAAATAAAGCATGAAGGGCCAATAGCCGTTGTTGTTTCCGATATGCGCATGCCGGAAATGGACGGTATCGAACTGCTTTCCCTGATCAAGGAACTCTCCCCGGATACGGTACGTCTCATGCTCACCGGCAATGCCGACCAGGAAACGGCCATGGAAGCGGTCAACAAGGGGCAGATTTTCAGGTTTCTCACCAAACCCTGCCCGGTTTCCATGCTGGCCCCTTCCCTCGCCCTTGCCCTGCGCCAGCACAGGTTGATCACCGCTGAAAAGGAGCTGCTCGATAAAACCTTGAAAGGAAGCATTAAAGTACTTTCCGATCTGTTGAGTTTCAGCAAGCCCGCCGCTTTCAGTGCGGGAGTGAGAATACGCTCGCTGGTTCTGGAGATTGCCCAAAAAATCGATTATAAAAACTCCTGGCAGTTGGAGATCGCTGCCCTGATGTCCCAGATCGGCTGTATAACCCTGCCCGGCGAGATTATGGACACCATGGATGACGGCACCGATA
>JBHEOR010000033.1:14417-23914 GCA_046260685.1 Desulfopila sp.
TACGAAATGTACTGTAATCATCCCAAGGTAGGGGCTGAATTACTTGAAAAGATTCCGCGTCTGGAAGAAGTGGCCGTCATTATCAAAAATCAGCTTCGTCCTTTTGCCGAATTCCAGGAGGAGGGGAGCGAGGACGATGAGCTCAGCATGGCGGCGCAGATCATCAAAGCGGCCTTTGACTATGACCGCCTCATCTCCTCCGGCGCAACACACGGTGAAGCCTGCCGGCGTCTCAAAATGCGCAGGGACGTCTATAACCCGGAGGTGGTCAAAACCCTGGCAACCTTGAGCAGCACAGGGACCACCAGCGAGATAAAGAAGATAAAGATACACGACCTCACGGTGGGCATGATTGCTGAAGAGAGTATTATCGCCAAAAATGAAACGCTGCTGGTCCCCAAAGGGCAGGAGATTACCGGACCGCTGCTCCAGGGAATTCGTAACTTCAACAGACGGGTTGGAGTGAAGGGGCCCATTCTGGTGCGGGTTGCAAGCCGCGCAGCCGCGGACGGCCCGGAGGACGTCTGACGGGAAGAATTCATGCAGCCCTTCATCACGACCGGACCATACCCGGGAAACAGGCCCATGCCAAAAACAGCATCGTTTCAGGAATAAAAAAATGCACAAGCCCGGCATACTCTTTGTGGACGACGAGCCCAATATTCTCGCGGGAATACAACGGATGCTACGTTCCATGCGCAAGGAATTTGATTTCTTCTTCGCCGAAAACGGCAGGCAGGCGCTCGACATAATGGAGAGTGAAAATATCATTATCATCATCTCGGATATGCGGATGCCTTCAATGTCCGGAGATGAGCTTCTTCTGGAAATACAACAACGTTTTCCCCAGACCATTCGCATGATGCTCACAGGTCTGGCGGACGACCAGGCGGTAATGCGTACCGCGGGTGTCGTTCATCAGTTTCTGGCCAAGCCCTGTGAGCCGGAAAAGATGCAGACCATCCTGCTCAGGGCCGGCGCGCTCTACAGTCAAATAACCGATGGACACCTCAAAAGCATGATCTCCGGACTCGGCAAACTGCCCAGCCTGCCGGCCATTTATGCCCGGTTGCAAAAGGTTCTGGCAAATCCCGATGCCGATATCGACGATGTCGCCCGGGTCATCGAACAAGACATGGCCATGACCGCCAAACTCCTGCAACTGGTCAACTCCTCTTTTTTTGGACTTTTCCAAAGGGTTGAAAGCCCGGCCCGGGCAGTGAAGCTGCTCGGTCTGGAAACGGTTAAAATGCTGGTGCTCGGGGTACAGATTTTCAGCGAAATGAAGGCAAAATCACACCACCTTCCCCTTGAGACGCTCTTTCAGCACAGCATGGCCGTGGCTCAATGCAGTAAAAAGATAGCGCTTCAGGCAACCGACGACGACGAACTTATCAACAGTTGTTTTCTTGCCGGCATGGTCCACGATATCGGCAAGCTCCTGCTGCTGACCCACATGGGAAGCGAGTACGATACCATACTCGAAGCGGTACAAACGGATGAAAAAGCGCTGATCAATGCCGAGCTGGATACTTTTAAGGCAAGCCATGGTGACATCGGCGCCTACCTCATCGGCTTATGGGGCTTTAGCGGCGACATTGTGGAGGCCGTGGCCTTCCACCATGCCATCGAAAAATATCCGGGGGAGGGTTTCAGTGCCGCTCTTGCTGTCCACCTGGCGGACTGCTGCTATTATGAACGTTATCCGGAGGCGGTACTCGGCCAGGCGCCACAACGTGCCGATTCCTACCTGGAAAGGATCAACCTCAAAGAAGATGCGGAGCGGTGGCGGCAAGTGGCCCATGAGTTCTATGAAAACAGTGAAAATGGGGTCTGAAAAAAAATCCCGCAGAGCCTGATGTCCGCTACGCTACACGTCACGCTACACGCCACGCCATACAGAGGGTCACTCCTATGAAAAAGCAAAGACACAATCAGCCGGATTTTGAATGTTCTCCGGACAACTACCGGCTCACCGACCTGATAGCCCTGGAAAAACTGCAGCGCATACAGGACGCCTTCGCCCACGCCAACCAGGTAGCCTCCACCATCACCGATACCGACGGGGTGCCCATCACCCAGGTGAGCAATCACTCCACAGTATGTGCCATGATCAGAGCCTCACCACAGGGCATGGAGAATTGCCGTATATCCGGTGAGCATATCGGGCTGGAGGCGGCCAGGGCATTGAAGCCGCATCAGCAGATGTGTCTCAGCCTGGGATTTACCGATGCGGCGGCACCGATAATCGTTGCAGGCAAACATCTCGCCAACTGGCAGATTGGCCAGTACCATACCAGGGACGTCGACGAGCAGCGCATACGACAGTATGCCCGGGAAATTGAGGTGGATGAAGAGGAAATGGTGCAGGCCTTCCATGCAATGCCCAAACTTTCCACCGAGCATTTTGAGAAGATACTCGATTTTCTCAGTATTATGGCCAATGAGATTTGTCTGATGGGATACACCAATCTCATTTCCCTCCGTCAGGCCGATGAGCTTCGCCGGATACACAACAAACTGGAGGACCACCAGGTAAAGCTGGAGGAAAAAGTAGCACAGAGAACCGCTGAGCTTGTTCAGCTCAACAAAAGCCTGGCCAGAGAGATCAAAAAAACCGGACGAATCCGGCAGGATCAAGGCAGGCTGTTGACCGCCATTGAACATGTGGTGGAAGGTATTGTCATAACCGATGCCCAGGCCAAGATCCTCTATGTCAACCCGGCAATGGAGAATCTGACCGGCTACTCCGCCCATGAATTGCTGGGCCAAAATTCCAGCATACTGCAAAGCGGCCTGCATGAAAAACATTTCTATGACGAGCTCTGGGCCACCATTCTCCAGGGGGAAGTATGGGCGGGGCGCTTCCACAACAAACGCAAAGACGGCACCATGTATCAAGAGGACGCGACGATTTCTTCCGTCAAGGATGAACACGGCGAAATCATTAACTATGTCGCCGTCAAACGCGATATAACACAGGACCTGGAGATGGAGCGTCAGCTCCAGCAGATGAGCAAGCTGGAAGCCATCGGTACCCTGGCGGCCGGTGTGGCACATGAGATTAATACGCCGGTACAGTATGTAAGCGACAATACCCGATTCATCAACGAAGCGCTGGAGGATTTCATGCAGCTGCAGGCACTGCAGCAAAAGCTGGGCGAACGTTTGGACCAGCAGGGACTTTTTACCGAAGAGCGCAGGGAAATAGCTGATTTCATCGAGGAGATCGACCTTGATTTCCTCATCTCCGAAAGTACACAAGCGATCGGTGCCTCACTGGAGGGTCTTGAGCGTATCAGCACCATCGTCAAGGCCATGAAGGATTTTTCCCACCCGGGTTCCCAGGAGAAAGCCCCGGAAAATATAAACGAGCTGATCACCAATACGGTCGATGTGTCATGCAACGAATGGAAGTACGTAGCCGATATCGATCTTGATCTGGAGAAGACCCTGCCGTCCGTCATGGTCCTGGCCGGCCAGATCAAGCAGGTACTGTTGAATATGATTATCAATGGTGCCCAGGCAATCGCCGAAAAAAACACCCAAACCGACCGCGGCAAGGGCACTATTCACATATCAACCCGCCAAAGAGACGATACGGTTATCCTGAAGATAAAGGATAATGGCTGCGGCATACCCGAGAAGGTGCTGGAACGGGTATTCGACCCATTTTTTACTACGAAAACCGTCGGCAAGGGGACGGGCCAGGGGCTTTCCCTTGCCTACACCACCATTGTCGACGGGCATGGCGGCAAAATCTCAGCCAAGTCGGAACCTGGCAAAGGGGCAGAGTTCACCATCGTGCTGCCGATCGGCGTACCGGCACCGTCAAACCGGTCGTGATCCAGTGCCGAAACACGTACAACTTTTCCAGGTCCCTGGACGCATCTTCGGTCAGATATACCTGGAAGGTCATCAGCGACTCGCGCTCCGATCTCGAAGCCGCTGAATAACATCTTCAACGGGCTGAACCTTGCCTTGCTCAATCTGATGCGTACCGAGCGCAAGAATCTTCAGAAAAGCCATTGTCTCCTGAGTTTGCTCATAGCTTTCGATATCCTGCATTACAACCTTGGCTTCGCCATTCTGAGTGATGACCAGGGGAGCGGCTTGCCCCGACAGGTTACGCACGATTTCAGCGGTATGGGCTTTCAAATAACTGATAGGCTTGATTTGACTCGATAGTTTCATAACCATCCTCCTTGTATGACCAGATATAGTCTAGAAACAGGTCAATTGTCAACCTGAAGCGCTACAGGCTATTTCAACGGGCGCTTTAAAAAGTCGCGGACGTTTGCAACCTACCGGGGTTCCCCCATGGCTTCTCGTACTTTCCAGGCAAGATCCCCGACGGCAAAGGGCTTTTGAATGAAATGGACATCCGCATCAAGAACACCTCGATGGGCGATGACGTTGGCGGTATAGCCCGACATGAACAGCACCTTCAGTAGCGGATAATCGGCCTGCAGCCGAAGGGCAAGATCACGGCCATTCATCTCCGGCATGACCACATCGGTGATGAGCAGGTCGATTTGGCCGGCGCGTTCCTTAACCCGAGCCATGGCCTCCGTCGCATTTGCCGCCAACAAAACGTCATATCCCTGACTCCCGAGGATTCTTCCAGTCAGTTTGAGGATCGCTGTATCGTCTTCCACGACCAGGACGGTCTCGCCCGCACCATCAGGGACTTCAGCAGCAACATGTTCTTTTACGTTTTCCAAGGCTTCCAGATGACGGGCAAAATAGATCCTGAAGGTGGTTCCCTTTTCCGGCTCGCTGTAAACATTGATAAAACCCTGGTTTTGTTTGACGATGCCGTAAATCATGGCAAGACCGAGTCCGGTCCCCTTGGCGACATCCTTGGTGGTGTAAAAGGGTTCGAAGATGTTTTCCCGGGTTGCCCTATCCATGCCGCAACCGTCATCGCTTACGGCCAGCAGGACATATTCGCCGGCAACAAAACCAGGGTGGTCGGCGCAATACTCCTCATCAAAGCGGACGTTCTCCGTTTCGATAACGACCCGACCCACATCGGCAATGGCATCCCGAGAATTTACGCAGAGATTGACAAGTATCTGATTGAGCTGCGACGGATCGATCTTCACCGGCCACACTGCCGACCCCGGTTTCCATAGCAGATCGATATCTTCACCGATAAGGCGGCGCAGCATATTGAGCATTTCTTCGACGGTTGCATTAAGATCAAGTACTCGAGGATCGATGGTCTGACGACGGGCAAAGGCCAGCAGCTGGCTGGTGATTTCGGCGGAGCGCTGGGCCGCCTTCTGGATCTCCTGCAGATTTTCCTGCTGCTCTTGCGCAGAGCCAAAACCGGCAAGCGCCAGCTCCGCATTACCGAGTATGACGCTCAACATATTGTTGAAATCATGGGCCACGCCACCGGCCAGACGGCCGACCGACTCCATCTTCTGGGCCTGACGCAGCTGCGCCTGGAGTTTATCATGCTCGGCCTCGGCGTTCTTCCGCTCGGTGATATCGGTGAACACCACGACGTTGAGACTGCCGGTGGTGGCCATGCGAAATTCGATATGGCGGATAGTACCGTCTTTGCAGGTGACCGACGCTTCCATCGGCGTGATTTCCGAACCGCTTCGTCTCGCCTCGGTAACCGCCACCTGCCACTGCCGGCAGGTCTGCTTTCTGAAGGTTTCATCGGGATAGGCCATGTCCCACCACTGCTGCACCGAGGGCATATCCTCCATGGTATAGCCAAAGAGTTCGGTGAATCTCGGGTTGGCGTAAAGGGTATTTTCCTGTTCATCCGAGATAACGATACCCACGGGGGCCAGTTCGGCAAGCAGACGGAAACGCGCCAGGCTCTGCTGCAGCTCCGCGGTTCTCTGAGTCACCCTCCGGCGCAGCGACCAGGTCCAGGCGATGGCCAGCATCAGTACAAGCACCAACGGGATGATGACAGCGATGGAATACTTGAGCGCCTCGATCAAGGTAGTGGACTCCTTTTGGTAGACACCGAGCCACTTGGTATGGATGCGCCGGTACTCCCCGCTTGTCTCCAGGGCCTTCAACCCCTCACTGAACTTGGCCAGCAGGGCCTTTTGCTCCGTGGACGCTGCATAGCCGTACTCGCCGGCCAAAAGAGCCTTCTTGCCGGGCACAAGATGCGTCCAGTCATGTTTTTCAATGAGATAGAGGGTGGCGACCAGCGACACCAAAGCGCAGTCGTACCGGCCCGCAGCCAGTTGGCGCAGCGCCTCCTCCTGGTCGGCCACGGCGACCAGGTCGTTACCCAAACCGTTCCCCACGGCAAAGTCGTGGAGAATATCACCTTCTTCGACAACAATCCGTTTCCCTTTGAGATCGGCAACGGAAGACGGAGCTTCCCCGTCGTCCTTTCTAACCACGGCGACAAAATTGCTGATGGTATGCGGCTGGGTGAAATCAAATGTACGGTTGCGGGCGTTGGAATAAAACAACCCCTGCAGCATGTCGATTTTACCGTCTTCCAGGGCCTGCAGCCGTTCCTGCCACCGGCCAAGTCGTATCTCTATATCAAGACCCATTTTTTGGGCGATGGCCCGGGTCAGATCGACATTGTAGCCGGCGGGCTTGCCGTCGGCGTCAATGAACTCGAAAGGCGGATAATTTCGGTCTCCACCCACGATTATGGGGCGATCGGAAGGCAGCTGCATGGCGGCAAACCACTTGGAATGCAGCTGCCGATAGGTCCCGTCGGCCATGACGATGGCCAATCCCTCATTGAGCAGGGCCAGGGTACGTCGGTCTCCCTCATGAACCGCAAAGGAAAAATCCTGTTTGAAGTCTTCGATGGGCCGGTCGATAACGTGCAAATCGGTGAGTCCGGTCTTCTGAATAAGGCGCAGCGCCACCAGCCGCTGCACAACCACTGCGTCGTAACGGCCCGCGGACAGCTCCTGCAGGGCGACCTCAAAGGTCGGCGTGGTATGAATTGTCATACCGCGCTCTTCGCGGCGAAGGAACTCCTCGGCATTATCGCCCTTCATCACGGCAACATTGCGCCCCCGCAGATCCTCGAGATCCCTGATGCCGGTCTCAGTGCCGGTCTCAGTGCCGCGCACCACGATGGCCCCGTGCAGCGACATATACGGCACAGTGAAATCAAACAGCGCCTCACGCTCGGGTGTGCGGCCGACCAGCGGCAGCGCCTCAATCTCCCCTCTTTCCAGCCGGCCGCGCACTTCCGCCCAGGGCCCGGTGCGAAAGGTGACATCCCGCCCCATGGCATCCAGAGCCGCCCGCATCAGCTCCACCGAAAAGCCGGCTGCCCTGCCATGTTCATCAACAAAACTGAACGGTGCATAGTCGATCTCCGCCGCGGATTGAAGAGTTGGTCGTTCAACCGGGGTGGAATCCGCAGCGCCTGCCGGGGCACTCGTCGCCGCCACTATAACTATAACAGCTATAACAGCTATAACAGGAAGAACAAAGAAGACACCGCCCGCAATACATCTCGTAACGCTTCCACATATCCTCATTTTAGTATCATCCTTTTATCGACCAGCGCTTACCAAAAGCGCCTTTCACATATTCTCTTCTATCTCATTACCGCCCGTTTTTCCTTTCAGACGTCAAGCTGTCCATGATGCCTTAAATCTTTGCACAAGCCTTACCAAAGTTCAACCTCCAACACATGCTACCCGCAACACCGGCCACTGTCAATCTGCAGAATTCAGGGGACATGAATTCAGGGGACATGATACTGTTTTTTTTTGTCAACAGAGTTTGAGCTTGAAAATTTCTTTCAATGACAAAAGAATACGTGGGTTCGATATGCTTCTCGGCATGCCGGGGGGTATAAGAAACAGTATTGTGTCCCCTGAATAACACGTGACTCCTCCTATCGGCAATGCCCACGCCAGGCTTGCCGAACAATGCATCGTTCGTTTCTTTAAAGGCGGCCGGAGTCGAAAATACTTCAAAACATACCGTTATAAATACCGTCATTATTATTGCTAGCTTCTACCTCTACTCTTCAACATTGCGTTGCAACCATCGCCAACCTTTTGCAGTCAATCGGTAACGCTGGGTAGGGCTGTGCGGAGAATCGGGTTGCGTGCGCTCTATCCATTCGTCTTCCAGAGCAGGGTTGAGGTAGTTCCTCCGAAACGTGGGGCGGTGCGATAGCCCCAAGGCTTGCATCAAATCCTTACTACCTAATTCATCAGGGGGAATCACGCGGATCAATGCCGCTACTTGGTCGGTTACTGGGTCGTTTACTTGGTCGGTGACCACGGCTTCGTGGAGAGCATCAAACAGTGCACTCAGCATAAATTCGATAAACGGAGTAGCGTTTGCCTGTTGATCGGCCACGGAAAGTGCGCGATAATAGTCCTCCTGTCGTTCGCGAATTAGCGTTTCCACAGGCAGGTAAGCCAATAAATACTTCCAGTTGCCCAGGATCAGGGTTTGCCACAACCGTCCCATTCGTCCGTTGCCATCAGCAAAGGGGTGAATGAATTCGAACTCATAGTGAAAAATGCAACTGGCAACCAATGGATGCTCATTCGTGTTTGCCAGCCAATCCAGCAAATCTGCCATCAGCTTGGGCACACGATCAGCAGGAGGAGCCATATGTACCAAATGCCCCCCTCGGTAGATGCCAACCCCACCCGATCTATATCGACACGTCTCATCCGCCAGCCCGTACATCAGCAGCTCATGAGCAGCCAACAAGTCTTTCTCTGAACTAGCCTCCCACTCTTCCATAGCTTCGTAGGTTGCAAAGGCGTTGTGCACCTCCTGAATTTCTCGAGGATGCCCCAATACCCGCTTGCCCTCGATAACGGCAGTCACCTGGTCAAGGGTGAGCGTGTTATTCTCGATTGCCAGTGAGGCCTGGATAGTGCGAATGCGGTTTTCCCGGCGCAGGTGTGGTGTCAGATTCTGTTCAGCCAACACCGTATAGCGGCCGATGGTTTCACCGATCTCGGCGACCAGATTTACAATCTCCGGAGTAATAGTGTAGGGTGGCTGGTAATTTTCGGGCTTTTTGGTCATAGTGTAACCTCCCCACCTTGGAGGGAATTCAGGGGCCACAACACCTTTTAAATCATCTTTGTTCTCAGGGGACCAATTACCCCAGAACCCAAAAAAATTTTAGCCAATCGTTGAGGATACAACCGGGGAGGACACGTGGCCCGGCCAGCCATGCCGGCCTAAAAACAGCAACATGTCCCCGGAATACACCCGGAATACTATTGTTACTGTAACAACACCAGGATGTGTTTACAAGTTGACATCGACAGCTGAGATGAGAGGATATCGCTGTGCAAGACCTGCCGCTGCCTTGTGGCATATGTTGATCATACAATGCAGACGATAATGGATGAAGAGATGGAAGGTATTCGGGAGGCCAGCCGACAGATCATATATCAGAATTCATGGGACACGATACTGTTTTTTTGTCAACAGAGTTTGAGCTTGAAAATTTCTTTCAATGACAAAAGAATACGTAGGTTCGATATGCTTCTCGG
>JBHEOR010000330.1:0-796 GCA_046260685.1 Desulfopila sp.
GCCGAGATGTCGACCGAGATCCAAAAAAAATTCCTGCGCGTTATTCAGGAACGGAAATATCTTCCTGTTGGTTCCGGTGTCGAAACAAAAAGCGATTTCAGGTTGGTCGCAGCGACTAACAAGGATCTCTCTGCCATGGTTAAAGAAGGTACTTTCAGGGAGGATCTCCTTTTCCGCTTGAAGACTTTTCATCTTGAATTGCCTCCGCTGCGCGTGAGAGCAACTGATATTGCAGAATTGGTTTATCATTACCGGGATATTTATTGCAAGCGCAATAAATTGAAGAAGAAAAAGCTTTCCTCGGATTATATCATGTTTCTGTCACAATACGATTGGCCGGGGAATGTCAGAGAGTTGTTTCAGGCTATCGAATGCTCGATCGCCAGTGCTCAGGACAGTACTATCCTGTACTCGAAACATCTGCCTTTAAACATTAGGATTCAGATCGCTAAAAACAAAATAAAGGGAATAGACATTCCCGAACCGCAAGTCGAAGAATCAGACTCTTCACCACCGGATCTGCAGGATATGCCCACTATTAAAGGGGAACGGGACATAGCTATTGCTAACCAGGAAAAGAAATATCTTAACCAGCTGCTGGCCTTATCAAAGGGTAATATCAAAAAATGTTGCGATACTTCCGGCCTTTCACGTTCAAGGCTTTATGATCTGCTTAAAAAGTATCAGCTTTCTCATAAATGATAGCCTTGTGAAAGTCCCGGAATGACGCAGACCTAGCCCGGATTTCTCATCAGTTCAGGCGGCGTCAGCTTCAAAGTTTTTGGTAGTGATCCAT
>JBHEOR010000331.1:0-335 GCA_046260685.1 Desulfopila sp.
CATGGTTCCTCCTCAAGTTGAAATTTCATCGGCGCTTAGGGAGTCTATTTGCTCCCAGGAGTTGTCCGAGAATAGGCATTTTCGTTCAGATCAAGGCATTTTCAGGAAATCAAGCACAGCCATATAGTTGATATCGGAGTCTGCGCTTACCTGCGAGCATTGATTTTTTGAAAATAACGCGGATATGGGCCGGTAAGCGAAGACTCCGAGAAGGGCATTCTCGGACGGCCTCCTAGCGCTGTCGTCATTCCGGACTTGATCCGATATTTACTTGAGCTTATATTGCCGGCGCGGCAATATTCGGAATGATAGCAGTTTTTACTAACACCTAAGAG
>JBHEOR010000331.1:506-767 GCA_046260685.1 Desulfopila sp.
AAGGAAAACAGAATCTTGAAAAGGAAGGAGACCACCCCAATTGATTGAAAAAGGCAGCCTTTACAGGCTGCCTCTCTTCTCTCTTCTCTCTTCCTCTCTCTAATCCAGGGTCGGTTTCATAGGTAAAGCCGGCCCTGTCTGTTGCTATGCTGCTTTGGTAACTGCTTCCGGCCATCGATTGGCACTTACTTCGTCGGTTGAATAATCGGGCAGCAGGATCGGGGCGACCATAGGATTCTCGATACCCGCTTCAGCAAGTTC
>JBHEOR010000332.1:0-379 GCA_046260685.1 Desulfopila sp.
CCGTTACACTTCGGGGGCGTACGCGGGCCGTTAGCCCACTCAATGCAAAAAGAGATACTTATGAAATCAAAATCAAAAGATTTGAAAAAAAACGTGTCCGCCAAGAGAACTTCGCTTGGACGCGTGCTTAAGACAAATGAGAAAATCAAAGAAACTGTCAATGAGGCTGCCGATGAACTTACATTGGTAAATGAAGCTCTAAAGCAAGAAAAAGTCCCTGTTCAGGTTATTAAAGAGGCCCTCACTCAGAATGAAGAGGTTGAACAAAAGGTTGCGAAAGCCGCAAAGGATTTGAAGCAGGTTAACGTCAAACTCGCCAATGAACTGGCTGAGCGAATAGTCATCGAATCCGAACTCGCTAATACGAAGACTGACTTGG
>JBHEOR010000332.1:512-784 GCA_046260685.1 Desulfopila sp.
TCGACAATTTCAAGAGTCTTAACGACTCGTATGGTCATGATCTAGGAGACCAGGTGCTACTAATGGTGGCAAACCGTTTACAGTCATTTGTACGCGCTCAAGACATAGTCAGCCGCTGGGGAGGCGACGAATTTGTGTGCCTGTTGTTGGAAGTCAAGCAAGAAACCGACGTGTCTAGGCTTGCAGAGCAGATGCTAAATAAGGTTGCCGAAGCCTGCGAGTTTAATGGGACTGTTCTTTCAATAAGAGCCAGTATCGGTATTGCCTTATAT
>JBHEOR010000333.1:0-517 GCA_046260685.1 Desulfopila sp.
GGCACGTAGATCACCGTAAAGGTATCCGTGAGGACCGCGTAGGTAAGGCCATCGTCCTGAAACAAGGCCGTGACGGTCATGGCGTCTGCTTCTACCCCGTCTGTTACCTGATCGCCAACGGCAGTCGTCCACGTCGGCAGGGCAGCTAGAGCAAGCGTGACAAACATCATATTCGCGCACAACATCAGCAGCAGGAATGAAATCGTCTTCACCGGAGGCTTCTCTGTCATTGGTTGTTTCATCGTCTTGACCTCAAGGAGTAGAACGCCAATTACTTGCGTTCTATTTTCAGGATTCGTTGTGACGCAGAAAACAAGAATGCCCACCCTGGAGATCCAGGACGGGCATTCTTGTTTTCTGAGGATAGCGAATCATCTCTACGGCCCTCTTCGGCATCCCGGCTACCCAAAATGATTTTGGGTCCGTGGTTTTGCGCCACCAAGTCACCCTGGCTTTGCTCTTATCGGAGGTTCGTTATTTTAAAAAAACGTTAACAAATTATTAATTTCCCAAAAGT
>JBHEOR010000333.1:527-782 GCA_046260685.1 Desulfopila sp.
ATTGAGATGGTGTTCCAAAGCTTTCCAAATAAGCCTCGCTTGCCCTGACAAGACCAGCTCTTTCAGGAGGCTAAACAAAAATTTCATCCTACAAGGCTTGGTGTATCTGAGATCATCTGATATTGAGCTTGGTTATTGCTCAGCTTCAACTGAAGCGGTCTCTACACTCCTCAGGTTTTCCCGGGGGGTGGTTCAGGAGCATCCTTGTTTGGTGGCGGTGCGTCTTCCAGCATGTCTTCAGCTTTACCATTGAAC
>JBHEOR010000334.1:0-375 GCA_046260685.1 Desulfopila sp.
GAGAAGGATTGTATATCTTTTCAACGCAGGGAGTTGAAAAAATGGAAATATTGCAGTTTGACTGGCAGCTTATCTGGTTTCACTCTTATCATCTTTTAGCGGCTTTCCTTCTGGCACTTCCGCTTGGCTGGGACAGGGAAAAAAGCAACAGGAACTTTGGTCTGCGCACATTTCCCCTGGTCGCTGTGGTTACCTGCGGATTTATGATGATCGGTATTTCTGTTATCGACAGCACAGGTGGTGAGGCCCGTGTTTTTCAGGGTATTATCACGGGTATAGGATTTATCGGCGGCGGCTCTATTCTGACCAACAGTGATAAAGTAAAAGGAACCGCAAATGCAGCCACGATTTGGAATACAGGAGCGATTGGTGTTG
>JBHEOR010000334.1:439-777 GCA_046260685.1 Desulfopila sp.
ATATAACCCTACGTGTTGAAAGCCTGGTACAAAAATTGAGTATATTAAAGTATACTGAGGAATCAATCACAAAAGGCAATCGGTGCAAAGACCGCAAAGATTAAAATTGACGCGCAGGCAAATCACCAAGAAGGAGGTGCAGAATGAAGACTAATAATACGATGGAAACCCCCATTTACCTTGCGCTGAATATGTCTAAAGTTGTGAACAATGAAGAAAGTTTCGATCTGATGCACAAAGTGGGGCCCCGGGTATGTATCACCACTGCCACACACCCGGGATTTGTCGGTTTTATGGCTAATATCCAGACAGGCATTTTGCCTCTTGCAGGTAGATAT
>JBHEOR010000335.1:0-312 GCA_046260685.1 Desulfopila sp.
CGCCATGACTGGTGCCGACATTACCTATTATCCGTTTGCCACCAGAAACCTGACAGAATATTTCAACATCATGGATGTCTACTGCGATGTGGTTTTCAATCCGCTGCTGTCCCGCTCCACCTTTGAACAGGAAGGATGGCATTATCACCAGGAAGGACCGGATGAACCCCTGAAGTTTCAAGGAGTTGTGTATAACGAAATGAAAGGCGCCTTCTCCGACCCGATTCGCTTTATCTTTCATCATATTTTTGCCGGCCTGATGCCCGGCTCGACCTATGCCCATGAATCGGGAGGCGATCCGAAAAATATCCC
>JBHEOR010000335.1:325-760 GCA_046260685.1 Desulfopila sp.
TCTTTTTCGTCTATGGCGATGCGCCGCTGGAAGAAGAACTTGAGTTTCTCCAGCAAAAATTTTTCTCCGCTTACGATAGCCCCGTTCCCCAAGCGGTTATTGAAAAAGGCATTCTCCCCACGGAACCGGTTTTCATCACTGACAGGTATGCAGTCGATTCCACCGATACTTCGGGCAAAACATTTCTGGCCGTTGGCACTAATGTGTCAACGGTAACCAACCGCGAAGAAAACAGCGCTTTTCAGATTATTTCCAACATCCTCTTCAACTCCGACGGATCACCTCTGAAAAATACCATTGTTTCAAGTGGCCTCTGCAAGGATTTCGGCGGCTTTTATATATCTAACTCTTCTTATCGTACCCTGATGGTCACCTATCTTGTCGGAAGCGAACCCGATCATCGGGACAAGTTCCTTGAGCTCTACCGTCATTCCC
>JBHEOR010000336.1:0-752 GCA_046260685.1 Desulfopila sp.
GACCAATCTACTGGCCTTAAATGCCACCATAGAAGCCGCAAGGGCTGGCGAAGCCGGTAAAGGTTTTGCGGTTGTCGCCAACGAAATAAAAGAACTGGCCAAGCAAACTGCCGCCGCAACCGGTAAAATTAAGGCAGCTATCGACGAGATTCAAAAACAGACCGGCACAACAGTCACTGATATTGAGGCCATTACCAACGTCATCAGCGATGTAAATGATATCGTCTCCACTATCGTAACCGCAGTGGAAGAACAATCGATCACCACCAATGAAATCGTTAGTAATGTGACTCAGGCTTCCACCGGTATCACTGAAATCAACCACAATGTAGCCAGCAGCAGCAAGATGACTTCGATGATGTCGGAAGGTGTCGGTCCATCGAAGTAAAAGAAAACAGTCAGCAAATCCGTATCTCAGCCGATGAACTGTCGGAACTCTCGGAAAAACTGACCCACCTTGTATCAAAATTTAAAATCTAAGCCCGCATTTCTCATGAACATTGTGTTGATTTTCAGAATATAGCTGTTGTTTCAAGTGGTTCAACACTGTTACAATTTTTTCTTAATCAACACAATGTTCACCAAAGGTCAGTCCATGCGGCTAGTCCGGATTTCTCATCATTCGAAGTTGGCCTTTTCCAGGGCGCCCTGTTGTATGTCCATAGGGCACCCTGAACCTTCCGCACCATTGCCTGTCCCATCTGCTTGATAAACCTGAAAATTTCATTTTTAGCTTAATTAATTGATAAATC
>JBHEOR010000337.1:0-249 GCA_046260685.1 Desulfopila sp.
CTATTTTATTGTGAAATAATGCTTTTCCTCGTTAAATCCAAGCTAGAGAAATCCCGATTTTATGCGGATTTAGAAAAATCGCACTAATAGTAAAGATTCGATAATGGGCTGTTTAGTGCCATAATGAGAATTGCTGTGTTTTGCCGTCTGGCAATGCAGGGTTTGTAGGAAAATAGTGTTGTCCACCGGAGACGCCATCAAATTAAATGCAGGACGAAAGATGAGAACTTTGGCCGGAATCCAGATTGT
>JBHEOR010000337.1:313-731 GCA_046260685.1 Desulfopila sp.
CGGCATTTTGGCCGGTGGTGTGACTTAATCAAAATCCGAAGCGGGCTTTTTTAGAAATTAAAATGTGAACTCTAAGTCGCCGCCCCGGATCAAAAAAGGCCTGTTCGATCAGGCGGCTGATCTTGTCGATGAGGGTTTTATTCCCCATGGGTGACTCCTTTGTGCAGATGGGTCAGGCCGGTGGCACTATCGATGAGGCCGTTTGGTCTTTTAGGATGCAGGCCGCTTCCGGCTTTGAGGGTGGTGATGACAGTCTGGCCGATGATGTGACGCCCCTCTTGACCACTCTTTTGGGTGCGGTGTCCCCAGATGCTGTGCAAAATCACCGGTTCGCCATCGAGTTCGCCAAGATAGAGCCCGATATGGCCGGGAAAGTGAATCAAGGTCACAAACGGACTTGCCTGTGCCTGAATAAGTG
>JBHEOR010000338.1:0-731 GCA_046260685.1 Desulfopila sp.
AATCTGTAAGGTTCTTATCCCGGCTTGCTTACCGTTTACCGGGGATTTATTATTTCGGCGTACTGGAGTACGTCGTAATGATAGAAAAATTGTAACAACGAACAAGATGAAGAGTTTTTACGACGCCATCATAAATTACCAGACAGGTACTGAACAATGGCCACCGCGCTGAGCGTCGCCGTCTCCGCCCGCAGTATCCTGTCCCCCAGCCCGACGGTTCGCCAGCCAAGCAGCCGTGCCTCATCAACCTCTTCCCGGGTAAAGCCGCCCTCCGGGCCAAGCATAAGTCCAAGCGAGCTCGCCTGGTCGATTTCTCGGATATCACGGAGATGGGTGGTTTTTTCCTCTTCCCAAAAGAGAAGCCGCAGAATATTTTTATCAGCCGCTTTTGTCGTGAGTGATGCGGCATAGCTTGCGGGGGCTTCGATTTGTATTGTCTGCAGACGCAAACACTGTTTGCAGGCCGCCAGGGCTATGCGCTGCCAGCGCTGGTGTTTTTTCCGGCCCTGCAGCGGATCAAGCTTTCCCTGACATCTGGAACTCTGAAAAGGAATCATGCCGGTCACCCCGAGCTCGGTACATTTCTGCACCACGGTGTCCATTTTCTCGCCTTTGAGGATCCCCTGCCAGACCCAGAGTGATTTTCCTGCATTCGCTTCCCTGGAGACGATTCCTTGAATTTCCGCATGTACCTGGCGTCCGACAGTGGTTATAACCGCCCGGTATACGGC
>JBHEOR010000339.1:0-238 GCA_046260685.1 Desulfopila sp.
GTACTGTCGTTTTGCTGGTACCCTTGTTGTTACGCATCAGGTATTCCGATCGGAAACAGTTGATGTCAGGCCTTGATTGCTTGTTCAATATGGCATCGGTCTTGTAGGGGCACGGCGCGCCGTGCCCTTCTACCAAAGCCGTGCCCTTTTGCCAAAGTATAGATAAAGAATGAAGGTTGCGCAAATTGGCGAAAAATACAGGAGGGTTACATGCTTGGAGCCTTGATCGGGGACATGG
>JBHEOR010000339.1:391-731 GCA_046260685.1 Desulfopila sp.
TTCGGTGTTGACTATCGCTACAGCACAGGCACTGCTCGATAATCTTCCCTTCGGCGAGGTCTATCGCAGCTGGTATCGGCGTTATCCACATGCCGGTTACGGTGGTAGCTTTGCTGCCTGGGCTCAAGGTGAGTCCAGCAAGGGGTACAACAGTTTCGGTAATGGTTCGGCCATGCGGATATCACCGGTGGGCTGGCACGAACAATCGCTGGAAGGGGTACTGCAGCAGGCGCACCAGAGTGCCATCGTCACCCATAGCCATCCGGAAGGGATTAAGGGAGCACAGGCGGTTGCCGGGGCCATCTTTATGGCCCGGCAGGACCAGAGTAAAGATCAGATC
>JBHEOR010000034.1:0-23620 GCA_046260685.1 Desulfopila sp.
GTTGATATCCATCTGATTGAGCTCGAAATTCCTGAAGGCGCCGATGACGGCGTCGGCCTGGCCGGACAAAAGCGAGGGTGAGAGGGAGAAATTGACATTGATCATGGTGATGTCATCGAGCTGCAGGCCGCTTTGTTCCAGCATCGTTTCCAGCAGCACGGTTTCGAAACCGCCCACCGAATAGCCCACGGTTTTGCCCTCGAGATCAGCCAGTGTCTCTATATCCCCATCCTCCAAAACAACCAGGGAATTGAGCGGCGTGCCCACCAGGGTGGCGATCCTTACAAGAGGCAGTCCCTGGTCGATCTGCATATGGAGTTGATGCTGATAGCTGACAGCCAGATCCGCTTTCCCGGCCGCCACCAGTTTGGGCGGATCGTTGGGGTTGGACGGCGCGATGATTTCTACATCGAGCCCCCTCTTATCAAAGAAGCCCTTTTCCTGGGCGACAAATATCGGGGCGTGGTCCGGGTTGACAAACCAGTCAAGCAGGAGTGTCAGCTTGTCGTTTTCGGTAGCGGAGCTCGCCGGGGAGAAGGTTGTACTACCTACGATGAGACCCACGATACTACAGCAACTGAAGCAGCAAATGGTAAGCATTTTACGAAAGTTGTTCATGGATAAGTTCCTTTGTGTTTTCCCAGAAAATCAATCTGGTCATGAGTGCATCTATGGAAAAATAAATGGTCAGTGATATGAGTGCCAGGATTGCAAGGGCTGCAAACATGACATCTATCTGCATGCGGGCATTGGCATGGAGCATGTAAAAGCCAAGCCCCGAACTTGAACCGACCCACTCACCGACAATCGCTCCGATGGGGGCGACGGCCGCCGCCACGCGAACGCCGGCGCCGAATGGAGGCAGGGCGGTGGGGAGGATGATATAACGCAGCAGGGCCGGTGTCGATGCCCCCATTATCCTGCCCAGTTCGAGCAGGTCTCTGTCTGTTTGCTGCATGCCGTGGTAGAGCGAGGAGGTTACCGGGAAAAAGATAATCAGTACCGCCATGGCTATTTTAGAGGACATACCGTAGCCCAGCCAGAGCACCAGCACAGGCGCCAGGGCGAAGACCGGAACGGCCTGGCTGATAACGAGTACCGGCAGCAGCCAGCGTTTCAGCACCGGCGAAAGCGTCATGACCAGGGCGCTGATGCTGCCCAGAACAACGCCGAGCACTAATCCAGCGATAATCTCCAGCAATGTCACCTGAAGATGGCCAAAGAGCTCCGGCCAGTGGCTGCCCATGGCCCGAACCACGGGGAGAGGGCCGGGCAGTATGTAGGGCGGTGTACCCGCCAGGATAACAATGAGCTGCCAGATAACAACACCTCCGGCGATCAGGCTGGCCAGTCGCAGCCATCTCATGACCCTTCCTCCATCAATTGGCTCAGCAGATCGCTGTATAGCGCAGCTGTCTGCGGATCGCCGGGGGGGCGCGGCACTGTGCCGGGGAGTGCACCGAAATGGCGTGGTACGGCCGGTACCCCGGAAAACAATACGATCTCATCGGCCATGCGCAGAGCCTCCATGGGGTCATGGGTGACCAGCAGCACCGTTTTGCCTCGTGTCATGGCAGCGGCTAGATCCTGTAGTTTCAAGCGGGTCAGGGCGTCCAGGGCGGAAAAGGGCTCGTCCATGAGGAGCAGCGGGCGATTTTCCATGAGGGTACGCAGCAAGGCGCCACGCTGGCGCATGCCGCCGGAAAGGGTGGCGGGCAGTGCCTTTTCATAGTCGGACAGACCTGCCTGGGCAAGCAGATCAGAGGCTTTGCGGCGGGTCGTGTCATCGACTTCGCCACGCAGTTTAGCGCCCAGCATGACATTATCATGCAGAGACATCCAGGGAAGCAGCAGATCGTTCTGGCTCATCCAGCAGGCGGCCCGGCTGTCGGGGCGAAAGATGAGTGTGCCGCTGTAGTCGATTGCCGGGTCACCCGAGACCAGCTTGAGCAGCGTCGATTTGCCGCAGCCGGAGGGCCCCAGCAAGCAAGTGCATTTACCCGGGGCAACGCTGAGGTTGAGGTTGTCAAAAACCGCCTTGCCCTCATAGGCAACGCCGATATCTTTTAAAAGCAGGGCGGGTGGTGTTTGGAGTGGTGCTGTCATAATGTACCTTGGTGTCCATCCGTGGCAACCCGCGTATATTTTCGTAATGGACGAAGTTTTTGCAGGAGCTTTGCTGCAGCCTGGTCCGGCGCCGCCGCAGAGGTGATGGCCGAGACCACCGCAACACCGTCCGCCCCTGCGGCAATGACCTGGGAGGCATTGTCGGCAGTAATACCGCCGATACCCACCAGAGGGGTGGTGACATGACGCCGGATTTCACTGATGCCGTCAAGGCCGAGCGGTACGCTGGTGTCTGTCTTGGTGGGGGTGGCGTAGACCGGGCTGATGCCGATATAGTCGGCCCCCTGCTCTGCGGCCTCCATGGCATCGCCCAGACATTCCGCGGAAACCCCGATGATGGTCGAGGAAGGAAGCAGGCGCCTGGCATCGGCTATGGGCATGTCGTTCTGGCCAAGATGGACGCCATCGGCTTCTACAGCCAGGGCGATATCGAGGCGGTCGTTGATGATAAGCGGAATACCGCGAGGGGCCAGCAGTGCTTTGAGGTTTACAGCTTCTCGAAGAAAAGCGCGGGTATCGAGATGCTTTTCCCGTAGTTGGACGCAGCTGACGCCGCCTTTGATTGCCGCCGTCACCACGTCTATGTTGCTTCGGCCCAGTGAGAGGCTGCGGTCGGTGACCAGATAGAGTAGGTAATCGATGGAGTCAGCCATGGAATCGCGCTCCATGCAGCACATCATCAGGGGTGATGGTGGAGAGGGCATCCAGCATGGCGACCATAAAGCTTCCCGGCCCCTGAGCAGTCTGTGCCGCCCGTTCACCGGCCAGGCCGAAATAGGCAAGGGCTGCACCACTGGCCGAAACCATGTCGTCATTGACGGCGGCAAAGGCCCCGATGATGGCACTTGCGGCGCATCCGGTTCCGGTGATCGAGGGCATGAGCGGATGCCCGTTGGCGATGGTGATAACCTGCTTGCCATCGGTGACAAGATCAACCGGACCGGTGATCGCCAGAGTCGTTTGCAGCTCCCGGGCCAGGGTTTTGGCACTTTCCGCGGCCTCATCAACGGAGTGCAGAGAGTCCACGCCCTTGGTGGAGGAATCGGCATGCGCCAGGGAAATGATCTCCGAGGCGTTGCCGCGGATTACCGAGACACCGGTCTCATCGATGATTCGCCTGGCCGATCTGGTGCGCAGCGCTGTAGCTCCGGAGCCGACAGGATCGAGGATGATCGGGGTGTTGAGTGCGGTGGCGGTGCGTCCGGCTTTGAGCATCGCTTCGACCCATTCATCCGTGAGCGTGCCGATATTAAGAATGACAGCACCGGCCAAGCTCGCCATCTCTTCAACTTCATTTTCGGCATGGGCCATCACCGGCGAGGCCCCCAGGGCCAGCAAAGCGTTGGCGGTAAAATTCATCACCACAAAATTGGTAATGTTATGGATAAGCGGCTGTTTGGATCGAACAGCTTCAAGATTGGCGGCGGCCTTGGCGGCAAGTTTGTCCATGTATCACCTCATACCTGCAATATGTTAATAAATATGCGGGGGATCGAGATGAAAGATGACAATGACTGCGGAAACACAATGAAAGCTAGCTGACTTCTTTGCGGCTCCCTACGCTGGTATCAACCAGATCAGGTTCAACGGGTATCATCTCAGGCATCACTGCCACCCCTGCAAAAGATCTTTGTATATTTAGAATACCTTCTGCCAAAAGTCAACCATCATTTATCAACATCAGGCTGAAAGCCTGGGCTTTCAAAGAAGCAGGGGAGGTAAAGGTGCGGCAGCTGATTCACTGCAGGAAAGTGGGTATATGTATAAGGTGATCGAGAGGTGATCGAGCAAAAACGGGAAAATGCAAAAAAAAAGCTTGAAACCGTGGACAAAGAAGATAAGGTGGCACAACAAAATGTGGACAAATATGTGTATTCGACTATACCTCCAGTAACACCACAAGGGCACAACCCGCCAGCAGTATACCATTTTGCCCCCGTAGCTCAGGGGATAGAGCACAGGATTCCTAATCCTGGTGTCGCATGTTCGATTCATGCCGGGGGCACCAATAAAAACAAGCAGTTAAGAGATTAGGCACTGCTGGATAGAGTTTATATCGATCCGGATCCATTTTGATGGAATCCAGAGCTGCTTTCAGATCTGAGTTTATACATCGGTATTTCCCGGGGTCCTCATTTATTTCCTTGTGTTCCGCAATTATTGTAAGTGCGCCGGCACAATCTTCTCCGAAGTTTTCCAAAAACGCGAAAGTATCTTTTTTGTCAAATCTGTGATTTAAAGCCAAAATGTTTCTTGCTTCATTTTCAGGACAAAGATTTTCAAAAAAAGCGGTGCTTACTCCTGGAGCAAACTTCTCTTCACGGCATGGGAGAGATAATGAAATGGGTTTCCCACTGTTTACAAGCCACTCCGTACTATATTGGAAAGAGATTTTGCCCTGTGGATGCCTGGATATTTTGCCGACTTCCTGCTGGTCCGAAAAACAGTTAATGTACTCATATCTACATTTCTTGATCGGTGAGGTACACTTTAAGCCCTACAGCTCGGATCAAATCCAGGACTTTATCTAATTGAGCAGATGCTTTACCTTGCTCAACATTACTGACAAACTTCACGCTCGTAGCCGTGTAGTCAGCCAGATCCTTTTGTGTCCAGTTCTTCTTTTTTCTGGCAACCTTGATAGCAGGGCCGATGTATTTAGGCAACCTTACAAGATATGGATATTCAATACTTGTCATAATGATCCACCTCTTTTTTAACCGTACAGTTATATTTAACAGGAGTCAATGTGAATTTACCGAATGGTTAAATATTCAAGATGGTGTATGAAATTAACCGAATGGTTAAATCTTTGTTGAAAGAAAAGCCAAAAGAGCAAATAGAGCAAATAGGGGACACAGCAAAAACAAAAAACAAAAAGCCGACAGAATTAATTGTGCGGCCGGGCAACCAGAAAAAAAGAGGGCGGCTTTAATTTTCTGCTTGAGCCCAAAACATTACTCTTTGAAGGTTTGTGTAAAATAAAACTGTCCTCTTTTTTGTCCCAATGAGGTATATGGTGGCTGAAAAACAGAAGACTACCCTGCGCTCAATCCCGACCAGAAAAAAAGAAATTGATCTCGACGCATTTGCCGCCGGTGCGGATAAGTCACCACCGGAAAATGAAAGTCTTTATCCATGGGAAGAATCTCATATTCGTGAAGATGTGAAAAAAAATCTCCCCATCAGGCTGTCGGAGCCACTTTACCTGAAGCTAAAATATATTGCCGAGAACACCCCTTACAGCATGAACTCCTTTATCATGGAACACCTCGCCGAGCAGATCGAGCAGGAGATTGCCAGGATAACAGGGAAAGGGTGAACAAGCCCGGAGGCAGCATTACTTGAAATTGAAACGAACAGGCCATAAAATCATTATGGGTTGCGTGGATTATCATCAAGTGAGGCCTTATCGGTTTAATATATATTAAATTTGTCTATCGAGAAAGCCGGGATATCTACTCCCCTTTACTAAATTAAGTCGTCAATAATTCAGAGTAAGAGAGTTTTTAGGCGATAAGTCGTCTTTTCTGGCGCGTGAGTTGTCGTAAAATGATATTATCTTGCCAGTCGCAATATCTGACGATATAATAAGGAGAATCAACACAAATCAACAATAATGACGACTATGAATATATCAAAACTCATGACAGATGATGCTATTCTTGCAGAAATAGGGAGCCGTATCGCTCGTTATCGAATTGATCAGCAGGTGACTCAAGCAGATCTGGCTGAGCAGGCAGGCGTATCCAAGCGTACCGTTGAACGGGTCGAAGCCGGAGCCTCGGTGCAGTTTTCGACGGTCATCCGGATCTTGCGGGTACTGGATTTATTGCAAGGGCTGGATCGCATGATCTCCCAACCACCCCTCCGGCCTATGGATCTACTGAAACATAAAGGAAAAGTACGGCAACGCGCCTCTTCCAGTCATCGTTCCGATAAAATCTCTAAAAAATGGTCCTGGGGTGATAAGTCATGACTAGGGTTGCCGAGGTGAGGTTGTGGGGACGTACAATCGGTGCAGTTTCCATGACCGATGGAGAAGACATTGCCGCCTTTGAATACGATCCGGCATTTGCCGGAAGCGGTATAGAAGTTTCACCACTTACAATACCGCTTGCAGGAAAGGTCTATACCTTCCCAGAACTGTCACGGCAGACCTTTCACGGCCTGCCCGGTCTGCTGGCGGATTCACTGCCTGATAAATTCGGGAACGCTCTTATCAATGCCTGGCTGGCCTCACAGGGACGGCAGCCGGATTCGTTCAATGCGGTCGAGCGTCTTTGTTATACTGGCGTGCGGGGCATGGGAGCACTTGAGTATGCCCCTGCAACAGGACCCAAAGGCCGACAAGCCACAAAGATCCAGATCGACAAACTTGTGGCTCTAGCATCCGAGATTCTCAGCCACCGGAATAATCTGAACGTATCATTTGGCGACAAAGACAAAGAGGATGCCCTAAAGGATATCCTGCGGATCGGCACATCGGCCGGCGGGGCGAGGGCCAAGGCCGTTATTGCCTGGAATCCCTCAACCAATGAAGTTCGTTCCGGACAACTTCCTGCCGGCAATGGTTTTGAGTACTGGCTGCTGAAATTTGATGGTGTCAGTGGCAACAAAGATAAGGAACTCGAAGACCCCGGCGGATATGGTCTTATTGAATTTGCATATTTTAAAATGGCCACCGATGCCGGAATCAAGATGAGTCAATGCCGCCTTTTCGAGGAAAATAACAGGCGTCACTTCATGACCCGCCGCTTCGACCGCCTTGCCGACAACACAAAGCTCCACATGCAGTCTCTTTGTGGTCTGGCCCACTATGATTTTAACATGGCAGGAGCGTATTCTTACGAACAGGCCCTTCTCGTCATCAGACAGCTCGGCCTGCCCATGAGTTCGATCGAAGAGATGTTTCGCCGGATGGTTTTTAATATCATTGCCCGCAACCAGGATGATCATGTCAAAAACATTGCCTTCCTGATGGATAAATCCGGAACATGGTCACTGGCGCCGGCTTTTGATATGATTTACAGCTTCAACCCATCCGGGATGTGGACGGCCAGCCATCAAATGACCTTGAACACCAAGCGAGACAACTTTACCCTGGAAGATTTCAAGGCCTGCGCCAGAACCGCCTCCATGAAGCGAGGCCGGGCAGAGTCCATTATCCAAGAGGTACGGGAAAAGGTTTTACGCTGGCGGGACTATGCCGATGAAGTCGGCGTCCCTGCCATATGGCGGGATCAGATACAGAATACACTCCGTTTGAAAAAGTTTGATTGATGCTGAGAGAAAACAAAGAAACTCACCCATGGAAGAAATGAAGAAACGGCGTGTCGAACAAACAAGAAACAAAGAAAAAATTGGTGCCTGCTAGCCCGAACCTTGAACCTGGGTTTTCAGAGGATGCAAATTGGGTTTAGGCCCTGGCAGGCTGTCTGTTGCTTGTTTAATATTCATGTTTTTTTTTAACTTTATACAACTTTTACAACAATTTTATACAACAAAGCGATTGCCGCTATACACCTGTTGTATAAAGTATACAATCAGGCTTTTTCCTTCAGTCGATATCGTGTTTTTTTTATCTCCCGGATGGTTCAAGAAACTCTATGTTCGCCAGAAGTCGAGAGACTGCGGTCTGGGCGGAACGGCTGTTTTTTGCCGGTTTAAAAATGTAGCTCCTATCTGGGAGAAAGAAGATTCCCTCCCAGAGTGTGGCTGTTCGGTTACAAGCCCCGAAGCCCTTTGTAGTAATGAAGAAAAAGAAAATGAAGAAGAGTTTTTCATACATTTCATTGAAGAAAACGGGGCTGCAAATAGGGCATTTTCAAACCGCCCATCTAGATACAGTTTCAGGTTGTCGTTGACAGTGGCAATCTTGAAGTGGATCTCAACTTCATGTACCGGGTCCCATTGTGGCCCGTTATGTTATCCAATTCGTATCCGGTCGGAACCTGGCAGGCCAGCCAGATACCTGTAATTGATATCCATGAACTGGCAGCCGGAAAACTGGCTGCCTTGCTTGCACGCAGACAGGCAAGGGACCTGTTTGACAGCCACCGCATTTTGCATAAGGAAAATCTCGGCCATGACAAGTTGCGCACCGCTTTTGTCGTTTACGGTGCCATGAACCGTAAGGATTGGCGAAGGGTTTCCGTCGAGGATGTGAATTTTGAAAGCGCGGAACTTGCTCGAAAGTTAATCCCGACCTTACGCGTCACTGGATCTGCAGAACAAGAATCTATCGACCAATATGGTGCACGCCTTGTTGAGGAGTGCCGACAGGCCTTGTCTGTTGTGCTTCCTTGCACTGAAAAAGAGAAAGCGTTTCTTGATCTGCAGCTTGAGCAGGGTGAAATCGACTCGACAATTCTGACCTCCGATTTGGACCTACAACAACGCATTCAAAGGCAGCCTCTTTTGGAGTGGAAGGCGGTTAATGTTAGAAAATATAAGGGATATAACGGTGGTTGAAAATGTTCCAACTATAGACTTGCAATGACAAGAAACAAAGAAACCCTGTCAACTAACTGGAAGAAAGTAGAAACAGCGCCTAAGAAGAAACAAATAGACAAGAGCTCTAAAGCATATAACGACATGTGGGTGTCGGTGTCCTCTGGGCTGCTCCTGCGATCGATAAACGAGCATTAGGCACTGCTGGATAGAGTTTATATCGATCCGGATCCATTTTGATGGAATCCAGAGCTGCTTTCAGATCTGAGTTTATACATCGGTATTTCCCGGGGTCCTCATTTATTTCCTTGTGTTCAAATTTCCGGGGACAGTATACCTAACCTTCTGCCTTTTTCTTTGGACTTGGTTTTTGCGGCCTTAATCTCCGCCCAAGCACTTTCTCCAGATTTTCCACAAATCCATTCTCCCCTAATGGGCGACCTGTTCGTTCATGTCGGTGAATTACATTTATTTCTTCATCGGAAGAGAGATCCAGAAAATCGGACCAGTCAGGAATTAACTGGAGGAGTGGCGCAACCTTGACCAGTTGATCATCTTCTGCCTTGAGATGCACTTGAGCGCTGCTCCATGGATAATCCTCCGGACGCTGAACCAATCTTGCCGCAACCGGATTCATTTCGATAGAGCGGGCTGTGGCCAATAGATACCGTTCATCCATGGGAAAAGAGGCAAATCTTTCCTGCCACAGATGACCCCGCCAATTTCGACGAAAATGTATGCGTCGGGTATAGCGCCTATGCGCTTCACCAATCGCCCGGCCCAGGCCTTCACTGTTCTGTGGCACGGCTATCAGATGAACATGGGTGGGCATTAAACACCAGGTCCGGATCTCGACGTGGTATTTATGGCACCATTGTGCCATCAACTCGCTAAAGGCGAGATAATCCTCATCGCAAAAAAAGGTTTTCTGGCGACGATTTCCACGCTGTGTTATATGATGTGGATAGCCTACGGCTGTAACCCTTGCAATCCTTACCATAACACTATCATATCAGGTTTGATCTTTTTTGCGAAGATAAATATACTGTCCCCGGAACTGCTTTGAAATGTTGGCCATTAGGGCACTTTGACGTTCCTCTGTTTTTCTTGTCGCTTTCTTGACACCTGACACCAAATCATATAAAATTTAACTAATAGTTGGAGAATTATGAAAGCAACCAGCATACCGCCGACAGTCAAGCAGCTGATGTTTTAGCTAGAAAGGTTTTATGTCAGCTCTTGTCAGCTCTGCTGCTGACCGCGACGGGATTCAAAATTCAAGATTCAAGATTCTCCGGCGGGAGATTTATACGAGTCTTTTGGTCGTAACCGGCCAGCTTGATCAAACGTGAAACTTCTGTCGAAGCTTTTGCCTGCAAAAAAACCCGACTTCGACCGAAGTTTCACATGAGAGATTTGGAAAAAAATCTAATCCGTTGTTCATAGATACCCAAAGAGGGAAACCCCAATGATCAACTACGATCATCTGACCAAGATTTTCGGCGAGGGGCAAGATGCCGTCACCGCCCTCGATGATGTCACCTTTACGATCGAACAAGGCGAGATCGTTATTTTTCTGGGCCCTTCAGGATGCGGCAAGACCACCACGTTGCGGCTCACCAACAGGTTGGAAACCATCACCAGGGGTACCATCGAAGTCAACGGCCAGAACATCATGGAAATGGATGCGGTGCAATTGAGAAGACAGATGGGGTATGTGATTCAGGATATCGGGCTTTTCCCGAACAAGACCATTGCCGACAACATTGCGGTGGTGCCTAGATTGCTGAACTGGTCTAAAGCAAAAATCAATGACCGGATTGATGAATTGTTGGACATGGTCCAGTTGGATCCGGCGATATACCGAGAGCGTTATCCGGCCGAGCTCTCCGGAGGACAGCAGCAGCGGGTTGGGGTGGCTCGGGGCCTGGCAGCCGATCCGGAAATCCTCCTCATGGACGAGCCATTTGGCGCCATCGACCCGATCAACCGCGAGCAGATTCAGGATGAATTCCTGAAGGTCCAGGAAAAGCTGAAAAAAACCATCGCGTTCGTCTCCCATGACATTCATGAGGCCATCAAGATAGGGGACAAGATCGCTCTTTTTGAAGAGGGCCGGCTCGTGCAGTACGAACGGCCCGAAATCTTGCTGACCCAGCCGAAGAACAAGTATGTCTCCGACTTTGTGGGCGCGGACAGGGCCCTCAAGGTGTTGGGCATTATCAAGGTGGGGGACATGTGCAATCAGGACCCTCAAAACATCGCACAGGGTTCGGAATCGGCGTCGGCCGTGCTCAATGCCATGGAGCAAAAGAATGAAAAGTTTTGCATCGTCGTGGATCAGGACAAACCCGTCGGCTACGTCACCAAAAAAATAATCAAATACGAAAATGGACCTGTCAAGGAGCTGGCTGAAAAATTTCCCATTCATCTAAGAAAAAGGACTCCCGCCAGGGATGCGCTGTCCTTTATGCTCATGCATTCTTTTCAGACCCTGTGCGTCGTCGACGAGAATCGCCGTTTTATCGGCACGGTGACCTATGACGATATCCAGGACACAGTACGGCAGAGCTATGCCGTTGAAGAAGAGTAGGTAAAGAGGGCGACGATGGGTACAATCAATTTTATCATCCAAAATTTTGCCGACGTCCTGTTTTTGACCTGGGAGCACATTTACATGGTCGGCATCTCGTTGATCATTGCCACGGCCATCGGCGTTCCCCTGGGAATCGTCATCACCAAGAACGAGGAGCTGGCCAAAAAGGTGATCAACGGCGCCAACGTCATGATGACGGTCCCCTCCATAGCCCTGTTCGGGTTGATGATGCCGGTGCTGGCCATCATCGGCCAGGGGCTGGGCAAGACCCCGGCGATCATCGCCTTGATCTTGTACAGTCAGCTTCCGATTATCCGCAACACGTATGTCGCCATTAAAAATGTTTCTCCATCTGCCAGAAATGCCGGCAAGGGGATGGGCATGAATCGTTGGCAGCTGCTCAAGGAGGTGGAGATCCCGATTGCCATTCCGGTTATTATCGCCGGGCTACGCACCGCTGCGGTCATGAACATCGGTATTGCCGCAATCGCCGCCTATGTCGGGGCCGGAGGGCTGGGGGTGTACATCCAAAACGGCATCGACCGGGTCTATCCGGAAATGATCCTGGCCGGAGCCCTTTTGGTATCGATTTTCGCGATTCTGGTGGATGCAGGGATGGCCCTGGTGGAACGGGTGCTGACACCTACCGGGATACTCATTCAGAAGAAAGTGTCCGAATGAATGCTGCACTGAAAAAAATATACGGCATGCTCGTAGCCCTGCTGCTGGTTGCGGTGGGGATCGGGCTTCAGAAAACCGGTACGGTCGCCATTTTTAGTGACCCTTACGACTATCCCGAATTGATTCGTCTGCTCTGGCAGCACCTGTATCTGGTCGGGGTCAGTATGGCCATCGCCACCGTGATGGGACTGACCGTAGGCATCATCCTGACCCGGCCGAAGTTCAGGGCCTACACGGGTGTCGTCATGTATGTGGTCAGCCTGGGCCAGACCATCCCCTCTTTAGCCGTGCTGGCGCTGGTCATGACCTTTTTGGGAATCGGGGCCAAAAGCGCCATCTTCGCCCTGACGATATACTCCACGCTGCCCATTGCCAGAAACACCCTGGCCGGGATCAATGCCGTTCCCTCTTCCATTATCGATGCCGCCAAGGGGATGGGCATGACCACCATGGGCATCTTGTGGCACGTGGAAATTCCCATGGCCCTGAACATCATCCTGACTGGATTCAGGGTGGCGCTGGTCATCAATGTCGGGACAACGGCGCTGGTCTATCTCATCGGTGCAGGCGGCATGGGCGACTGGATCTTTACCGGGATCAACATGATGATGACCGACAAGCTCATCGCCGGGGCTCTTCCGGTCACTTTGCTTGCCCTGCTGGCAGACTTCCTCATCGAGGTGTTGAGAGTACTGCTGGTCTCCAAGGGGCTTCGCATGACCGAGGAATAAGATCCTGGAAACGAACGGCATTTGAATATTTTCTCATCTTATCGTAACTATTCAGGTCGGAGCACCAAATTGGCATAACCACCGAGTTACATCTTATCATCTTTACCGTAAGGAGGGTTGGAATGAAAACATTAACAAAAAGATTGGCGCTGCTTGTTGTACTGGTTTGTTTGCTTGGTTTTGCACTGCCTGGCCTGGCCGCGGACAAAAAAATCACCATCGGTGGGAAAAACTTCACCGAGCAGTATCTCCTGCCCGAAATGGCCAGGGCGCTTTTGGAGAAAAACGGATTCGAAGTCGAGATCAAGACCGGATTGCCGACGAACATGGCCAGAAAGGCGGTTCTCACCGGGGAAGTCGATTTTTACTATGAATACACGGGGACGGCATACACCGTTTTCTTCAAGCAGGATGACCCTGAGATCATGAGCGATCCCATGGCAGTGTACGAGTGGGTCAAAAAAAAGGACGCTGGTGAAGATCTGGTCTGGCTGACGCCGGTGCAGATGAACAACACCTACACTCTGATGATGAAAAAGGCCCAGGCCGAAAAACTGGGGATCTCCTCCATATCCGATCTGGCCGCCTATGTGGACAAGAATCCTGAAGATCTGATCGTGGGAGTCGGAACCGAATTCTGGAACCGTCCGGACGGATATAAGAAATTGGCCAAAGTCTACGAATTGAACGTGCCGTTTGAAAACATCAAAAAGATGTCTCTGGGCTTGGCCTACCAGGCCCTGAAAGACGGTCAGGTCGATGTGGGGATGGGGTTTGCCACCGACGGCCGGATTGCCGCCTTCGGCTTTGTCAACATAGAAGACAACAAGAACTATTTTCCAGTCTACAACCCTGCGCCGGTGGTCCGAGAAAAGGTCTTAAAAAAATATCCTGAAATTGAAAAGATCCTCAAGCCCCTGGCCGAAAACCTGAGTACGAGCGAAATGCAGAACATGAACAAGGCCGTAGATGTGGAGCACAAGCCAGAATCCGACGTCGCTCGGTCCTGGCTGAAGCAAAAGGGACTGCTGTAGGCCTTGGACGCGGAGTAAACGCACTGGCGCGGATTTTCTATTCCGCGGCGTGCAGAAAATGACAAAAAGAGAAGCGCTCAGCCAAAGAGACATCGGCTGGGCCTTTCTCTGTCAATCATCCGTAACTGCTCACAGGGCACCAGGGCTTCCAGCCCAGCAAAAAGGGGACAGAATCAATTTACTGCTTGAGCATGAAACAATGGCACCTTGAAGATTTGCAGAAAATAATTCCGTCCCCATTTACGCGATTTCATTTTTATCGTAGGTAAAATTTCCCCAATCCTCTTTTTATAGATCACTATAAACCAAAATTTGATCTATAAAAGCTTATTTTTTAGCTCATGAGCACTATGAAGAAAAGTTGTGGGCATAATCCAAAGGCAGCCTCCTGTGCCAAACCCCTGGACTGCCGCGTCGCTCCGCTCCTCGCAGTGACGAATAAAGAGGCAAGGCACAGGGGGCATGGCTACCGTCATTGCGAGCGAAGCGCGGCAATCCACAAAAGAACAAAAGCCCTGTATCTAATGCAACGTTTAGAGTCGATTGTGGCACATTATTACTAACGCCTGATTCTGCAGCCTGAATGGCGAAATTTTTGTGGACCTCTGGCGGCACACGGACCATGAATTTCCCGCTGAAATTTTGAGAAGCATTTAGAAGCAATTGGTTGTGGAATCTCTTCAGCATTTGTTTTCATGTCATTAATTATGGTTTCAACAGTTTTACGATTGACTGTTATCCGGTCTTATCTCACCAGAGGATATCCTGATTCTCTCAGGGCGGTATATCCGCCATCGAGCATATAGACGGTTTCGAAGCCATTTTCTTTGAATATGGGAAGGGACGCGGCGACCCTGTTAACGGTATTGCAGTAGATAAGCAGCGGTCTGTTTTTGTCCAGTTTTGCAACAGAGCGGTCCAAGCTCTGCAGCGGCAGATTCATTGCTCCGGCAAGATGTCCGGTCCTGAATTCCATGGGGGTGCGAATGTCAACAATGGCCGGATCTTTGTCTGCAAGTAAAGTATCAAGCTGTGCAACCCTTAGCCATACGCCATACTGCTGATCGCTTTGCCTCGTTGCTCCGATGAGTGAGATGGAGAAGAGTATCAACAGCGCCGATATAATCCAAATGGTAGTTTTCATGCTACTCCATGTCGTTTATTCGTTAGACTTTCAGGGTAAACATTTTTTTGCTGATTACAAACAAAAAAAAGGGCCGCAAAAAAGAAGGCGGATTTAATTTTCTGCTTGAGCCCAAAACATTACTCTTTAAAGGTTTGTATAAAATAAATCCGTCCCCTTTGTTGCCTTGAAAGTTGCTTTTCCATCTTATCTTGCACAAGAGCACTCAACTTTTGGTTGCATTGTTGTCCCAACAATCACCCTTTCGGCTCTTGCTGCTCCCCCATGGCGCCCCTGTAATCCTTAATACTTTCAAAGGCTGTCATCCCTGTTGTTACCATGCCGGCAATATCACTGACATTGCTTGGAATCACCAGGGTGTTGGATGTCTTGGCCAACTTGCCGAACTCTGTCATGTACTGCTCGGCCACCCGCAGGCCGGCCGCGGCTTGGCCGCCGTCATTCCTGAGTTGCTGGGCAATGAGATCCAGTCCTTCAGCGGTTGCCTTTGCAACGGCCAAAATCTCCTGGGCATGCCCTTCGGCCTCATTGATCATCTTCTGCTTTTCCCCCTCGGAAGTGAGGATGGCATTCTGCCGCTCTCCCTCGGCCCGGTTAATGGTGGACTGCCGATCTCCTTCAGATTTGGCAATGGTGGCCCTTTTTTCCCGCTCGGCGGTCATCTGGGCCTCCATGGCCTTTTTAACTGACTCGGGGGGGAGGATATCCTTCACCTCGTAGCGCAGCACCTTCACTCCCCAGGCCTTTGCCGCCAGGTCAATGGAATCAACAACCTGGCTGTTGATGGTCTCCCTCTCCTCAAAGGTTTTGTCAAGATCGATCTTACCAATGCAGGAGCGCAGGGTGGTCTGGGCCAGCTGGGAGGCGGCCATACGGTAATCGTTGATTCCATAGGCGGAAAGCTTGCTGTCCATCACCTGAAGATAGAGCAGGCCATCTACCTCCACGGTGACATTGTCCTTAGTTATACAGGTCTGACTGGGAATATCGAACACCTCCTCTTTGAGCGAATACTTGTAGGCCACTCGGTCGAGAAAGGGGACAAGAAGATGAAAACCGGCCCCCATAGTCTTGTTGTATTTGCCCAGCCGCTCGATTATGAACTCGCTTTTCTGGGGGACGATAACCGCGGTTTTGAGAACAATGACGATGACAAGGACAGCCACCAGGACTGCAGCAATAATAGCAGGATTCATGATCCCCTCCGATGTGACATTACAGTTTTTTTACAAAAAAGGTCTGCGTGGCATCGCCGGCGAACCGGACAATCTCAACCATCTCGCCTTCTTCAATATATTCTTCAGCGGCCGCATCCCACAATGTACCTCTAAAGGCGATACGTCCCGGGGTTTTGGTGGTGATTGGTTTAACAACCGTGGCCTGGGCCCCTCTGGGAAAGTCGTCGTAGTTAGTCTCAGCCCGATTGGAAGATGCCCCTTGAAAAACATTTATGCACCACTTCCGAAGCAGCACAATCGATACTAACGTCACCCCGGCAAAGAGCAGAAACTGCTGTGCCGCCGTCAAGGGCCAGATCAGCAGAGCTCCTGCCACGGCGAGGCAGCCAACCGCGAAGAACAGGATAACAAATCCGGGCAACATCAGCTCTGCAAGGGCCAAAGCGATGCCCATTACAAACCAGATAAGCCATGTTGAAAAAAGAGAATCCAACGAATACTCCCGGCAGAAAAGAGATCTAAGGCATTCTGGGGAACAGAAGGTAATCGGTAATAAGTCGTCACTACATAACACCCTATCTTTTTTCCGACGTTTTTTCAAGCAATTTGGGGTGGACATTGGTCAACTCTTAATGATATAAGCGACCATGAATGATAGCACTGAACAAACCACAAAAACGGGAAGGTGTATACGTCAATAGAATGTATACGACAAAACATGTATCCGGCTCTGCCGGGCAGGTCGCTGATTGGTTGTTGCCGCTCAACTGCCGCCGTTGGAAATTAATGAACAGATCGATACCGGTTTTTCAGTTGAAACCCGGGCCATCGAGACATCTCGTTTCATATCGAGGGATTTTTTATGCCATATCTTATGCTGGTACTCACAACGCTGTTCTGGTCCGGAAATTTCGTGGTGAGCCGGGGCGTGCATGGTGAGATTCCGCCCTTTACCCTGTCCTTCTGGCGGTGGGCTACCGCCCTTATTATCCTGTCTTTCTTCGGCCTCTCGCATTTCCTGCGACAGCGTCATCTGGTGCGGCAACACCTGCGCTTTATCTGCGCCCAGGGCATTCTCGGAGTTACTGCCTTCAACAGTCTGATTTACCTGGCGGTGCAATCGACAACGGCGATCAATGCCGTCCTGGTGAATTCCTGTATCCCCGTGCTCATTGCCATATGTTCCTGGATTATGTATCGGGAGGTTATGACGCCGCGACAATGTTTCGGGGTGCTGGTCTCCTTCTGCGGTGTTTTCCTGATAATTTTTCGCGCCGATTTGAACATTCTTCAGTCACTGCAGTTTAATCGAGGAGATGTGTTGGTGGTGATTGCCGCAAGTTTCTGGGCTCTTTATTCGGCTAACCTCAAAAAATATCCGGAAGGGTTACACCCTTTTGCCTATCTTACCGGGATAGTCATCGTTGGAGTTTTGGGGATACTGCCGCTGTATCTTTTTGAGCTGGCCGGTGGGCAGTATTTCCAGGTAAACCTCCATTCTGTGTCCGCCATTGTCTATGTCGCTCTGTTTGCATCCGTGTTGGCCTTTATTTTCTGGAATAGGGCAGTGAGGACCGTGGGTGCCAATAAAGCAGGGCCGTTTATTCACCTGATGCCGGTGTTTAGCACTATTCTGGCCGTCATATTTCTCGGAGAAGAGATACAGATTTACCATGTTATTGGAATTGTAATAATTTTTACGGGTATAACGTTGACCACCTACCGGACAGAAAAAGCAGCCACGCGGTCAAAATAAAATACAGCGTTGTTTTTCTGTTGTTCAGATACCATGAGCGATAGGGGAAGGTTAATTGTTTCGGTTGGTTGGGCATCCTGGGGCCGGCATGGAAGCTACCATAGGCAAATCACCTTTTTGTTGCCCTGCTGCGCCGCCCTGACTTTTTCCATATGGCGCAATGTGGCGATCTCTCTTTGCAGTTCATTGGATTTCAGACCTGTACGGCATGCCAGCTCCTCGGGGTCGAGGCCATTTGCGTCTTTGAGGACGGCAAGAATGTCCTTCTGCCGCCTGGTCAGTATGTATCCATCTTGAGACAGCGACTTTGCCGTATAAACCGCCCAGGGATCACAGGGTTTCGATGGAGAAAGCACATCCGTGTAACAGTCCAGGCACACGGGCCGGCCCATATGCACAGCCTCGTCACCGTCTTCGATTTGACATCCGCATCTTGCACAATTCATAATTCTTCCTCTTTGCGAGCATATTCATTTCCGGTCAGCTTTAAAGTGATTGACCGGTTGATTGGAGAAGCTTAAAGCCATCACAATCCATACCTGAAAAATACCACGGAACGCTAGTATTTGGAACCACGGTTGCAGCGCTGCGCTGCTGACAGCGGCACTCTCCTCCTTGCCCATTGTGCCTCGTTATTGGTCTGCAGGAGCGCATAAAAATTTATTCTGCCGCACATATATTTTTGCTTGACAATGAATGTACATTGAATGTATATCAGTTGTATACTGTTAATGACTTTTAAAAATAAAGCTGATATGGCATTGGTATATGAGCGAAGGCACTATTTACGAAAATTTAAAGGAAAAGATACTCCTGCTCGATCTCTGGCCAGGTTCGGTAATCCGGGAAAAGGAGCTCATGGAGGTCTATGGCCTGAGCCGTACGCCAATTCGGGAGGCGTTTATCCGCCTTGAGATGAAGGGGCTGGTACGGATTGTTCCTCATATAGGTACCTTTGTTGAAGAGGTCAGTTTCAAAAATCTCAAGGAGGTGTTCGAGGTACGTTCCTGTCTGGTGGGTTTGACCGGCAGGCTTGCAGCGGAGAGAATCACCGCGGATGAGTTGCAGGCAATACGTGCCAAAATAGCTCGGATGAAGGTGACGGAGGACAACAAAATCCTGATTCGACTTGACAGGGAGATTCATGGAATTATCAACCGCTCCTGCAAAAATGATGTCCTTGTCAATTTTGTTAACGAGCTTCTCGATCAAGTTGTCAGGATAGGAGCTTTTTCAGGAACCACAGAGCATTACTGGATTGATTTGGTAGAAGAGTTCGAAGAGATAGCTGAAGCTCTTGATAAGCATGACGGCGAGGCTACGGCACATCTTCTGAAAAAACATACAAGGCGTTTCGTGGAAAATATTAGCAACCAGCTAACATTTTAACTTTTTCATTTCTAAACAACACATTCATAGGAGGTCTGTCATGAGTCAGTTTCCGAGTAAGGCCAAGGTCGTCATCATTGGCGCCGGTATCGTAGGCAATTGCGTCGCTGGTCATCTGGCCGAGAAAGGCTGGAAAGACATGGTGTTGATCGATAAGGGACCGCTGCCCAATCCCGGCGGTTCAACCGGTCATGCGTCCAACTTTCTTTTTCCGGTGGATCATGGCCGGACAATAACACAACTTACCCTGGACAGCATGCGGCAGTATGAAGAGCTTGGTGTGCAGAGGACATGCGGGGGCATAGAGTTGGCCCAAACCGAGGAACGTATGGAGGAACTCAGGCGCCGCATGGCATCGGCGAAAAGCTGGGGAATCGAATCGGAACTGCTTGATCCCGATGGTGTTTTAAAACTCTTCCCCTGGATTAAAAAAGAAAAAATCCTGGGCGGCTTTCATACTCCGTCCGTCAGCGTTGTCGATTCGCTGCGTGCCGGCACGATCTTTCGCGAGCGGGCTCAGGAAATGGGTGCTCTGTCGGTATTTGCCAATACCGAGGTAACGGATGTCGATGTCGAAGACGGCCGTATACGGGGTGTCAAGACAACCAGAGGTGAGGTCAGCACTGAATATGTCGTTGTCTGCTGCGGCGTCTGGAGCCCAATAATCGCCGAAATGGCAGGAGCTTCCATTCCATTGGTGCCGGTGGCCCATCAGATGATAGATGCAGGGCCCGTCGAGCAGTTTGCCCAGGCCAAGAGCGAGATTGAATACCCGATTATCAGGGATATGAGTACGCTGATGTATGAGCGCCAGTCGGCCTATAATATGGAGGTAGGCTCATACGCACATCGTCCCATTCTCTATGATCCCGATGAACTGCCTTCCAATGAGCAGGCTGCGCTGTCGCCCACGGAAATGCCGTTTACCCATGAGGATTTCGAGCCGCAACTGGAAGATGCCCTTGAGCTGCTGCCCGATATGCTCGACAACGATAAGGTGGAGATACAATATGCCATCAACGGCCTGATTTCTCTGACCCCCGATGCCGGACCGGTTATAGGCGAAACTCCCGAAGTTAAGGGATTGTGGTCGGCTGCCGCAGTCTGGATCAAGGAAGGTCCGGGTGTTGGCAAGCTGGTTGCCGAGTGGATGACCGATGGGGCGCCGGAAATTGATCCCAACGAGTGTGATATCGCGAGGTTCTACCCCTATGCCCGAACAAAAGAACATGTCTGGGCCAGGGCCTTTGAGGGTTTTCCCAAGACCTACGGAATTGTCCATCCCATGGAGCAGTGGGAATCTTCCCGCGACAACCGACTGAGCCCGTTTCATCAGCACACCAAAGAGCTGGGCGCGGTCTATTATGAAACCGCCGGATGGGAGCGTCCACACTGGTATGAGAGCAATGTCGGTCTCCTGGAAGAGTACAAGGATAAAATCATCGATCGGCCACATGAATGGGATGCACGCTGGTGGTCGCCAATCATCAGTGCCGAGAACCTGGCTTTGCGGGACAGGGTCGCCATGGTTGACCTCAGTGCCTTTGCAATCTTTGATATCATCGGGCCGGGCGCTTTGGATACGGTGCAGAAGGTTGTTGTTTCCCAGATGGATCACCCCGTGGGCAAATCATCCTATGCTCTTCTTTTGAGTGCTAATGGCACCATTCGCAGTGATCTCATTATTGCTCGTACGGGTAAGGAGTCTTTCCGGGTTATAACGGGAGGAGGCCATGGAGGTGTGGATAAGAAATGGTTCATTGATCATCTGCCCGAGGATGGTTCGGCCCAGCTGCATGATCAGACTTCGGCACTCTGTACGGTGGGGGTCTGGGGTCCGTCGGCGCGAGCGCTGGTGGAATCGGTGACCGAGGACGATATATCCAATGACGCATTTCCCTATGGCTATGCCCAATCCTTTCGCATAAAAAATATACCTGTGTGGGCCATCCGCATGTCCTATGTCGGCGAGTATGGCTGGGAAATTTACACGGCGGCGGAGCATGGCGCAAAATTGTGGGAGATCCTCTGGCAGGCCGGCCAGGAGCATCGTGTCGTCCCCGTGGGTATCGGTGTTTACGGAACCACCGCCCGTATGGAAAAAGGCTACCGTCTCTTCGGGAATGAGCTGGATACCGAATTCAACCCGGTTGAAGCCGGTATGGCCCTGCCCAGGGTCAAGAAGCAGGATTTTGTCGGTAAGCAGGCCTATCTCAAGGCAAGAGAGGAGGAGCCTGCCGCACTTCTGTGCACGCTGACGGTGGATGATCACACTACATCCAGCGGAGAAAAACGCTATATGCTGGGGCATATTCCAGTGCTCACGGAGGATGGCGAGCCCTTGCTCGATGGTAAAAACAGGCGTTCTTACGTTACCAGTGCCGGAGACGGTCCCTGTGTCGGTAAATACCTCCTCATGGCCTATCTGCCGCCGCAATACGCAAGAGTCGGTACCATGCTCAAAGTGGAATACATGCTGGAACACTTTCCGGTGACGGTGGCTGCTGTGGGATCAACCGGCCTTATTGATGCGGAAAATCAAAGAATGAAGGGCTAATCGGGGGAAATGGTATGAATATTCTTGTCTGTATAAAAAGGGTTCCGGATATAGGTGCCCGCATAGATTTGACTGAAGATAAGCAGGCTATTTCGACCAAAAATCTCGGTTTTACCATCAGCCCCCATGAGGAATGCGCCGTGGAAGAGGCTATCCAGTTGGTGGAAAACCGTGGTGGAGAGTCCGTGGTGCTGACGCTTGGTCCGGCCAAGGCCGATGAGCAGGTTCGAGACTGCCTGGCGCGGGGAATAGACCGTGGCATAGTGCTTGAGACCGACGAAGGCGAGTGGGATCCATCCGAGACTGCCGAAGCAATCGTTGCGGCGATTCGTGAAGAAGAGAAAAACGCACCTTTTGATTTGATTCTTTTCGGCAATGAGTCGGCCGACAGTGGCGGATGCCAGGTTGGCATACGCGTGGCCAACGCTTTGGATATGCCGGTTGTTGCAGGGGTTAAAAAGCTTGAGATTGATGGTGAGGCTGCCGCTGCCTGGCGAGAGGTTGATGACGGCTGGGAAGTTTTTGCGTTACCCATGCCGGCGGTGGCTGCGGTGAAAGAAGGCATTAACCTGCCGCGTTATCCAAGCCTGCGTGGAACAATGAAGGCCAAAAAGAAAAAAATTGACCGCCTGGCACCGGAGAAGATAGGCGCCACTCTGCAGATGCAGGTGCTGGCCAATCCTCCCGAGCAGAAGAAACAGGTTGAAATGTTAGGCGACGGGCCGGACGCAGCGGCCAGGGTCATTGATGTACTTAAAGCTCTGGAGGTGGTGTAGTCATGATACTAGCATTCATTGAATATGACAAAAATGGGATAACGGAAGCGTCTTTGCAGATGCTCACCTTTGCCCGCGGTATTGCCAGAGACCATGGAGCGGAGCTTGGCGCTCTTGTGATTGGCGGCGCACAAACGCCTGATTTTGTCAGTGAGCTTGGCAAATATGGTGTTGCAAAAGTGGTACAGGCAGGCGATGCGCAGTTGACCGATTATGCACCAGTGGCCTGGGCCAAAATCATTGCACAGGTAATGACGGCCCAGTCACCTGCAATAGTTGTTGCTGCCGGTACGGATCGGGGCAATGAGGTCATGGCGCATCTTGGAGCCATTTCAAATCTGCCCATGGCGGCCAATTGTTCTGCCGTATCAGCCGATGATCCCTCCAGGTTGACCAGGCTGCGCTGGGGCAGCAGTCTACTGGAAGAGGCGGTTATAGAGGGTACACCGCGTTTGCTGACCGTGGCGATTCATGTGGTGGAGGCAGAGGAAATTGCCTCTGCCCTCCAGCCGGGCGTGGAAACTTTTGCCCCGAATCTCAGTGACCAGGATCTGCGGGTTCGCCTTGTTCGACGGGAAAAGGATGAGGCCGAAGGCATTACCCTGAAGACGGCATCGATTGTGGTTGGCGGCGGTCGGGGGGTCGGCAGCCCGGAAGCCTATTCTCTGTTGGAGGAGCTGGCGGCCGAGCTTGGAGCAGCTGTGGGGTGTACGCGAGTAGCCACCAACAACGGCTGGCGGCCTCATTCGGATCAGGTTGGACTGACCGGTACGCGCATTTCACCAACGCTGTATATCGCCTGCGGTATCAGCGGAGCGATTCAGCATCTTGTCGGCTGTAAGGGAGCGAAAAATGTCCTGGTGATCAATAAGGATCCGGAAGCGGCATTTTTCGGCAAGGCGGACTATGGAGTGCTTGGAGATTTGCATGAGGTGCTTCCCGCCATCACTGAACAGTTACGAAAAGAAAAAGCCTAGGAGCCTGCCGGGAAAAAATCCCTCGGCCGGCGCCGGGGGCCTTGCAGTATATCGAGCTGGAGATGGTATAGTATGTTTACACAAACTGTGTCGGAATAAAAAATCTTGATTCCCACCTCAACACGCTGATCGACCCAGGAGCCTGCCGTGTTGTTTTCATGGGACGCCATAAACCCATCCCTGGGGGCTTAGCTGCAGCCGTCCGGGCTGCAGATACCCAT
>JBHEOR010000340.1:0-297 GCA_046260685.1 Desulfopila sp.
CTGTGCAACCCACCGCCTGGATGGCGGCATACCAGTATCTGTCAGCATCGTAAATTCCAAAGGAATCGAAGTTGAAAAAATAGTCAGCTGATGACGAACCCGGATTTCTCACCAGTCGAGGTTGCCGTGTATCCGAGAAGTGAAGCAATGAACTATAGTTGCCTATGTTCATGAGAAATCCGGGCTAAATTTTCTATCACCCGTCTGGGATTGTTTTCAGAAGAGAGTGATAGAGGTTGTTTGATATAATTATCTGAAGAGCCTTTATTGTTTTTTTTGGCCGATACTGTAGTATAG
>JBHEOR010000340.1:476-729 GCA_046260685.1 Desulfopila sp.
AAAAAATCGAAAGCGAGAGAGTAATCGACTCTGAGAGCTATAAAGCAATGAGAAATGAGGCTGAAGCCTCAGAGTAATTTTCAGTAGCTTTTTTCCCAAAGTCAAATTGGGGTCGGGTGGGAGTGCAATATCTTTCACTTGGGGTTAGAGGTATACCGAATGGAAGCCGTGAAAGTAACAAAGGATTTTGATCTCCAAAAAGCACTGCTTGAGGAAATACACCAACTCGTTGATCGCCCCATGCGACTTATGG
>JBHEOR010000341.1:0-253 GCA_046260685.1 Desulfopila sp.
ATCTTCAACCGGTTCTCGAGATCAGGAACCTGACCCAGCAATTCGGTGGACTGCGAGCAGTTTCCGACTTTAACGTATGCATGAAACCGGGCGGCCTGATCGGTCTGATCGGTCCCAATGGTGCCGGCAAGACCACGGTTTTCAACCTGGTGAGCGGCTTCTACCAGCCGACCAGTGGCGAAATCCTGGTCAACGGCGTCGATACTGCCGGCATGAAACCTCACCAGGTGACCGGGCTGGGTGTGGCACGGAC
>JBHEOR010000341.1:393-726 GCA_046260685.1 Desulfopila sp.
GCTTCTTTCATGCAATAGCCCGCAGCGCACACTACCAGGCGCGCGAGAGCCAGGTCGAGCAGGAAGCCCGCGAGCTGCTGGAAGTATTTGATCTGCAGGATTTCGCCGACGAGTATCCCAAGAATCTCGCTTACGGAACCCAGCGCAAGCTGGAGATCGCCCGGGCACTCTCCAGCAAACCGAGCCTGCTGCTGCTCGATGAGCCGGCTGCAGGCTTGAATTCTTCTGACATACACGAATTGATACGTCTGGTGCGTTGGATCCATGGTCATTTCGACGTCACTATCTGGATGATTGAGCACCACATGGACGTTATGATGGAACTCTGTACGC
>JBHEOR010000342.1:0-718 GCA_046260685.1 Desulfopila sp.
TCTTTATGCCGGTAACCTGGGTATGGATAACAATACCATTTGTCCTGGTTGTGGTGCCTGTCTCATCGAACGGCGCGGTTTCGACGTGCGGCGCAACCGGATCTCAGCACAGAGCAGTTGCCCGGATTGTGGCCACCGGGTTGCGGGAGTGGGGATGGCTTAAAGCAAAAACACCATCAAGTCTCCTTAGATTACGGTTTGAAACCCCTGGCAACGGGTGGTACCCTTTAACTAAGTCAGTTTCCCCTTTCGCGGGAGTAGACTGAAACAGTTATTGAGGTATCAGGTAAAATGGCAAGGCTGAGTACCACGTTCGTGGCAATAGCGGCGCTTTGCTGGGGGCTTTCCGGCGGGATCGGTGGAATTCTTCTGGCAGATGGCTGGGATACGTTTGTGGTGGCGTTCTACCGGGGGGCGATCGGGTTGCTGTTCGTTCTTGTATGGCTCGTGTTGAGTCCACACGCTAGCGGACTGGCAAACCGCCGGTTATGGTTCTGGTCGGTGATGGCCGGTCTTGGGGTTGCCGGTAACTTCGCCTTCTATTTTGTAAGTATCGCTGAAGGAAGTGTTGCCGTTGCTGCTACATTGATGTACAGCGCACCAGTGTTTGTCTATCTTGTGTCCTTTACCCTCAGGCTTGAAAGGTCCACCCCGCGCAAGTGGGCCGCGATCACCTTGGTGATGGTTGGGATCATGTTGCTTACGGGCATTAATGACA
>JBHEOR010000343.1:0-716 GCA_046260685.1 Desulfopila sp.
TTAATAGCACTTACTGGAGGTGGCAAACATGAAAACAATCACTGCAAATGACGTTAAACGGCGTGGAGTGGCGCCTATAGCCGAGGCTCTGAAATCTGCTCCGGAAGCGACAATTTCAGTCCGTGGTAAGAACACATATGTAGTAATGAGCATCCAGCAATACCAGCTCATGCGCGAATATGAACTGGAAGCTGCACTACTCGAAGCCAGAGCAGATCGGGAAGCAGGCAGAATTACCCATACGACAATTGCTGAACATATAGCTCACTTGAAAAATGGATAATTTCACTATCATCTTCACTGCAAGCTATGTCAGACGAGCACAAAAATTCTTCAGGAAACATCCCGAACTCCTTTCTCAGTATGACAAATGTCTACAACTCATGGAAGTCAACCCCTTTCACCCTTCACTTCGCCTCCACCCCCTGAAAGGCAAACTGCAAGGCATATATTCTATTTCCATGACACTGAGCTACCGCCTCACAGTTGAATTCTTAATCCAGGAAAAAGAAATCATACCAATCAACATTGGCAGCCATGATGAGGTATATTAACAGATAGGCATGAGTAACAGCAGTGCTGAGTGCTGTTTCGAGAGGACGACTGCTCGCGTAAAATTTACTGAGCAAAGATTTGGGAGGATTTTTTCTTGATGAACTCTTAAACTCCATTCAAAGTAACAGACGCTGGCCCCCAGTGTCATTCATCTACCCTTT
>JBHEOR010000344.1:0-716 GCA_046260685.1 Desulfopila sp.
ATTGAATACGGAAATACCATCGAAGTCTATCAGGAAACCATTGTCACGGAAGAACGCGAGATGCTGGTCGACATCTTCCGCCTTGGCAGGGTTGCCCTGTTTTTTCAGACTCTGGACCATGAGTCCTGCGGTTTCTTCAATGTAGCCAGAGCCACCTGGCAACCGCTACCGACTGAATATAACCGCACAATCGAAGTGGCAATGGAAATCGGATCAAAACGCCGTCCGGTGGAACTTTTAACCCTGCCGCTTGGAAGGATGGATCCGCAATGAACCATATCGTTAATGTCATTTCGTTCACTTTCCTTCTTTTCCTGTTACCGTTTTTCTCCGCCTTTGGCTCTGCAAAGCCTTAAGACTAAGGCTGCGGCAGAAGAAAAGGCAGCCCTCGATGAGGCGTCGCAAAGCAGGGAGAGGATCAGTACCGACCGAGCTTCCCTTGAGAAGGCGATCCAGCGAGTTGAAACCGAGGTAAAAAACCTTGAGACAACCGTTGCCGAACTCGAAGCCGAGAGCGGGGAACTCGATACGGAAGAAGCCGCACTCATTGCCAATTTGGCAGCGACCGACAGCGTGGTTCGTGAACTGGTCGGGGTTATCCGTATCACAGCAAAGGATGTTGACACTCTGGTGTCCGGCAACTTGCAGAGCGGTCTGGTCGAAACCCGGACGGATTTTCTTCAGGCTATATCTGGCCAGGCCCAGTTTCCGGGGAT
>JBHEOR010000345.1:0-252 GCA_046260685.1 Desulfopila sp.
GTAGTTGATCTATTTGATCCGCCACGGTGAATTCGATCACACAGCGTCTCACTCCTGCAAAGGGCAATGCAAAATGCGGCTCTTCTTGACTCTCCTCTATCGGTCAATGTCGCCCATGCAAAGATATTTTACCTCAAGGTAATCGTCCATCCCGTATAGCTTTCTGCTTTACAACAAAGACATAACCCAATTCAACAAATCTCTGATCAGAACCAAAAGACCAATCACAATCTTTTCCGCATACTGTAACAA
>JBHEOR010000345.1:477-709 GCA_046260685.1 Desulfopila sp.
CGAGAATTGAGCATGGGTGATTTGTTCGGCAAAACTGCCAATAAGGGAACTGGCAACTTGACCAATTTGATTTTCCTGAGATGCCAATCCTTTTCTCAAAGCACTTGTGGAATAAGCCAGCACCACCTTCTTTCTGGAATGATTCATTACTACATGGCCCATCTCATGACCGATAACAAAAAGAAGCTCTTCATCGTTCATAAGATCCATCAATCCAGTAAATATTCTAATG
>JBHEOR010000346.1:0-705 GCA_046260685.1 Desulfopila sp.
ATCGGGATCAAGGCCGTAACCCTGCACGGTACATGGCGCATCGGCGGCTATCTCGGCAACATTTTTATCATCAAGATTTGCAATGAGTAGGCCATCTTCGGGGAGAAGGGCGATGAACTTTTTAAAGGATCGCTTGATTGCCTCGATATCGCTGAAAATGTCGGCGTGATCAAATTCTATCGAGGTAATGACAGCCACCCTGGGGCGATAATGGAGGAATTTTGATTCCTTGTCAAAAAAAGCCGTATCATACTCATCTCCTTCCGCGACAAAATGCTCCCCCATGCCCAGGCGAAAATTCGTCCCGAACTCCCCGACGATACCACCGATCATAAAGGAAGGGTCGAGGCCGGCATGATAGAGGGCAGTCGCCAGCAGCGAGCAGGTAGTCGTTTGCAGACCGGGATGTTTAGTTCCTCGAGAAAAATCGACATGGGCGGATAAACCTGGCTATCACTGCCGGTAATCCGGTAGCCGGATGACTGCAGCATTCCAGCAAGAGCGGCCATGCCGGTGCCGCAGATGCCCATCAGGTGAATATGATCTATTTTGTCTGGGGCGGAGTTCAGAGGTGTCGCAAGAGAGAGCATCGTCAATGAGCCTTTTTTACTGTTGTATCTATTGCCGAGAAAATATTTTTAAAGGATTGTTCAAAAGTTGCCGGTGTTATCCGGCCGACTTCTATAAACTTTATCGTTATTTCTT
>JBHEOR010000347.1:0-313 GCA_046260685.1 Desulfopila sp.
TAACAGCGGGATGCAATGATTGGTACGATGCCACCAGTAGAAGGTCAGATCCATCAACAAAAAGGCGACAATCGGCCGCAGTCCATTTGGAATCATTTCCAGCCGACTCAGTCCAAAGTCGTTGCTGCCGGCCCAACCGAGGGTTGCCTCGGCAGTTGGTCGCACGATCAGTGACACGGTGGCAAAGGCAATGATACCGAAGGTCAGGTTGACGATCAGGCGTCCCGCCAGTGCCCGTTGCGCCCGGCGCAGCGGAAACGCCCGCTCCAGCAGGAAAAACGAAATGATGCATGTGCCGACAACAGGGTCTGAA
>JBHEOR010000347.1:335-704 GCA_046260685.1 Desulfopila sp.
GCTTTATTATGTCTGCGCCTTCACGGGCACACTAGGTTTCAAAAGTGCTAAGTCTTAGCACAACTACCTGATTCTGTTTGCCTTATAAAAACTCCTGGTTTTTCAGGACTAAATCTTTCGTGCTAGTTCCTGTTGTTCAGGGCCAACCTGATTTTGTGCGCCAGTTCATTGATGAACAGCGGCTTTTGGATGAAGTTGACATTGTCCTCTAATACGCCGCGATGGGCGATGACGTTGGCGGTATAGCCCGACATATAGAGTGTCTTCAGCTCCGGATAAAGACGTTGCAGATTGTTTGAGAGGTCGCGCCCGTTCATTTCCGGCATGACCACATCGGTAAGCAGCAGATCAATTTGCTGTGCATGTTGT
>JBHEOR010000348.1:0-694 GCA_046260685.1 Desulfopila sp.
CCCCAGTGGTCTTGAAAAGGTTGGTGAGTAGTTCGGAAAAAGGCGGTAATTTTTTGCTGACCGTGGCCGCCGGCTGGTCGGCAACTATCAAAGTAGATTCCAGCGTGCCCAGGATGTCCCCTTTGTGAACCTTCTGATACGATGTTACATTAACCTGAGTTATTCGGCCGGACGAGCCTGCCTTGAGAACGATAATTGTCCCGTCCTCTTTCTGCATGGTGGCTATCTCGTCACCGCTGTACACAAAAGCATCCTGCTGCATGAGAATACGTTTTATTTTTGCGTCTGCAGGAGAAACTATTGTGATGGTGCCATCATCTGCACAGGCAAATGAGGTCCAGGACAACAATACCCCCAGCAGAAGAGGTATGAAAATTCTGATTTTCATAATACTATCCCGATAAAAACAAGAAGTGACGGTTCCCCGACCAGAGGTCAGGGAACCTGAAGATGTACCCCGCATCAACCTATGGTGAAGAGCGGATCAGAAGCCTGGACAGTATCACCGGTAGCAATGTGAATCATGAGAACCTTACCGGCGCAGGGAGATTTTACCTCGGATTCCATTTTCATGGCTTCCATGACGACGAGAGGTTGATCGACGGCAACAGTGCTGCCGACGTCAACCAGAATTTTGACAATATTTCCCGGGGTCGGGGCATCCACCTCCGTTCCTTCGGCCACCGGCACGGTA
>JBHEOR010000349.1:0-684 GCA_046260685.1 Desulfopila sp.
GTATTATTATTACTGTCATACAGTCATTTTGCAACTATTATGCCATTAATTCTGGAGGGATATATGCCTTAATGGTTACTTGCCCTTGGGTGTAACCACGCAGATGAAGAATTTTTACGACGCCATCAAAGTGGTTACATCATGCGGTAATTCAGGTTGTACATGATCCAAAGTGAACCGCCGATGAAAAGAACCATAAGCAGCACGGTGAATATCAGCGCCATAGTATTCCAACGCGCATCCGATGATGTCCTGAGATGAAGAAAATAATGCAGGTGCACAAGGATCTGAGCAATGGCCGCGACAATAATGGTAAACAGGACGATTGGACGGGACTGGAATCCGCTCATGACTGTCGACAGTTTGATGGTTCATTTACATTACCCCCAACAGATAAACGATTGTAAAAACAGCTACCCACACAATATCCAGAAAGTGCCAAAACATACTGAGCCGAGTCAGTCGTGATTGAACAGGTATGGTCAGTCCTTTGGTGATGATCTGACCTATCATTACCGCCATCCAGATCAGGCCGGAGCCCACATGAAGGCCATGAGTGCCAACCAGAGTAAAAAAAGCGGAAAGAAATGCACTTCGATCAGGTCCATGGCCTTCATGAATCAGGTGGAGGAACTCGTTTATTTCCATGATTATAAAGCCGAGTCCCAGTAGAAAGGTGATAGC
>JBHEOR010000035.1:0-23101 GCA_046260685.1 Desulfopila sp.
CAGGATAACTCACCAAAATGCCAAAGGAGTTCACAGCAGAGTTCAGACCAAACACCACCAGGCTCTTCTTCGATACAGGAACGAATAGGTGACATCAAAGAAGAGGTGATTGCCTGCCGTAAATGTGATCTGGCTCAACGCAGAGTAGTACCGGTGAGTGGGACCGGCGCCGATGCCGGCGACCGAGTAGTGAAACTTCTGATCGTCGGGGGATGGCTTGCCCTTGAATCGGCCGGTGTTGCAGATACCGATGTCGATGCGGGGGTTTTCGGGGTGGAGGAGGATACAATGGTCGCCAGGATGCTCAAGGCCATACATCTCAGCACGGAAGAGGCCTTCGTCACCAACTTGATAAAGTGCGGCATTGAGACAACCTCGCAACCGCAGGCCCGCCATATTGATGCCTGTTTTGCATATCTGCAGCGCCAGATTGCAGCAACACAGCCCGATATCATCTGTACCATGGGGAGAGTGTCGTCCAGGGCGCTTCTCCAGGTGGCCCGGCCGCTCTCGCAGCTTCGAGGAAGATTTCATGACTACCGGCTGGGGCAGGATCGCACTATCCCCGTCATGCCGACCTATCACCCCACCTTTCTTCTGAAAAATCCGGAGATGAAAAAGGCCACCTGGGCGGATTTGCAGACTATCCAGAAAAAACTTGCGGAATAGTGTTATTGCCAATGTATGGTTGTCAGTTCATTGCAATAATGCCGCGTTTGCCAAGTTCGACGAGAAAAGCCGTTACCGATTGCTCTGCCTCTTGCCGGGTTATGCCGTAGCGTTTGGCAAAATCATCGATGATGTCTTCAACGGTGGTTGATCCATCGATTTTCGCCCAGACGACACTGCCCATTTCGTCAAGCTGGAGCTTTTTGGTGGGAACATCCCAGGTGTTTTCGAATCGGCGGAAAAGGCTGAGAAAAAACGGCTTCAAGTTCAGGGGGTATTCGAGCAGCACGTCGTTGTCCTCGGACTCGATCTGTCTGATCGATGCATTGACAACGGGAGTGCATTGCAATGCCTCCTGCCTGCTCAGCTGTGGCGCCGAGGCCTTTTTTTTAGTGTTCCGCAATTTCATATGACTCACAAATGTCATCGTGCGGGGAGTTGCCAAGTGGTGCGATGTCTTCCATGAAAACACCAAAAATTCGGTCAGCCGCGCTGTCATACCACAGCCTGGCACGGCGGAAGGGTTTTTTGCGCTTGAAACGCAGCATTACCTGGGAAAGCAGGCCTGGAGATGTGGCGTAAAAACATTCATTGTCGCTCGGTGATTCGATGGCACCGCCGTTGCTGTCTCCTAAAAGAGAGGTAAGTATCTCTTCAAGGCTTTGCAGCTTAAGCCGTTGCGAGGCCGGAGCAAGTCTGCAGAGCCGCAATTCGGTTTTCCCTCGGTTCAAGTGCAGGGCGGTGAAGCCGGCCTTCATGGTATAGGAGGAAAGTTCAAAGCGCGGCGGTACACTGACCTGAAAGTCCTGTATGGCCCAGGATGACGGGCGATCGTGCAGGGTATCGCATTGCAGAGATTGTATTTGCTGCAGGGGATGACGGATTTGCGGATGCCGATACAATCGCAGCACAACAAAGAGCGCGTTTTGCCTGCTGTAGAGAAATATCAGTGCCGGCCTGCTGTCGCCTTCAATGCAGTAGTTGCGGATTTCAAAATCATCAAAGAGACTGATAGTTTGGGCGGAAGGCTCCACGGCGTGCAGCGTACGTTCGGCAAGCTTTTCATACCGCTCGGTAAATGTGCCGACAAAGCGCTCCACATCACCTGCTTTGGCTTTTTGCCAGCGGAGCTCGAAAACCGCTTTGAAGTTGCATTCGAAATTGAGATGGCACAGTCCGGTTACTTTTGCTTCCCAAGAAAAAGGCACATCGAGTGCTATACCATTCCATGCTATGCGACGATATTCAGTTTGCAAGGCACTATTTACCTGTTGCCGGGAGCGTACCCCACCTGTAAATCAGGAGCAGGAAGTGGCTCATACGGACAACCTATTCTTGAGGAATAAGGTAATCCCAGCCGGTTTCCTTGAGATTTTCCTTGCGTTTTCTTTGTTCCGGATCATCAATATCCTGACAATGTTCTATAAAACACAGATGCTCACGTTCAACGGCTTCGGGCAAGTAGAGTTTAACCTGGTTCCCTGTGCTTGCATTGATATCCTGCAGGTTGTGCTGGAGAAGCATATTCACCTTTCTTCCTTCATCGTCGGTGAACCGCCATTTCCATATATGTTTGATGCCAAAGGAATCGCCCTTCCACTCCGTGGGAGGGCCGTACTTTTTCTTAAAGCGTTTAAAAAGAGTATCGAAGAATTCTTTGGAGGAGTCTTCATATTTCATCTGCAGCCTGACAATGGTTCCAGGGGAGTCACATATGCCATAGGAGATGATCCCCTTGCGGAAGCCATGCCAGTCCATGACGACGGTTTCTTTTAAAAAGTTGGAGAACTCGAAGTCAGGATAATCGTCTATGCTCGAACCCAGTTCTATGCCGGCGACTGCGTGAGGCGTCGCACTGTAGCCCGGGACAGCAAAAAGAAACGGCGCCAGAAGAACGAAAATAATATATTTGTGGAGAGCGGGCATGACATCACCTAATAAAAAAATGGAAAATGGAAAATGGAAAATTAAAGCAGCTGTTACGCTGTATCCGTTTGCCTCGTGTGGTGAACCATCGTAAGCTATATGCACCGTTGCTGTTGAAGGTATCGCTCCTGCTCAAGAATCATCCGTAGCACTGCCGTCGCCGGCAAGACAGGAGTCGGGCAGTTTGTCCAATAAAAAAGAGGTTTGCTCCTGCAGACGCTGAACACGCAGTTGCACAATCTGCTCAATCATCATATCTTTTTTCTCTGGAAATCGCTCCAGAATCTTTTGAAAGCTCTCTCGTGAGATCATGAGAACTTCGCATTCTTCCACCGCATAGGCACTGAAAAACCATTTAAAGCGGGCCAGCAGGGCCAGCTCGCCGCAAAAAGCGTGTGCTTTGAGCTGTTGCAGAACAACCTCCCTGTTGCGATGACTTGTCTGGATTTCCACCAGCCCTGTGATCAGGTAATATGCAGCCTCCGCCTCCTTGCCACTGGTGATGATGGGCTCACCGGGCGCAAACGTTTTACGCTGCGCCAGATAGGCAAAGAGTTTCAGTACGTTACCGTCGGTTCCGGCAAAAATAGGGGACTGTCGAAGTATTTCGAAATCACTGGAAACTTTACATTGCTGCGAGGTATCCGTGTTGTCAGTTTTCATTGATGAGCTCATGAAGGACTCCTTTCTTCTCCAGCAGGGCATCGTAGGTTCCCGTTTCAACGATTTTTCCAGCCTTCATAACAATAATATGGTCATATCCTGAAATCATGTCAAGCCGGTGGACAACGGCGACGACGGTCGTGGTGTCTCTGAGGTTAGTTTCAATATATTTCTGTATTCTCGACTGTGAGGTGTTGTCCAGACTTGCCGTTGCTTCATCAAGGACCAGGATGGGAGCATGTTTGAGCAATGATCTTGCCAGTGCCACCTTCTGTTTCTGGCCGCCGGAGAGATTGTCACCTTTGCTGCCGACATGAAAGTCAAGTCCGATTTCGAGTATTTCATTGAGAAAACCCTGCTCGGAGAAGTGCCGCAGGGCCAGATCACCAAGTTCGTTGCGTATGGCATCACGGTCGATAACGGCCCCGAAAAGGACATTGTCGAGCAGGCTGTGGTTGTAAAGGTATTGGCTCAAGCAGAATGGCGTAAATCCCGAGTCTTTAGTGGCAACCGGTTTGATCTGGTCAAAGGTGACAATCTGTTGCGGGATAGTTCCTTTTTTACATTGCTCGAGGTTGATCTTCTCAATGTCCTGCAGAAATTTATGCCGAGCTGTAATGATGGTGGCGCGCAACTCATCGGGCATGGTATAGATTTTGTGAATCCCCGGAGTGAAGAGCAGTGCCAGTTTGAGGAGTTGTTCGCTATCTTTTTTGGCAAGGGAGTTGATACCGGATTTTTTGCATTTTCGCACAATTTCGGCATAGTCGTCGTACTCGTCGGCCTCCATGGGACTTCCCTGGAAGAAGAATTCGTCTTCACGCATCTCAAAAAGCAGGTCGACGGTTGTCTCAGCTATGTTACGGCCAAGCTCCAGCAGGGCATCTTCCAGATCGGATTGTCGCAGAAATGTTCGGAAGCGCGTGCGGGAGAGAAGAAGGTCGTCGCGGGGGCTGTCGCTATATTCTCCGAAAATTATATTTTGGGAGATGGTGGAGTATTCCAAAAAAGACTCGGCGTCATAAAACTCAACCGCTCCTTTGAATTCGTTACGCAGTGTCTCCTGCACAATGCGCCGCATGGAAAGGACTTTATCCGCCAGATGGCGGGCCTTTTCCAGGGGGACAATGGAGCGGAAGCCCCAGCGTATCACATCGCCCTCCAGGCCCACCTCTTTGATCATAGCCAAAACCGTCTCCCGCGAAGGTAGCTCCATGGTCGAATCGGCAAAGCGCAGGGCTTCGCAGGAGTAGAGCAGGTTATCATTGACCGTTCCGGTGAAGATAAAAGGGTGCTGGGAAACAGTGCTGATGTTGCGGGCGATGTCGAGCTTACTCAAGGTATTGACCTCATGGCCGTCGATGGACAAGGTGCCCGATGAATAGTTCAGCAGCTGGCCGATGAGGTTGCTCAGGGTGCTCTTGCCGGAGCCGGAGAATCCTATGAGTGCCAGGTGCTTACCGGCATCGAGTTTGAACGAGATTTCTTCGAGCAGGCGAATGTTATCATTGATGTCGAAGTTCAGATCTTTGGCTTCGATTCTCCCCTGCAGGGTGAGTTGTTCCTTTTTTTGCGGCTGTTCAAGGAGAAACTCGTCATCCAGGTCGAAGGTTTCCATGATCTGTTTATAGCGGATCTTGGCATCCTGGTAGAGTTGGTAGTATTCAATGATTTCTTTCCAGGGATCATAGACTTTTTCGTAGGCGGAAAGAAAAGCCACCAGGGCGCCGATGGTGAACTGGCCGTGGATGGCCAGGTAGCCGCCAAGCAGAAAGAGCAGAAACGGGCCGAGACTCTGGAAAAAGTTGTTGCTGAACTTGATGGCGTACTTGAAAATAAAGAGCCGGCGCATGGTGTCGTAGAGCTTTTGGATAAAACCGTCGAGCTTGGATTGTTCCAGCTGGAAACTGCTGTTGCTCTGCACTTCATGGATCCCTGAGACGGATTCATTGACAAGATTGGCCATGGAGCGGATGGTTTGCACCCGCCGGCGGTTATGGACGTTGTATCTCTTTTGCAGCAGCGGTATGACGATGAACTCAAAGGGGTAGATGAGAACCGTCAGACAGCCGAGCAACGGGTTAAGGTAGATCATGAATCCCACAAAGGCGACAAATGTCAGCACCGAGGTTATGGGAATAGCCAGGGCACCACCGAGAAAAGCCCCGATGGCGTTGAGCTCGGATGTCATGGCCGAGATTATAATACCGGTCTGGGTGCGATGGAAAAACTGCAGCGGCAGCTTGAGGACATGATTATACAACTCCTTGCGCATCTCAATGAGTATTTTCTGGCCAATGACGGCCTGCAGGACGTTGGTGTAATACTTCATCAGCCCGGCTGTCAACACCGCGCCCATGTAGAGCCCGCAGTAGAGGTAGAGCAGATCAAGCTTTTTCAGGTTGATGGCGACATTGATGATTTTACGCTGCATTTCAAGAGGATAGACCTTGAAAAATAGACTGGCAATGATCAGCAGCAGTAAAAAGAGCTGGAGGCCCCTGTATTTATTGAGTACCCAGTAAAAGAGTGGTTTTTTGGTGATCACCGTGTTTCTCCGATCCGAATGTGACGTTTCCGGGAAATTTTGTTGTGATGTTGTCGATGTGTTTGCATTACGCAGCTACTGTACAATGTCTTCCGTCAAGGTACCGTAGTTCCTTCAATGTGCCAATTACTATGCCAAGTAATATGCCTAATATGCCTAATACGCCATATGGCCAAGCGATTTGAGTATCAGCGCAAAGCCCATGGCAAGCATGCCGGTCAACCCCATGCCGCAGGAGAATCCGGCCAGCAGCACCGGGGCGTACTGGCGCCACATTTTGCCGTAGCGTTTAAAAAAATAATACCTTCCCAGCAGGGCGCCGGCCACCTCCAGGATCATGCCATGGGGCGTGGATTGGCCTAAGCCGCGCACCACACCATAGATGAGCAGCACCGGCAGTCCAAAAAAACTGAGGATGCCGTACATCACAACCCCGAAAAGCAACCCGGAAAAAACGGTGCTGCCATTCAACGCCTGGTAAAACAACGAGTTGCCCTCCAGGGTGGAGGTCTGCATGAGCAGGGTATTGAGCGCCTGCAGATGCCACATCTCCTGGGCATAGGGATAACTCGACGAGGGGATGGGGGCAAGCCGCCAGATAAATTGAGAAAAGAGCAGACTGGCGACCATCACGATGGGAAAAACAATAATCTCCGCCTTTATGATGCCGCGAATGGAGGTGCCGGTGAGCTCTATCTCGCGAAACTGCACCGTTGCCTCACCGTAGTTGTGGATGGGAATAGGAGCGTACCAGATTTCAATGCCCTGATAGCCGAAAAAACGGGCACCGGCAATGAAACTTGCCTCCCGGACCAGGGGCAGACTGACGAATTGGCCGGCGATTCCCTCCATCCTGGCGGTAATGTAGGAGATCACCGGAGTGTAGATAAAGCCGTAGGCCAGAAAGAAAATCCAGGGAAAGTTGGGGACCAGCAGGACACAAAGGCCGACATAGGCCAGCGTGGAGAAGAAGTATATTGCTATCGATATCCAGAAATTGAAGTCACCACGTCCCGCCGGCGGATTGAAGAGGTCGCTCCACGCGGTCTTGCCATCCTGGGCCTGGCGAAAGGAATGTACCACCGACCAGACACCGATACAGCCGATGGCAAGTCCCAGGCCGATGCCAAAACTCATGTAAAAGTCGAAGTTGTTGGCAAAGACCGTATCCACAGTTTCCATGCCGGGATGCCAGCGGTGCAGAATCCCTTTGGAGTAGAGGATGGGGTTGAGGACGATGGTGATAATAAGCCCGATCAAACCACCGATGACGGCCCAGAAGGGAATGACCATGCCGATGAAGACCAGGCCGAGATCAAGCTGGATGCCCGTGGCCACTGCGGGAAGCACCTCCTCGGTGTGGCCGGTCAACTCAATCCAGGGGATGGGGATCAAGCGTATGGACTCAGTGAAGATCAGTCCCGAAACGATGGGGACCAGGACATATATGGTACCAAAAGCCAGCCCTATGACGCCGCCGATGGAAAAGACCCGCCATTTCCAGCTTTTCTGTTTGTCTTCCGAGGATTCCGCCAGCGCCATGGTTCCCAGGGCGGCAACCGGTGCCATGGGGAAGGGCAGCTTTTCCACATCCGATGTGATGCGATACAGGGCATAGCCCAGACCGAAATGGTCGATCCGTTGAATAATCTGGGATCCTACCAGCAGCAGTATGGGAATGAGCCAGTCGCGATGGAAAAAGCTGCGCTCCACCATGGACAGTGAATCGGGCCCGGGGGCTATCCAGGTTGGAATATATTCGGTCAAACCAAGCATTCGCGCGGCATCCGACTGTACCAGATACTGGTTCCAGAGAAGCCCGGAAAAGGGCGACGCCAGTGCGGCACCGGCCATATAATAGAGCAGAAAGATCTCCTGCTGCTTGAGGTCGGAATGGGCACGTCTGGCCACTTCGGCAAAGAGAATAATGGTCACCCAGCGAGCGGCTGGGCCGACGCCCTGGCCGATAACGAGCTGCAGATACATGGAGCCGGGCATCATCAGAAAGCCGATGAAAATGGCCCCGACGATGGTCTTCCAGTCGAAGCCTTCTTCGAAGTGCTCCGGTGTGGGGAGAAGATCCCTGTATTCTTGAAGTTCTTTGTCATCATACATAATAGTTTCCCATAGCTTTGCCGCTCCGGCCACGCAGGTTAATCATAACTACTAATATGTGAGGTTCTGCTTCTTGCCTGGAAAAGTTTACCAGTATTACTTTACCAGTACTACTTTACCGGTACTACATTACCGGTACTACAGGTGTGAATAAAAAGGACGGTACAGCATAGTCTTCGAGCGTATACCGGCCTGATCGGCCACAGATGGAGTGCTGGTGAGCTTTTACCGTTAATCGGGAAGCACCTGATAGCCTATATCGGTAAAGATACCGACAATGGCCCAGCCGCCGCCCATGAGAAAATCTCCAATTATAAGGCCGACGAAGAACAGTCTGGCCTTTCTGAAAAAAGCTATACCGCCGTAACGCATACAGAGCGTATTGCATGCCCATCCGATGAAAAAACTCAACCACAGAATGCGCATTGCAGAACTGTAGGCCGTCAGATATCCGATGGGATGTATGGGCCACCAGTAGAAGCGGTGGTAGGCGACGACCAGCAGCAGCATGACCAGTGCGCCTGCAAAAGCAAAGATAAAGACCCATGATCCGGTATCGGGGGGATTTTCCACCAGCCGGAAAATATTTTCATAGACGGTCACGGTGGTTCTGGTGGCCCATTCCTGATTCAGCTCCCGCATGCCATACCGGTAACACAGCGCCATCATGGAGCCAAAGGAGGCGGCCAGCGACAGCATGACCGTGGCGACCAGACCGCCGAACAGAAGCAGGCCCGGATGGAGACCGTGATGAATCTTTCTGCCGTGCACCAGAGAAGGCATCAGTGATTCGCGCAGATCGACAAAAAAGGTTTTCTGACTCATGCCGGCGAGAACACCGCTGACCCCGGCGAAAAGCTTGGTGCCGAACAGGGCGATGATGCCGTCGAGCGGGGCGGCGGTTAAGGTGAAGTAGGCGATCCCTCCCTGGCAGATAATTCTGGCAGCCACGATGGTAATCATGAAAAACGCCAGGACGGTCAGTGTGGCGGTGAGCGGGCTGGTGCCGAGCCGGACATACCAGTAGATCAGCGCGGCGATGCCGCCCATGGTTCCCCAGAAGGACAGGCGTACGTCAAACCACTCGGTTCTGTCGGAATCACGCGCGCCCATAAAAAATGACTGGCGGGTCACATCGGCGAGATGATGCCGGGCCAGCCAGACAAGAAAGAAAAAGAATACGCCGTAGGCGCCGATCATCTGCATCTCCTCGGGACGTGACAGGGTCGGACCAAATGTGATACCCAGTTCCGAGGCCGGAATGATGATGCCGATAACATTGAGAACACCATAGAGGAGACAGCCGGCAAAAAAGAAAAACCAGAAGGAAAAAGAAATCTGCCGTGAGGTGAGAAAGGCAAAACCGATGAAGGCCGGGTAGAAATATATTTTGAGCCTGTCGAACCCTGAGAACAGGCCATAATTGGGAAAGTAATGCCCGGCCAGGGCAAAGGTGGAAATGTTCGGTACCGAGGGAAAATAGAAACTCAGGCCATTGAGTAAATGGAGAAAGAGTGGAACGGCAATACCGGCCAGCAGAAATCTGTCCAGTAGTAAACGATCCAGAGAACGCTCATTAACCGCGGTACCGATTATTTCCGGCACCTTCAACAGGGGGAAATTGATCCTTTCGTTATGCACCCACTGCCTGGAAAGGATATTGACCAGACAGAACATCACGCCAAAGCTGAGCAGAGAGAAACCACCCCACAGGAGTATGGGCTCAAGCCAGGCCTTCCAGGGAATGTTGAAGACAACTTCAGTCCAGCTCATCTGCCGGCCGCCGTCGATGCCCCGGTAGAGCATGGTGATGGCCTCTTCCCGGGGCATCAGCTGGGAGGGCAGCAGAGGGAGAAGTTTTTCCCGCCACATATTGCCGATGGTGGCAAAATGGATCGGGGCGGTGAGGTTGATGAGAAAAGTCCTGGCAAAGCCGGTATAGGCGATTCCCGCCCCGATGGCCATTTGGATCCAGATGACGATCAGTTCCGAGCCCCGCAGAATATAGGGACGGCGGCTGATGGTACCGATCAGCATGACCACCAGGGTGAGAACAAAAAAGACAAAGAAAGGCGCCAGCGGGAAATGTCCGCCGCCCAGTAAGGTAGCCTGGCGATAGATATTGTTGAACGGCGTCAACAGACAGATGATAACGGCAAAGAGTACACCGGTAATAATTGCCCGTGGCCTGATTATATTGACGTTGGCGTCGGTCATGTTTTGTCCTCTGCTGTCTTCTGCTCAAGAATACCGGCATAGTAGTTATGCCCTTCATCGTCGATGGAGCGCCAGATAAGCAGCTGCTTACGGATATCATGGAGAAACATGGTGTTGATCCGCTGCCACATTGCCATCTCTCCGGACTGACGCTGCAGCGTTAATTTGATTTCAAGGTATTCCTTGCTTTGCCTGGCCGGGCAGAACTGGATGTCTACTTTTTGCATGATGCCGAAGTCAAAGGGGGCAAGCCAGACCTTGGCCTGTATGTGCATACAGTTGAGAGCAGCGGGGTCGGGAGCGCCGACCACCATCTGTTTGATCTCGTCCACCGTGGCACAGGAAAAAATAATATCAACCGGTCCAGTGGAAAATTTGCCGTGCGAAATATCCTGATGCCCGGCAAGATAACTGTAGATAAAGCCGCCAATGGAGTGATGTTCGGCAAATTTCATATAAAACGGCAGGATTACTTCAATGCGGTTATTGACCGGAGCGGGCAGTTTGAAGGTCTGTTTGACATCGGGGATGGCGATATTGGCGGCGACTCTGGAGGGGTAGAGAACCGAGACGAGCACAACGGCCATGACAAGGACCATGGCGGCAACCCCGGCCAATGAGGAGTAATTGACGGTAATGCCCTGCCAGTAGGATGTCGAGGCAAACAGTGCAGCGGACACCTGGGCCAGCAGATAGCCCAGCACCACGGAGATGACGGCAAGGGCCATGGCTTCGGCAATGAAGAGAAAACTGACATGGTTCGGGGCAAGCCCCACGGAGGTGTAGACTGCGATCTCGTTTTTGCGCTCATAGACCGAGCTTATCATGGTGTTGAGCACGATAAGGATGGAAATGGCAAGCGGAATGACAATATTGGGGACACCACTGTAGCTTAGAGTACTGGTCGGACTGTAGAGCCAGACGCCGCTGGAAGTGCCGGCAAAGACGGGAAGGTTGAAGCGCCGCACCAGGTGGCGGCCGATCTGCTGGATATCTTCCCGGGAATCCGGCTTTATGGCGACACTTTTGAGTTGTCCCCCCATGGCAAGAAGCGTGTCGGCAGGTACAAAGGCCACTGCGTTGCTGTCCAGATGACGGTAGCGGCTCTGCATGGTGCGGATCTCATCCTGGGCGGCCATGGCTTCCTGTTCCGCAGCGCTCATCCAGGAGGAATCCTCTCGAGGAAAGGTTACCGGCGTCAAGGGCTCGCCGTCGAGGTCGCTTCGCTTATTGAGCAGTTCTGCGGAAAAAAGCCCTACAATTTGATATTTATAGCCCCACAGTTCAAGTGTTTTTGGGCCTTTTGTGCTAAAATCGATACCCAGTTCCCGGGCTGTTTCCGCTTCCAAAATGATGGCGTTGCCATCGTTTTCCCGAAACCATCTTCCTGCCGTCAGGATGGTATCTATTCCGGTTACCGCCGGTTCCGCTGGGGTCATGCCCATGAGGCCCTTCAGGTCGGCGCTCCGGTTGCCGACCCGAAGCGGTACCTGGATCGGCCGCGTCTGACTGCGGCTGTCCAGCCATACCCGCGTCGCCGTTGTTTTGGAATTTTGAGTGTCGGCGGTAAGGGCGCTCCTCGCCTGGCGCGGCAATCCCTGCCAGTTGATTGTTTTGAGGAGCAGTCCGGTATAGGGGGCGTTTTTTTCAAAGAGCATGGTGTTGGCCTCATTACTCGATTTTACCGTAGTAAAGCTCATAATGGTAAAGGTCAGGATAATGAGGGTGAGGCAGGTCAGTATGCTGCGCAGGCGTCGTTTGCGCAGGTTGGAGACACCCAGAAAAAAAGCGGCGACAAAGGCCTTCCAGCGGCTTATTTCCGAGGGCCGCTGATGGCTGGCATGGCGCTGCAGCAGGATCATTTCCTCTTCGAAACGGAAGAAAATGATGAGGGTGACCAGAAGAGAGAGGCCGATGATAAAAAAGGCAAGGATGATCACGGTGGGGCTGTAGGCCAGTTGAAAGGCGGGATGGACATTGTAGATGACGGTGATCAGGGCGACCAGAATGAGCATGAAGGCGACGATGCGCTTGTAAATATTGGCGTGGTTGAAAAGAAAGCGCTCCATGCAGAAGGCAAACGGAACGAACAGGGCAATGTAGAAGAGCACCCCGAATAGTACATCCTTCTGGGTCTCCTCCACCTGGACATAGACCCTTCCAGCCAGGGCCAGAGCCTGCAGGGCGGATTCCTGGAACGTTACGTACTCCATCTGGGCAAGCGAGCGCTCGGCCTGTTCCAGGGCGGCCAGGCCCTGTTGTTCCAGGGTGTCCATCTGGGGATCGACGATACCGTGATTTGCCAGATTGGCTATACGCGGCTGCAGAAGGCCCCACATGTCACGGGCGGCATGATAGGTTGAGTTGTGGATGGCGGAATACTTGTCGACGGGATAGCCGTGGCCCACCGGTGATTTTTTGGTACTGTTGGAGAGAATGAATTTGCGGGTCAGAACGTTTTCCGAAAGTGTCAGCTTGAGCCAGGTTCCAGGCTCTGTATAGATGGTTGTAAAGACTGATTGTCGTGTATCGATGCGGCTGTACCAGAAGTGCTGGGGCGGAGCATCCCGGCGGCCGTCAAGCAGGTCGAGTTTGGTCATATACATGAAGTTGCGCGGTTCAAGGGTGCCGAAGATGGTTGTCCCGGTGGCGCTGAAAAGGGTGAGGTCGGTTTTCATGTGTTTGCGCCGCACTTTGACCCTGTAGTTGCTTTTGCCGGTCTCCTTCTTGTCGATGGCCCACTTGACACGGCCGCTTGCCTCGTCAAAGCGGTAGCCTTCGATGATGACTTTGTCGCGCACGTTTTTTTTATCGGATACGCCCTTGATCATGAACCGGCCGGCCGTATCAACACTGGCGTAGAAGCGCGTCTGGCCCTGAAAGGCCATGAGGGTGGTGTTGTACGCCGGGTACTCGGCGAAGAGTTCTCCCTGGAGGAGAAGACTGGCCCGGCCGCTGATAGTGGAAAAACCGTTGCGCGGTGATTTGCCGGTGGCGAGCCTGTCCGCCCGGCTGACATCGACGATGAGGTGAGAGATAAGTCTTTGCTGTTCTTCCAGGCGCTGCCGGTTTACCCTTTCCGCCGTGTCCCGGGGTGTGCCCCAGAGATGGCGGCCGTCGCCGGTTGTGGCAAGGGTTATGCCCAGGTAGCCGGCAAGAGAGCTGACCTCGCCGCCATGAAAGGGCTTGCCGAGAAACCATGTGTCCCAGGTACGCATGCGCGATGGTCGAAGCGAGTCGACATAGGGAGTGGAGCTGGCACTGGTGGTTGCCGACTGGCGCAGTACATCGCCGAGTTGGCTGTATATCCCGGTGCGGTTGATGCGGGGTCTGAGCTGGTAGAGCCAGCCTTCATGAAACGCACCGACCCCCGAACCGTGGCTGGAGAGATGCAGTGAAATGACGGCGGCGATGTTGAACGAACCGCTCTGCTCCTTCAGTTTGCGTGTTGATTGAAACGCCTGGAGGTGTTTTTCGCTGCTGTTGATGATCTTCCGGTGTTCGGCCATGGACTCGGGCAGCAGATTTTTTAAAAGTTTGGCCTCCTGCGCCGAAAGGTCGCTGAAGTCGGTTTTCCAGCCCAGCTGTCGGAGGGTGAAGCGTTTGTCGACAAGATCCTTTATCGCCATGCTGTCGTCATCGTTGCCCTGGCTGTCGTCGTCGTTGCCCTGGTTAAGGCGGAGATGGACGAGACGGCGCGATATTTGGTCGACACTTGCCTTGAGAGTGTTTTTGATGGCCTCTTGGATGCGGCTGTTTTCTTCATTCGATGGTTGCAAAGGAAAGGACAGATTGCGCAGCACCTCCAGGTTATTGGCGGCCGTCTCCATATCGGCCAGCAGACGCTGGTGATACTCCTGGAGTTCGTCCTCGTCTGTCTGCAGGGTCCAGATAAATTCGCGCATTCCCGCCAGGGCTTTATCATGGCCGCTGGTTGCCAGGAGCAGAACAGGACGGCCGGGAGGAGATTGTATCAGGGTCTCGGCGGTTTTGAGGAGAGTGACGATGGATGTGGCCTCATCAGCCCCCGGAGCATTGCCCGGCAGAAACCCGCTGTTGTCATAAAAGGCTTCAACGACCAGCAGTTCATTTTCAAGGGAGGGTTCGGAACCTGGAATAAAGCAGTAGATGTTGTCCGTCATACGTTCCTGCCATACTATGGAGGCATCGAGTGAAACGGACTGGGCGATGAGCGGAGTTGCCGTTGTTTTGCCGACATACGCTCCAAAAAGCTGTGTTGCCTGCTCCTGCTGCATGTAGAACAGGGGAAACTGGATTGGAGAAAGCTCTGTTTTTTCTTCAAACAAATGCTTTGTATTGCTCTGGCCGTTATTGACCAGAATGGCTGCCTTGGCCCCTAAAGAGGCCAGGTGCTGCCAGGCGATTCCCGAGTCAAAATCGAGCAGGATGATACTGTCCTTAACGGGGATACCCTTGAGATTCTCACGGCTGCCGGTTCCAACATAATACAGCGGACCCTCAAGCGGTCCGTCGGTTCCCTCCGGGGTGATGGCGTTATAGAGAAATGGCTGGATCGGTGTGCTTGTACCGTTGATGGTAATGCGGGCGTCTTCGACTCGACGGGCGGGCACACCGAAGGACTGGGTTTCGGGCTGCAGCCCCAGATCCTCGAGGTAGTCGAGTATGAAACGGGCGGCCGCCCTGTTGCCGGTGCTGCCGGTGCGACGATCTTCCAGCGAACTGAAGGCCTCCACCAGTTGCCGGTGTGACAGCCCTGCAGCCGGCGCAGTACCCGGCCAGCTTACGGTGACGGCGGTGAGCAGAAAAAAGACACCGGGCAGGAATCGTTGAAGGAAGAATTTCATTGTTTAAAGGAGCCTTTATATTATACGGTCATGCCGGCATCGCTGTCACCGGTATGACCGCTGGATTCGTCAGCAGTTCGAGCAACACCGCCGGTTTGGATATCGAGTTCGTCGCGGTTTTGGACGAGATCAATTCTGCCGTCCCGTATCCAGATAACCTTGTCGGAGACATTGAGCATTTTATAATCGTGGGTCGCCGAGATAACCGTGACGTCACGTTCTCGGGAAAGCTTTTTCAACAATGTGATGATGTCTTCTCCGGTGGTAAGATCAAGGTTGCCCGTTGGTTCGTCGGCCAGGATGATGGCCGGGTCGTTGGCCAGGGCGCGCGCCACCGCCACGCGCTGCTGCTGGCCGCCGGAAAGCTCGGCGGGTTTATGGCCATGGCGGCCATCGAGACCAACCAGATTGAGCAGTTCCATGCCCTTGTCCGTTGCCGTATCACCGGGGAGGCCGGCGAAGGTCATGGGCAGCGTGACGTTTTCCAGGGCCGTCATCACTGGAATGAGATTGAAGGTCTGAAAGATATAGCCGATTTTGCGGCAGCGCAGCCAGGCCAGTTCGTAGGCATCAAGCTGGGCGATATCTACCTCATCGATGAACACCTTGCCGCTGGTTGGTTTGTCCAGACCGCCGATCATATTGAACAGCGTCGATTTTCCTGAGCCTGACGGCCCCATAATAGAAATGTAATGGCCGGTCTGGATCTCAAGGTCGATCCCTTTAAGGACATGGACGACTATTTTGCCAAGATCAAAGTCCTTGGTGACGCCGCTGACGCGAACGATCTGTTTGGATTCCGATTCCATAACTCTCCTTAAAACATCTGAAGATAGAGCTGATGAGCAGGAAAATGCAGCTGATTGACCCGGGGGTCTGCCGTATTTCCCTACTGTTCAACCCGCATGGCCTCGACGGGCTCCATTCTGGCGGCAACCAGTGCGGGATAGAGCGCTCCAAACAGGCTGAGCAGTGTACCGATCAGCACGGCAAAAGCCATGGAGCCAAAGATTGTAAACCAGGCCGCCGATGTAAAAGAGACCATACCGAAGCGCAGTATTCCCGTAACAAGGGAGAAAGACATTCCCAGGATCACTCCGGCCGATGCGCCCACCAGCCCCTGCAGCGTGGCCTCGATGATGAATATTTTGACAACGAAGCTATCAAGAGCACCGAGGCATTTCATTGTACCGATTTCACGAAAACGCTCCGTAACCGACATAAGCTGGGCGTTGACAATACCGACGACGCAGACCAGAAGGGATAAAAAAACAATCCAGCGCTGTTTCGGTGAAGCGCTGATGGAGGTGTCGCCTGGCCGAATGTCGTAGCCCAGCTGGGTCAACTCATTGGTGATTGCTGTATCCCCCTGGACCAGCAGCGATTGTGCCAGATCATCACTGATCAGGGTAAACGAGAGAAAGGCTACGGCCAAAACCAGGCTGAGCGTGGTGATCAGTGAGCGGAAAAAACGCACCCGCATGCTTTTAACAGCGATGCCGAAGGAAATAGTAAGCGGTAGGCCGGGTAAGCGATTCATGGTCCCTCTGTTTCAAGTGACAGGAGCAATGCAGTAACGCTAATAAGAAGCACAATAGTTATTATTATTATATACTGCAGAGTGCTCTACTATTCAAATTTTTTTTACCAGCAACGCCCGGCTGATTGACCTGATTGACCTACGGGTTTTCGGTTTTCATATGAAGATCCCATCTCCCCTGAAGCTTTGCTGATAATCAACAGTCGTATATATCTTTGCGGCAAGAGTGTACCATATCCACCATCTTTATAAGCCGAACCTCCAAGGTGTGTGTCAGTATGTGCAATAAGCACTCAAGCAGGTCGAAGGCATGGCGGTTCATTCTCTGGTGGTGCAGCATAATACCTGCATGTCCGCTTGCCAGGGCAATTTCCAGTTCGGCAAAAAGCTGCCGGGCCGACACCTGCGGGTCGGCTTCCCTGCGGGTATGCAGATCGACATTGATCTGGATATCGGCAAACCCCGTGGGGGGGAGCGGGTGTGCACCGCTGCTTCGAGAAAGAGCCGTGTAGCCGGAGGTGGCCAGCAGCTCCAGTGCGGTTGCCCCGCACCGGTTCCAGGGCGGTGTGAACAGCGGAGAAAAAGCGGCACCGAGCAGCTGCTCCAGCCGGTTACGGCCGCGCAGGAGGTCATGCGCGATACTGTCCGCCGGGCGGCTGTCTCCGAACTCCTGTTTCTTGCCCCGGGTTTCATGATTTTTATGGGTCCAGCCATGCTGATGCCAGCAGAACAGTTCCGCTTTTTCCGTATCAATTTCGGCGCAGAGGCTGTGCCATCGCAGCGCGGTGAGCCACGTGGGCACCACGGCAAGGCCAAGCGGTACCAAGTATTGCTGGAAAAGCTTGAGCATGGTGGAAAAGTTTTTTGAGGGCACACCGATATCATCGGCACGAAAAAAAACGCGCACCTCTCCACCTGCTGCTGCCGCCCCTTTTTTGACTGCCTGGCGAAGTGGAGCTTCCAGGGTGTTGATGGGGCGGCTGTAGAGTGGTGCCGGGGCAAAGTTCATCTCATCTGCTCCAATGTTCGATCAGTCGGGCGGTCTCCGCGGCACCGTTGAGATTCACGGTTGAGCTGAACCGCCCTTTGCGCAGTTGGTTGCGAACATGGCCTGCCAGTGTTTCGGGCTGCAGATCGCGTTGCTCAAGCATTTTGAGCGGTAGGTTGTGGCCCAGTGCCTGAAGGCGCAGGAGCTGTTCCTGATTCTGGCCAAAGGGATAGAGTAGTGCCGGGACGCCGCTTTGCAGTATATTCATGGTAGTGTTGTAGCCGGCCATGGAGACGGAGAGATCGGCGGCCCTCAGCCAGTGCATGAACTCGGCAGTAAAACGGCTCACCGTTATTCGTGCATCGCTGTGATCACTGAGCCGTGTGAGATCGTTATTGTCGATATAGGGGCCGGTGAAGATCTGCAGATGAAGGAAGGGATCATCCATAACATCCATAAAGCTCATGGCTTCGGCCATGCTCAAGAGCAGTTCCGAGCCCACATTGCCGCCACCAATGCTGGCGACGATAAGCGATGTCGCATCGGAAAAACCCAGATTATGGCGCACATCCGCACGAGGTGCGGCAGGTATAAATGGTGTAACATAGCCGGTGTAGGCCATGGGGATGGTGATGTCATGGAGGCGCGAGAAGGTGGCATCCAGGGCGATACATTTTTTGTCGCCATGGATGAGCAGGCCGTCGAAGAAATCGTTGAGCGTTGTGATTACCCGTTGTTCAAATTTCCCGCTGTCGTGACGTTCCACCAGAATATCGCGCAGGCTGCAAAAAACATGGCATCCTGGCAATCTGCCATCTCTGATGGCTTGCAGTACAGGGTCGAGTTCAAAACGGAAACTTTTCCTGCCAAATGGGTAGAGCTCGATGATACAAGCATCGGGGCGGTGTTCCTCAAAAAAAGTATAGAGGAGCGCCGCCCGCCTCCGTTTGACTGTTTCCAGCGTTGCGGGTTCAGTGTCCGGTGGTTCTTTTTCGGTGTTTGTCCCTGTCCCGGTAGGCGCGAGATTATTGAACGTGGCATCCATCATAAGGCCCGGCAGCTGGAAAAAAGCTATCTGCTCATCCCCGGTCTCCACCGGGGCCCCGCCGGTGATCATGGTGACATCGTGTGCTGCCGCCAGTTCCCGGCAGATGGCAAGGCTGCGGTGGAAGTGGCCTATGCCGAGGACATGCTGGCAGTAGTAGACGATTTTCATGTTCCGTGCTCCGGGGCAATGTTGCGCTGCTGCCAGTGCAGCGAGCCTTTTTCCCACGACAGTATCTGCAGGCTGTTCCTGTCAAGGGTGGGTACCGTGCCGGGCAGACAGGGGCTGTCGACAGCGCTATTGATCAAACATTTGATAACGCCCAGATGGCAGACCACCAGAATATTTTGTTCCGGCCACTTGATCGCGCTGTCATACAGGGCCGCCCGGACACGTTGCAACACCTCTTTTCTGGACTCACCACCGGGCGGCCGGAAATCCCAGCCCAGTTGTTCCTGTTCATGGATCATGGCGCCATACTGCTCCCTGACGTTTTTGACGCGTCGCCCTTCCCAGTCGCCCCAGTGCATTTCACGTAACCGAGTATCAAAATGAACGGGGAGCCCGAGTCTGTCATTGAGAATCGCCACGGTTTGCCGTACCCGGCCAAGATCGCTGGCTATGATGCGCTGCCAGTTGTCACGGGCACCATGGCGCTGGAGATAGTCGGCCCAGGTGCGGGTCTGTTCCTGCCCGTTGTTGCTTAACGGCGAGTCCATGCTGCCCTGTACCCGTTTCTGTTCATTCCACTCGGTCAGGCCGTGGCGCAGCAGGCCGAAAAGCTGCGTTGCCTTCGTTGCCTTCGTTGCCGTATATGCGCTGGCTGGTGTGGGAGTATTGAGCATGGTCGTGGTTATAAGGGTGAGCGTTGTTGACTGTTCTTTATGAAAACCTCGGCCAGTTGTGCCGTCGACGTAGAGTTGTCGAAGTGCTGCCGGACAAGCTTTTGCCCCTCTTCGATAACCCATCTGCGGAGTGCGGGGTCGCTCAGCATTTCCATGATGGCCTGCGCCATAGCACCGCTGTCTTCGGGCGGCACGGTGCGTCCGGTGCGGCCATCGATGACCAGTTCGGGAATGGCTGAAACAGAGGTGGACAGGGCTGGAATTCCCATGGCCAGGCTCTCCACCAGCACATTGGGAATGCCGTCACGATCGCCGCTTTGGGCAATGCGGCAGCCCAGGACAAAAAGATCGCTGCGCCGGAAGTGGTCAAGTACCTCTTCATGGTTTTTGGTGCCCAGCCACCGGCATTTGTTTCCGAGGCCGAGCTCTTCGATGAGCGCGATAATGGCCTCTCTATCGTCGCCGTCGCCGATAAGATTGTGTTGAAAATCAACCCCCTGCCGGTCGAGCTGGGCAAGTGCCTGATAGATTGTCGGCAGTCCTTTTTTCTCGGTGAGCCGGGCAACGGTGAGCAGTGAATAGGGCGGTGAACAGTGTACCCTGGCGCCGCCCGAGGTGAACAGCGAAGTGTCGATGCCGTGATAGATGCAGTGAAGCGGGGTGGTCTCCCGGCCGGCAATTCCACGTAAATAATCGGCGTTATACTGGGTGCAGGTTACCACGAATGCGGCCTTGGCGATTTTTTCTCTGAGCTGCTCTTTGTTTGAAGTATAGATGTCTTTGGCATGTGCGGTGAAGCTGAATGGCAGTGTGCTGAGTAGCGAGGCGAACATGGTCACCGAGGTGGGCGAATGGGCAAAGTGGCCATGAAGTTGGTCGATTTTGGCGTTTGTGTGCTGGAGGGTGTCCACCATATATCCGGCCTGGAAGAGATGTTTGAAGGTCGCACTCTTGCGTGTCCGGCGAAAGCGCTTTATGGCAGTGACCACCGCTTTGAAGTAGCGTCGGGGAGAGGTGAAACAGAGGCGAAGGTTCGGCGACAGGAGCCGAAAAAAGTTTTTGAAGAAATAGGTCGGCAGATAAAAAACAGGTGCTTGTATCTGCTCGACGGAGGCATGGTGGAAATTTTCCCGGGGCTTGCGCATGGCAAAAATGGTTATGGAGAATCCAAGTTTCTCCAACTGCAGAATTTCGTTGGAAATAAATGTTTCCGAGATGCGCGGGTAGCCTTTGAGAACATAGGCTAAGGCGGGTTTTGAAGGAGTTTCGGTGATATCAGGCATGGTAATAACGTCGGGTAATATTTATTAAGAAGCGTTAGTAAAATTTTGATTGCCAACAAAATGCAGCTGATCGGCCCGGGCTTGTAGTGCTTCGAGCTGAGCTACGAACAGGGCGGCGTATGTCCGATATCTGCATTTTTACCACTCTTAAAGCTGTCAAGACGTTGCCGTATGGTGTCCAGCCCCGAGAGCGGGAATTTGCTCATGGCATCTCTATAGGAGGAAGCGTCGGCAGCCATGGAAACCATCTTGTCCCGCAGAACTCCGGGGGTGACCTCGGTCCAGGGGATATATTCAATGACGCCGCGGGCCTGCATGCACCGGGCGCGGATAAGTTGCTCGAGTCGCGGCGTTTCCCGGGGGATAATCAGGGCCGGCGTACGCTGGGTCAGTATCTCGCAGAAGGTATTGTACCCGCCCATGGAGATAACCAGATCGGCCGCCTTGATCAACTCTTCCAGGCGCGGATGGAACGGCAGTACCTTTATGCCGCATCTGCTCGCCCGCTGGCGCAGTTCCTCACGTTTTTGCCGCGGCATGAAGGGCCCTGTTATCATAACACTTTTGAACGGCAGAGACTCGGGATATTTATCGTGCAGCGAGATATAGTGGTCGAGGACTTCACTGCCGTCGCCGCCGCCGCCGGTGGTCACCAGTACAAAGGTGTCATCGTCAAAAACACGAAACTGCTTGCGGATCTTGGCGGCGGTGCTCTCTTCTATTTTCTGCCGGGGCAGATAGCCGGTGAAGACAACCTTGTCATGCAGGTGTGGCGGCAGCTTATACTGTTCAACGGGGTCGTAGATGTCCTGTTCGCCATAGACCCAGATCTCGTCGTAGAGCGTGTTGAGATAATGGTAGACTTTGCGTTTGTTCCAGTCTCGACAAATAACACTGCTGTCATCAAGAATATCGCGCAGGCCGAGGATGTTTCGAGTGCCGGGCAACTGTTTCTTCAGCCATTTCAAGGTGGGCAGCACCTCGCGTTTGAGGCCCAGCGGTTCTTTGTCGATGATAAAAAGATCGGGACGGAAGGTCTTGGCGGTGGCCTTGATGATATCGGTCCGGATCTTCAAGGCCTGTTTGGCTTCGATGCGGATGGAAAGCGACTGGTAGTCGTTGTTGGTCTTTTTGATCATCCCGGGGATTCGGACAAAGTCCACCTGCTCGGGAAAGGAAAAACGGCCCACGATGGGCGAGCCCGTCAATATAAGAATGTTGGTATTGCTCCCCTGGAGGTGATCGGCAATGGCCATGGTCCGGCGAATATGGCCCAAACCGTAGGTGTCATGGGAGTACATGAGGATGTTATATTCGCTGGGCTGAGGCATTTGAGACACATTTTCCTTGAGATGAGTGTGGAGTGCAGGAAGCCGAAGTGCAGTAAACGTCGCACAATTACCTGGCTTGAATAACTGGGCAATCGCACATTGCAGCATGGCGGCGGTTGATGACACTGTCCCATGATCATGTAATACATGTAATACTGGTGTACATCGAATACTGCAAAGAGTATTCTACTTTGCGGTTTATTCCAAGCGCGATACGATGTCAAGTAATGGGGGAGGAGTGGGCAATAAAGAAAAGAGGGATTGTGCGGCAGGCGCAACGCTTGTTGATGGGCATCAGAAGCTCATGGAGAGCTTGTTGCTGATCATGATAATATTTTCTACATCACTGTAGCTGCTTTTTTCCTTGAAAAGGTCACCAGTTTCCATATAGCCGAAATGAACTTCATAATTGATGGTATTGAACAGTTTGTAGATAATGCCTACATTGGCTTCCCAGCTGCTGGTATTTTCCTGGTCAAGGATGAATTTTTCGGTATTCCTGGCAACCCCGATGGTACCCTGCAAAGCAAGATCCGGCGTGGCGATAAATTCCGCGGAAAGCGACAGTACATCGGCTGCCGGTTTGAAGTCACCCTCGCCATAGTCTTCTTGATTTTTCATACCGTCTGTCAATATATCCGAACTGCTGCCGGTGATCAGCAGATTGCCCCCGGCGGCCTCTTCGAGTCCCGTCAACAGATTATCGTCAAGGGTATAGCTCGTAATGGTGTACTCCATATGACCTTCCAGGTCACCCGCGGAAGCGTCGGTCATCAATGTTGCGCCGAACAGAAGCGCTGGTATGAGGAGGACAAGATGTTTCATATTTCAAAATTTCAATGAAATAGCTGTTGAACATCAAGCTTGAAAAAACTATCAAGTATAAATATTTATACTACCTTCATAATCGCCACAATATGCCAAAATGTCAAGAGCAAAGAAGTGTGCGAGTGGAATTGCGGGAAGAGATTGTGGCACGACGGTTATTCTGGTATTATTTCGTATTTCATTCAGAATACAATATACAATAAACAGCACAGCAAATAAAATATTTTATCATTTGGAGAAAAAATGCAGAGAAATTTCAGAGGGGTACCTCTAATTG
>JBHEOR010000350.1:0-241 GCA_046260685.1 Desulfopila sp.
CGCTACCAGCGAGCTGATGGAGGCGGCGACAGCAGCGCCCTTAAGCGACGTACCGACCAGCGACGAGGAGATGGAGGACATCCAGTCTGTCAACGGCAGAACGATCAACGCGTTTAATTTCTTGCGCGTCGCCGGGCATTTTTTCAGGGATTTTGAATTTCAGGACTACAAGGTTGACAACTTTGTCCAGGATATCCTCTCTCTGGACCATCGCTTCAAACGCTCAGACTTGCACCAGGCG
>JBHEOR010000350.1:409-682 GCA_046260685.1 Desulfopila sp.
AAAATAACGGCACAACTGACAGCGATGGAAAATAGCTGGCAACGGCGGGCAGTACCAAAAAAAAGAGGCCACCGAATCGCATGATCCAGTGGCCTCTTGTTTTTATTTGGTTGCGGGAGAGGGATTTGAACCCCCGACCTTCGGGTTATGAGCCCGACGAGCTACCAGCCTGCTCCATCCCGCGCCAGAACCCGACACACTATTCCCCATGATGGCCGATGTCAACCTTTTTCTTGACATCCTTCACTTTTCATCCCCATAGTTACCGTCGTT
>JBHEOR010000351.1:0-230 GCA_046260685.1 Desulfopila sp.
ATGCAGTTCTGGTGGCGGTGAATGAACTCGATCGGGTCCTCCACCGTGATGATGTGCCCCCGGCGCTCCTTGTTGACCTTGTCGATCATCGCCGCGAGCGTGGTGGACTTGCCGCTGCCGGTCGGGCCGGTCACCAGCACGAGGCCGCGCGGCCGCTCGGCCAGCCGGGCGGCCACCGCCGGCAGGCCCAGGTCCTCGAAGGTCTTGACGCTGAACGGGATCATCCGGAG
>JBHEOR010000351.1:451-681 GCA_046260685.1 Desulfopila sp.
TCTCCTTGACGACTTCCTCGAGTGTGGTCACGCCCTTCGCAATCTTGACGACGCCATCCATGCGCAGGGTCAGCATCCCCTCCGCCACGGCCTGGTCGCGCATGTCGGCCACCGAGGCCCCGCGCAGGATCATCCGCCGGAGCTCGGGACTGAGCGCCATCACCTCATAGAGTCCCGCACGCCCCTTGTACCCGAGGCCGCCGCAGGTGTCGCAGCCCTTGCCCTTGAAG
>JBHEOR010000352.1:0-229 GCA_046260685.1 Desulfopila sp.
GTAGTAACCCCATCAACCATGCCCATCTCAAGACCTTTTTTGATTTCTTCGAGATTGGCTGTATCAATAAAAAACTTCATTTATATTCTCCTTGTTTGGTTCTGTATATCTTACAGCATTCTTTGCTGCAAAAATAATGTTTTTGTCCTTGATAGTCGTATTGCACGGCCTGTTTTCGTGGCACGAGTTTTTTACAAACCGGGTCTTCTTCCAGGATATCACTTGCCGG
>JBHEOR010000352.1:381-672 GCA_046260685.1 Desulfopila sp.
TCAACCGATGGCTTCTTCCATCCGCTTATTATCAGCCGGTAGCCGATATAGATAAGGATGGCAATAATTATAATCCGTAAGGGGCTCAATTCGTTCTCTCTGCTGTCTCTTTAGTGCCTTACTCCAGAAAATCTGTCACTCAGTTCAGTCCCCCTCACAGCATGGGGACTAAAAAGAGTACCCCCTTGAGGGGTGCTGTAAGATTCAGCTTATTTTCACTCGCTCAATAAAGCATGCCTTTTTTTTGCCGATTTGGCAAGTTCGGTTATTCGTTCCATACACCGCGAATGA
>JBHEOR010000353.1:0-307 GCA_046260685.1 Desulfopila sp.
TAAGTATAATCCCGTACCATTCAGCAATTCTATATTATTGGTACAGGGTGAGTGTCGCTGAAAAAGCATGGTTAGCTTCTTGTATATGCGACGTGTAAGTCTGTTGCTGCCTTGTTTTTTTTGCAAGAAGTCAATCTGTAAGGTACTTATCCCCGCAAAGCACGGGGACTAAAGAGAGTACCCCTTGTATGGTGTTTTTGTAAAATTAATTACAAACAGTCAGTCAGTCAGTGAAATTGTCAGAGTCAACATAAACACTAACCTTTCCAGGGCCAATCTGACATTTCTTGGTTGTAAAGTAATTTAA
>JBHEOR010000353.1:378-666 GCA_046260685.1 Desulfopila sp.
CCATGCATCAACAATACTACCTGGGTGGTGATGTCAGCAAAGGGTATGCTGACTTTGTCATTCTCGACAGCAAAAAACAACCTATTGAAGAAAATTTCCAGTTGGACGACACCCATTTAGGGCATAGTCGGCTCTACGAACAACTTATAGCTTTCTTTGAAAAACACCCTGAGGCAAAACTCCATGCAGCTGTAGAAAGCACCGGCGGTTATGAAAACAACTGGCATAGAACCTTGTGCAAATTTCAAGGGTCTCTAAACATCGAAACAGCTCGCCTTAATCCTGAAG
>JBHEOR010000354.1:0-230 GCA_046260685.1 Desulfopila sp.
GTGTAATCGTCTTCGCTATGGTATCCGGTCCTTGCTTCTTCGGATTTAACAGTTGATTTAGAGAGATCATGACCATTAACAGTCACTGCAACATGTGTCGTATCCATCGGCTTTTCCGGCCAGACGAAATAGAGGGTCAGCAGGGTCGCGGCGCAGATAATAACCAGTACGGTAATAAGGTACTTCATGATATCTCAATTCTCAAATTCTTAAGATTGATATGTTCGTAA
>JBHEOR010000354.1:404-661 GCA_046260685.1 Desulfopila sp.
GTCTGCAAAGTCGTTATCTTTTTAAGATAACTGCTAGCCTGCGAACGTAGACTGGCTGGGTTGTGGGTAGTTTCGCGTTATTCGGGGTTTGATCAGGAATCTATTGCTTGTAACCAACTATGGATTCCGGATCAAGCCCGGAATGACGGTGGCGGTGCGGATGACGGTGGTTGGGTTGGATGGTGTCGGTGGTGCTGTCGGTGGCGATACCTTCGCAGGTGTTATAACCAGCGATGACCATTCGGCCTATTCCAGTT
>JBHEOR010000355.1:0-661 GCA_046260685.1 Desulfopila sp.
GTAGCTCAGATGCTTAATGCACCTTCTTTTCAGCCGCATCTTCGATCTTCTTGCGGGCTTTTTTCAGCCCGGACACCACCTCTTCGACGCCCAGCCCGGAGACCTGTGAGATCTTCTGGTCAGCCTTGACCAGGCCTTTGCTGAGACGCCGTAGCTGGTCGCTGAGCGAGACTTCGACTTTCTCGAGGAAAGCAAGGGTTCGCGAGGTCTCCTTGCGCAGCTCCTTGAGATGCTCTTTAGACACATTCTCGTCGCGGAAGCGTTCGCGGATGTTCAGGACCAGCTGCTCAACCTCGATCTTCAGGCGGGTGGCATCCTGGGTCAGTTCGGTCAGAGATTCCTCTCCGAGGATACATTCCTGACCCCGCTTTTCATGTAGTTCGCCATGCCATATGTTGCTGGGCACAGGGAGGATTGCTTTGAAATTAATGACCTACAAGTCCTTAGGACTTGTGATAATGAGTTGCGAGAATATAAATAATAACACTGGTAAGGCGGGTTGCTAGGCAGTTTGTCGGACTATACGGGCCGAATTTGCAGCCGGCTCATGGATAGTCCGACAGGCTGCTTGTATCATAATTATTATACTTCACACTCACCTTGTATCCTCACTGCAAAAGGTTAGGATTGTATTAGCGTTTGCATTTTTTTTACGTCGGAG
>JBHEOR010000356.1:0-249 GCA_046260685.1 Desulfopila sp.
ACCTATGACCGCTGTAAAGCAGTTGTGCGGCATCTGTTCGAGACAACGGAAAGAAATGCTGATGGTATGCAGTATTTATTGTACACGAAACACAGGGAGTTTATGCCTGTTGAGAAGTCGTTTTTTTCATCCCTCCCCTTTTTGAAAATGAAAGATATGGTGATTAAAGGGCAGGTAAATAATGAAATCATGAATATTGATCCCGATGTTGCGGTAGTTGCAATCTTTGGTCCTCCGATTCGAATGATT
>JBHEOR010000356.1:421-653 GCA_046260685.1 Desulfopila sp.
AAAAATCAAAACGATGTAGACTGAAACGTCAAATAATCGTCAAATGGAAGGTAGGGGTGGGAAACGTAAAAAACCAACCACTATGTAAGTGATTGGCTTTTATACGAACAAATGGTCGGGGCTGTAGGATTCGAACCTACGGCCGACACCCTATCCACCTAATAATACTAAGTTATAATTTAGAGTGTGATACTTGTGTGATACACCCATGCATTCAAACATCCAGAACAAA
>JBHEOR010000357.1:0-273 GCA_046260685.1 Desulfopila sp.
GTCTGTTGACGAGAATTTTTGCCAAGCAGTGGCCACATCACCAGCGGCACCAACCAGGCAAGCAATACAGGCAGTATCAGCAGAGGGGGTAGAACAACGCTCAAAAGGTAGAAGATGAGGGTACCGAATACGATCCATCCTGCATTTTTTTTCATAGCAAATAGCAACAGCATATGCCAGCCCGAAAATTTCATTGAAAATATAACAAAATATCGTTGAAATACATATTATTATCCATATATACTTGGCCTTCGCGAGGGGTATACTGTTACA
>JBHEOR010000357.1:361-643 GCA_046260685.1 Desulfopila sp.
TGATATTACTAACAATTACATCAAAGCAAAAACAACTTCGCCAAGCGACACCCTGCCTCAAATTCCCATGAAAAAAGAAAAAGCCGAACAGCATATAACTGTCCGGCTTCTTTACTTATAAATGGTCGGGGCGGTAGGATTCGAACCTACGACCTCCTGCTCCCAAGGCAGGCGCGCTAACCAGGCTGCGCTACGCCCCGACATATTAATTTGTTGGTGTGCTAAACCTGCGATTTGTACACCATTGCTTTTTATTATGCAAGAAATTTATCCTGCCTGTCC
>JBHEOR010000358.1:0-230 GCA_046260685.1 Desulfopila sp.
ATTTTATTGAAACCGATAGACACTTCCGTATAAATAATTGAATTAATATACAAAGTGTTGGTCTGGCTATATTGAACGAGTATCTCTTCTGACCAGTTTGCCCATTTAGGATCATTTGTGAATAAGTCCAACAATATGCAAGAATCAAGAATAACCATTCATTATATTTCTCTAGTCAAATTAAGAATTTCATCGGTTGTCATTTTTGCTGAAGCTATTCCACGGAATTT
>JBHEOR010000358.1:373-632 GCA_046260685.1 Desulfopila sp.
CTTCGTTTTTTGTGGTAAAAAGCGGTCAGCAGAGCTATTTGGTGTCAGAGTACAGACAAAATGGTGTCTGTCTTGCATCGCTGGGGATGCTGCTGCGCCGTTGCTGGTTGGTGTTTTTCCCGCTCGCTTTGCTTGCGGGAGGCCTGGATTGCCGCGCTTCGCTCGCAATGACTGCATTGGGGCAGAGTAGAATTATCATTTTTCCCGCTCGCTTCGCTTGCGGTGGGCCTGGATTCCGGATCGGCTTCCGGAGTAACGT
>JBHEOR010000359.1:0-623 GCA_046260685.1 Desulfopila sp.
CGAGGTCAACGGTAATCCGCTCGGCATCGGTTACGCCGAACGGGCCGACTGGGCAACGGAATTGGGCATCAAGCCGCTGGCCGAGGATACCGAGGTTGATATCCTCTATTTCGTCGGCTGTTACGCTTCCTTTGACAAAAGAAATATCTCGGTTGCTAAAAGCTTTATCACGCTCTGTCAGGCCGCCGGGGTAAAAGTCGGTATCCTTGGCAAGGAAGAAAAATGCTGTGGCGAACCGATGCGCAAGATGGGCAACGAGTGTCTGGAGCATCGTCCCAAGGCCCTCGCCGCCGACCCTGACGGGCTGAGAATCTCCTTTGCCCAGGCGGCTGGCAAAATCGCCATCATGCCATTATTCGGCGCCCGGGTGTTCCTGCCGGAAGAGACGGCTGACTGGGACCGGGCCCTGCCCGAGGACGTGCTGGTGCAGTGCCGGCGGTGGTCGGATACTCGCCGAAGAAAAAATCGGTGAGAGAATGAATGTCAAGCGGGTGAAAATGGCCGCCGAGACCGGGGCGGCAAGCTTGGTGTCTAACTGTCCGTTTTGTCTGACTATGTTTGAGGATGGAGTGAAAGGCGCCGAGGTGGAAGAGACACTGCGGCCAAAAGATATTGCCGAGATC
>JBHEOR010000036.1:0-22428 GCA_046260685.1 Desulfopila sp.
CCTGGTGGTCAATTTTTTCATTTCCCCGGTCCTGGGTGCCATCTGGGCCTATTTTCTGTTTCATAACGCAGACCCCTACCTGGCTCTTGGGTTTATTCTCAAGGTCACGGTACCCTGCAGCGGCATGGTGGCGGCATGGACCGGATATGCCAAAGGGCGGGTGGAATCGGCCCTGGTGCTGGTGGCTACAAGCTTTGTTCTGGCTGTTTTCATGGTGCCCGTTATGATGTGGCTTTTGGCGGACACCTATGTAGAGGTGCATCCGTTCATGCTCTTCAATAAGATGCTAATCATAGTGGTAGCGCCCCTTGCCGCCGGATTGATTACCCGCAGACTCATCGTTAAAAAAGTGGGCCCCAAAATATACAAAGAAAAAATCGCCCCGGTTTTTCCCGGCATTTCCACCTGCGGTGTGCTGCCCATGATTTTTATTATCATTGCCTCCCAGGCGGATTTTATCCTTGCCAACTGGCCCTGGGCACTGCTGGTGATCCTTGGAATCGGGACCCTTTATTCCATCATCGCTTTGATCAGCCTGTTTTTTGCAAAGTTTGCAAATATGGATTATGGTGACACCATGGCCATTATCTTCAGCAGCACCGCCAAAAACCATGCCATTACCATCGGCCTTGCCACAGCGACGTTCGGCGGCTCTCTGGCCGTATTCCCGGCGGCTGTGGCCCCCATCATCCAGATGCCCATCATGCTGATCATTCTCAAATTATCGGGCAAAATCAAACGAGATATATTTGCACCTGGTGTGGCACACGGAAATGACAAAAAATGACATCAAGAAAAAATGGACAAGGGCGCGCTTTTGTGTGACATGTTCACAAATTCGATACCAGACAAGGATTGAGGCCAACATGAAGAGGTTCTTTTTATGAACATCCTATACATTTCCGGAAGTCCCAGAAAGAAGAGCAATACCGATGGCCTCCTGAAAGAAACGTTGTCGGTTACAGGCGGCGAGTTGATCAAGATCACCGATTATCGGGTGGATCCGTGCCGGTCCTGCTGGAGCTGCCTGAAATCTGGTGAATGCGGCATAGATGATGATATGACCCGAAAGATCATCCCCATGCTGCTGAAGGCCGATATTATGGTGCTGGGCACCCCGGTCTATTTCAATAATGTCTCCGCCCAGCTCAAGGCATTTATGGACCGCACCTGGTGCATCAAGGGAAAGCTGAGGAATAAAATTGGCGGTGCCGTTGTGGTGGGAAGAAGGGACGGTGCCGAAAGCGCCATTACAGCGATTCATGCCCTCTTCCTCAAGCACGAAATGATTCCGGCAAACAGGGGGGTTCACGGACGGGCCTATGCAGCGGATGAGATCGTATATGATCCCGAGGCATTAGCGTCCGCCGGGAAGCTGGGAAAGCGGCTTATGGAACTGGGCGCATGGCTGATTATGTAACGGGAATCAGGGGCCTTAAATCGGTAAATTCAGCCACGCAAACACCCCGCACATCTTCAGCCCCATGTAAAACATGACGGCGATAAACAACCATTTGAGCTGTTTGGCGGGCAGCAGATGGGCGGTGTTGGCGCCTACCACGGCCCAGGGGATGCTCACGCCGGCCAGGATGATCCACTGGTACCAGTTGAGATAGCCGGTGGAATACGGCGGCAGTCCTTGAACACCTATTCCGTTGATAGCGTAGGAAAGTGCGCCGCCGACAGCCGTGAAAATCATCAGGGCAGTGGAGGTGCCCACTGCCTGGTGCATCTTGAATTTGAGGAAAAAGACCATGATGGGGATCATCAGCACCCCGCCGCCGACCCCGATGATGCCGGAGACAACACCCAGGGGAATACCCCAGAGGATGAAGGCAGCCAGACTGTCGCTGGGTTGCTCATCGATCCTGGGCGGCCTGGCCGTAAGCATGCGGATGCCTCCAATAATTACGGCGATACCAAAGGCCGTGGTTAGTACCTTACCCGGCAGGTGCGAGGCAATAAAGGCCCCGCCAAAGGCCCCTATGGCACCTGCGATGCCGAAGGTGACTCCGGCTTTCCATAATACGGCTTTCTTTTTGTGATGGGCCATGGCGCCGCTGAAGGCGGTGGGCAGCACGACCAGTAGATTGGTACCAAAGGCGATACGGATGGCGATGGTAGGGTCCACCCCGATGGAATTGAGCGCCCAGAACTGGACCGGGACCATGATGAAGCACCCGCCAACACCCAGCAGCCCCGAGGCGAACCCGACACCGATTCCGGTAATCAATAAAGCAATAACTTGTGCAGCTTGCATTTCCATTTTGATTCCTCCTTTCCCGGCACATCCATCGATCGGATCCGCCGAAATCACAGTTTTCAAAAATCGGTGCAATGGTCACAAAGCGCCGCAGAGTATCTTAATGAAAAGCAATAGCAATGCCAGGGTTGAAACTTGTTGACAGAAAAGGCGATATTTACTGAAAGATAAAAAGGTTAAATCAACTGGAGGGGGCTTTTACTTCTAAAAAAAAAGTAAAAATGGTTTCAAATGATGAAACCGTTTCATATCATGTTCCATTATTTGAAACTTCGATACCATATTGCTTCATTTTGCGCCACAGGGTGGTGCGGCTGATTCCCATGGCCCGGGCGGCTTTGGGGCGGCTGTCAGGATATTGTTGCAGCAAAGCGCGAATTTTTTCGGCTTCCTCCTGTTCGGCTCCGGATAAGGCGGACTGCGGCCGGTCAATTCCTTGCAGCAGATCTCCGGGAAGATGCTCCAGGCAGATATCTGGCCCCTTGCAGGTGATGAAAGCAAACTCGATGATACTTTCCAGGATTTTACAGCAAGGTGAACTGACGAAGGATCCAATGTCACAAAAAATGGAATTCATATCTTTTTATTAAGCTCAATGAGCTGGGAAATCAAGATCAAAAAGAGTACCTCCATAATAAAATAGTTGACACCATCAATCTTTTTAATTTGGTGATAGGTGATCGCTTTGAAAGGATTGCTCTTATCGCTTGACATCATGACAAAACTTAAGCACACTGAATGCAAATATTGTGCATATATACAAAATACGACTCTGTAGTACTCACACACAAAGGAGGTGCTTATGTCGGAAGATGCTGAAGTTGGTTGTGCCCGCCCAACAGGTGGGCCAGTGGGGGAAGAACCTCAGGAAGCGCAACAGGTAACCGAGTCGGTCAAGGAGGAACGTTCAATGATTATGGTCGGTCAAAAAGCTCCGGATTTTTCTGCACCGGGCTATCAGCAAGGGAAATTTATTAATGCCAACCTATCGGATTACCTGGGTAAATGGGTGATACTTTGCTTCTACCCAGGTGATTTCACCTTCGTCTGAGCCACTGAAATTTCAGCGGTCGCTGAAAAATATGTCGAGTTCCAAAAACTGGGTGTCGAGATTCTTTCTATATCCATCGACTCCATGTTCGTTCACAAAATGTGGGATGACGACGAGCTGACGAAAATGGTCGATGGAGGTGTGCCCTTCCCCATGCTTTCCGATGCAGGAGGAAAAGTCGGCAAAGTATACGGTGTCTTCGATGAGAACGCCGGGGTGGAAACCCGGGGCAGATTCATCATCGACCCGGACGGGGTCATTCAGGGGTACGAAGTTTTGACGCCGCCGGTAGGACGAAATATAAATGAGTCCATCCGTCAGATCCAGGCGTTCCAGCTTGTCAGGGAAACGAAAGGGGCCGAAGCTACGCCATCCGGTTGGAGGCCCGGGAAAACAACCCTCAAACCGGGAATCGACCTGGTGGGCAAGGTGTGGAAAGTATGGAAAACAGAGGAAGCCTTTGATTAAACCGGATTTCTTGCAAAGCACATTGGTCGTATGTTGATCCTGGGAGCGATTATGTATTGTCGCTCCCTTTACTTTGAACCATAGTTTAACTACCTGAAATGAAGAGCTACATAAAGCTATTTGTTTTGATTAATCGCTGCAGTTTAACACAATCAAATAATTCCCAACTTCCTTCGTAACTCTTTCAAAATGTTCTTCGGGGAAATTACGAAAAAAAAATGTTGAATGAATTATCGCATCCTCTTTTGTGACACGAATCATTTCAGTTATAATTCTTTTTACATATCTTTGTTTTTTAACTTTTTTTTGCAACGGAGTTAATGAGTTATTCAACTCTTCTTTTTTGGTCCTATACCAAACAGTTGGAATTCCCGAACCAAAAGAAAAATCAAAAGCATTATCCATAAATGGGAAAAACGGATCAATGATATCTCCCTTGACAACACGTATACCCTTATAATCCAATGCCTCTAAATGGCATATATTATAATCATAGCAAATGACCTTGTGGGGACTATACATTGAACCAATAGAGACCTTGCCGCAACATAAATCTAAAACCTTCCCCTCGAACAGAACACCTGAGTCCTCAACTCTTTTTTTAAGACGATTCCTCGCTCCTCTTGCATGCTGAATAGATGATTTTTTCATTATTGCAGGATATGTTAACTGGTTCGAAGCATGGTTCAAGCCTTGGCCTTGCGTTTGAGGATATCGTAATACGTCCGGATGCGCGACACATAGGTCATCGCCTCCCTGCCCCGGGCATACCCGTATCTGGTTTTTTTATAATATTGCCGTTTCATAAGATAGGGCAGAACCTTGTTCATGGAAGACCATTTCTTCTCATCCAAGCCTTCAGCAAGCGCGAGTTTCTGGGCATCCCGTATGTGGCCGTACCCGATATTATAACTTGCCATGGCGAAATAGAGCCGCTGTTGCTGATCTTTGATACCATCGAAGCGCTCATACATGGTGTGCAGATACCGTATTCCCGCTTTGAGACTCTGCTTGGGATCAAGCCTGTTTTGTATATCCATCTCCCTGGCAGTGGTCAGGGTCACCTGCATGATTCCTTTGACACCGGTATGACTTCTGGCCTTGGGATTGAAATGGGATTCCTGATAGACAAGGGCGGCAACGAGGCGCCAGTCAAAACCATATTTATTGGATTCCCGCTGGATGGTTTGGACATATTTGGGAAGGCGCGTTTCTAGACGTTCGTGAAATTTCTTTACATCGAAATAGTCAAAAATTTCTATAGCGCGGTAATACTTTTCATATATCTTTGCAAGCTCACCCGTTTTCTCGGCATGGCGGAAAAACGCATTGATCTTGGTTAGCAGAGCAGGACTGTTTTTATCCACCCCCCAGGCCAGGGATTCCTTCTCCTGGATGGAGAGCCCGATGCGCATATCAGGGAAATACCTGCGGTTAAGAAGGGCTATATTGGAATCGGCCACGGTGAATGAGATTTCCCGCTCGGCAACCATGCGTATCAGCTCTTCGGTTGGAAGATTGTCATGGAGCACAATTTCGACATCCACACCGTTCTGCTGTATCTCCATAAGTCTGGCATGATAGGAAGTATTACGGCGGACATGAATCTTTCTGCCTGCAAGATTTTTAATAGAATCAGGATTATATACCAGCTTATGGTGGATAATCTTTTGCTGGACATCCATATAGGGATCGGAAAAATCGATGACCTTCTCTCGCTCTTCGGTCATCGTCATGCCGGAACCTATAAAATCACCTCTGGAAGATGTAAGAAAAGGAATCATATTGTTCCACCCGGGTGTAACAACCTCCAGTTCCACACCGAGATATTTGGCAAATGCATGGGCCAACTCATATTCGTAGCCCATGGCTGCACCACGATAAATATAGTAGGAGTTGGCGTTGTTGGCGGTGAGTAATCTGATTTTTCCACTTTCGGTAACCCGCGCCAGCGCATCTTGAGCAGAAGGGGCGGTTTCCCTGTTGTACACACCATACATTGCCATCCCAACAACCACGACAGCTACAACTACACTCACCCCTATGCACACCTGCAAATAGCTACGTTGCATCTTCATACACTCCAGTGCTCCTTGCCATACAGTATCTGCAGCCCGAACAGCTGCAGCTAAGACCCCAGGGATGGGTTTATGGCGTCCCATGAAAACAACACGGCAGGCTCCAGGGTCGATCAGGTTAGTTTGGTTGGCAATCAGCTACATTTTTATCACAACAATTCTTCTCACGCCATGATCCATCGTAACAAATATACAGACATTATAAACAAAAACATTTTATCTATTGACATAATATCTATAGAAGCATATACTATAATCAGAAACGGAGAAGGACATCGGTGAGATATCAGGTCGCTTGCGGCATGAACACGTTATCCAAAAACCGAGCACACCCACAGTGGAATACTTATGAGAAAAGGCAACATGGGCCAGGGTCGAGGGGAGAGGAGACGAGGAGGAAGGGGGAAAAATAAGCGGATGATGGGCTTTCTCCAGCCGTGCATTTTGATGCAACTCACTAAAGGAGATCGCCATGGATACGATCTCCTCATGGGCCTCGACGATTTCATTGATGATGCCCGGCAATATGATCCCAGCATTATCTATCGTCTTTTGCGCGACCTTGAGGCCAATGGTCATGTAGCTTCCTATGAGGGTGATATCAGTCTGGGTCCCAAACGAAAAATGTACAGCATCACCGCTGCAGGCAAGAATCTTCTCCACACCTGGATGGAAGACCTGCGCAGCAGCAGAAAAGAAATTGACAGGTTGCTCGATGTATATGCAGAACATTATAAGTGATACCCGTATCACGCAATCATCAAGAGAAAATGCCACCTTATGCGGCACCCAGTGGCATTCAATCATAACACCATCAAACTACACAAGGAGGTAATTATGCCAAATTTTGATCGAACAGGACCAGAAGGACGAGGCCCCACCGGTGGACTGCGAGGCAATTGTCGCCCGCAGCGTCCAGCCATTGATACCGACGACAATCTCACTTCCGCCACGCCAGTAGGCGGCGGCAGGGGCAATAGGAGCAGTCGCGGTCGTGGAAGGGGCGGAATGGCACCAGGACAGGGCAGAGGGCGCGGCAGAGGCGGTACAAGATAGACACTGCCATTCTCTGGACCTCACTCGTATCCATTCAGGAACGGCCCTTTTATCCCAACTTTTGGTTGCGCGACAAAAGGGCCGTTTTATGAGGTGTCTAAAGCTTCTGCAGGGCCTGCTCCGCTGCAATGGTGATAGGCTCGGCACTGGGCTCCGAGGAAATATCGGGATTGCAGGCCGAAGTAAACGTCGTGAGCTGCTCAATGGTTCTGCCGCCAAGAATAAAGGCGGTGACCGCATCGATCTCACGGGCCGGAGCTATATCATGACTGACAATCTGACCACCGATCAGCTTGCGGTCGGCGCGGTCAAACACCAGTTTGAGTTTCCACGGCTTCATGCCTGGTATCATACCGTGTTTACTGCGCGAGTCGACAATGGCGGTCACCGGCTCAAACCCCTCGCGCCGGGCACTTTCTTCGCTTAAACCGGTTGCCGTTACCGTCATATCAAACATTTTACAGCCTCCGGCATCAAGAACCCCGGGAAAGGCGATATCATAGCCTGCCAGGCGCTTGGCAGCAAGTCTGCCCTGCACCACCGCGGGCCCGCGCAGCTGCCCGGGAACCGGTTTCTGGGTGATGAAGTGGTATTTCTCCACACAATCACCACCCGCCATTATGTCGGCATCGGAGGTCTCCTGAAACTCGTTGACCTTGATTCCAAATTGTCCCATTTCCAGGCCAATTTCCTTGGCCAGCCCGACATTGGGACGTACACCGACATTCATAAAAACCATATCTGCGGCTATTTTCTTGCCGGAGGCCAGCTCCACTTCCGTCACTTTGCCGTCCTTGCCATGGAGCTTTTCCACCTTTTCACCAAGCAGGAGAGCAAGACCTTTTTCCCGCAGGTATGTTGCCACGGACTCCGCCATATCACCATCGAGCATCAGCGGCAGCGGGCGGTCAAGCAGCTCGACCACACTGATATTAAAGCTCTCGGGTGTGGCCTCGGCCAACAGGGAGGCAACTTCCATACTGATGAAACCAGCTCCTATAAAGACAATACTGCCTGTTTTCTGCCCGGCAATGGCATCTTTGATTGCCGCTGCATCATCAAGCCCACGCAGGGTCATTACCCCTTTGAGGTCTTTACCCTCGATGGGCGGCACAAAGGAACTCGATCCCGTTGCCAGGTACAGCTTGTCATACTCAAAGGTGCGGCCATCGGCAGTAACCACTTTCTTGTTCTGCCTGTCCACGGAGTTCACCTCATCTCTGATGACGGTAACACCCATGCCTTCTAACATTTTATCCGGAACTACGATTGAATCATTGGTGACCAGACCGGCCACAACGTGCGGCAAAGCTCATCTGACAATAAAAAATTCTTCCTTGCGTATAACCGTCACATCAACATTGGGCATAAGTTTTTTGGACATCATCGCGGCAGGCCCGCCGGACCCGCTGCAGCCGACAATAACCAGCTTTTCACCATCTTTCATAACGCCTCCTTTCTCAAAATTTTTGGTACGACTTTTTTGCCTCCGGTCATACACCACCAGATCATCACAAAGAAGCCACTTCGACAGCCATCTCAGATCACAACACTACCACCCCAATACCTGCAAGCTTGATAACCAGATCCTGGTAATTAAGGCTTTTATTATTAACAAATACACAATAAAAGAAGGCTTGTCAAAAGAACTCGTGTGCAGGGCGGTACATTGCTGTTGAATTGGATAAAAAATCAATGAGTGAAGCCCGGAGAGGAAATACGATGAGGAAAACGGCACGGATCTTCCGGCGGGAGTGATCCGTTTCAGGCTGTACTGCATGGCCCGCCACCAGATCGACTGCGGCTGTGATGACTGACTGCTTGAAAAATTATATTCTCCCTGAACTGTTGAGCACACCATCCCGGTGATGTACTCAACAGTCCCTCCTGCCAAAACCTCTTGTGCTGCTTACCAGCCCAGACTCAGATAGTCATGAATGGAATTGGCGGCATCTCTGCCGGCTCCCATGGCCAGAATAACGGTGGCGGCACCAGTGACGATGTCACCGCCGGCCCAGACACCTTTCTTGGTGGTCTTGCCCGTTCTTTCATCGGCGACGACATTGCCCCACTTGTTGAGAGCCATGTCAGGTGTTTCGCTGGTCAACAGCGGATTGGCCCCCGAACCGACGGCGACGATACAGAGGTCGCACTCCATTTCGAACTCGGAACCTTTGATGGCTTCGGGACGACGTCGACCGGAATCATCGGGTTCTCCCAGTTCCATTTTAAGACATTCCATCCCGGTGAGACGGCCCTTCTCATTGCCCAGGTATTTGGTCGGGTTGGTGAGGAGAAACAGCTCGATCCCCTCCTCCTCGGCATGATGAATTTCGGCAATCCTGGCCGGCATTTCTTCACGGGAGCGGCGATACACAATCTTGACGCTTTCAGCTCCAAGCCGCATGGCTGTCCGCGCCGAGTCCATGGCGACATTACCGGCGCCAAGCACCACAACGTTTTTCCCCATGGGCATCGGCGTATCGACATCGGGGAACTTATAGCCCTTCATCAGGTTGGCCCGGGTTAAATACTCATTGGCGGAGAGGATGCCCACCAGGTTTTCTCCCGGAAGATTCATAAAACGCGGCAGTCCCGCGCCAACACCAATATAGACTGCATCGTAGCCCTGTTCGAAAAGCTCGTCGACGGAAACCGTCCTGCCCACCACGACATTGCACTCAACCGTGGCTCCTAATTTGCTCAGGAAATCGACCTCCTGGGCCACAATATCCTTGGGCAGACGAAACTCAGGAATACCGTACACCAAAACCCCGCCCGGCTTATGAAAAGCCTCCATAATGGTGACGTCATGTCCCTTAAGGACAAGGTCCCCGGCAACAGTCAGCCCCGATGGTCCGGAACCGACAACGGCAATCTTCTTGCCCGTCGGCGGGGCCACCGGCGGCAGCTCTCCTCCACCATGCTGGCGGGCATAATCGGCGGCAAAGCGCTCGAGATTGCCGATGGCAACGGGCTCTCCTTTTTTGCCGACGATACACTTCCCTTCACATTGGATTTCCTGGGGACACACCCTGCCGCATACCGCCGGCAAAGCGTTCCTGGTCCATAAATTGCGTATCGCCCCGGTCATGTCGCCCTGCGATATCAGATCAATAAAGCCTGGAATATCGACTTCAACCGGACAACCGGCGACACACCCAGGCTTTTTACACTGCAGACACCGTGTCGCCTCCTCCTGCGCCATCTTCATGGTGTATCCGGTCGGAACCTCCAAAAAATTCCTTGCCCGAATTTTTGCCTCCTGTTCGGGCATTGCAACTCTGGGGGTCTTGGTACTCTTTGCTCCTTTCTCAGCCATTATTTCCTCCGTAGATAAAGCTCTCGTCCACCACGGCGGAGTTTTGCCACCCCGCCTTTGGCATCATATCAAATAGACCGCACTGTACTCGTTCACCCTTCCACAAAAATCAAGATCCCTGGCCGGCCACGTACAACGCACCATGTCGCGCCATGTTCTTCGGGCCCGCCGACCACCCCACTCTGCAGCAGCGCCCGCATATATCATGTAGTTAATGCAATTCCTGCTCGTTGGCGTCCATCCAGAAACGAGATTTTTTGTCTTCAATCGAGGCGCGCCGTCGAATGTAAGCGAGGCATATATCGACTCTTCCGCGGATACAATCCAACAGCGCAACGAAGCGCTAAGGCAAAAGGGCCGTTTCTGGATGGACCCTAGTTGGCGTCACGGATTGTACAGTATTCATTGTGACTCTTCTTCTCATCTTCCAGATAGGCCTGTAACCTGAGATTCAACTCATCAAAATCCACCAGATGACCGTCAAATTCAGGTCCATCGACACAGGCAAATTTCGTCTCACCGCCGACGGAAACCCTGCAGCCGCCGCACATACCGGTGCCGTCAACCATGATGGGGTTGAGGCTGACCAATGTCTCCACACCGTATTTTTTGGTAAGATTGGATACCGCCTTCATCATGGGAACCGGCCCAATGGCGACAACCTGCTGGATATCTCCACTCTCAAGAACCTCCTGCAAAACATCGGTAACAAAACCATGATGACCGTATGATCCATCATCGGTACAGGCCCGCAGATCGTGTGAAGCATTGCGCATCTGTTCTTCCAGCATTAAAATTCCTTTATTTCGAGCGCCAATAATACAGATTACTTCATTGCCGATGTCCTTCAAGGCCCGGGCAATGGGATGAAGAACGGCAACCCCTGTCCCGCCGCCGACACAAACCACCTTACCACGCTTTTCCAGATGCGTCGGTTTTCCCAAAGGCCCGATAACATCATCATAACCGTCGCCAACCTGAAGATCACGGTACAGCGCGGTGGATTTACCGACAATCATATAAATTACTGTAATAGTACCTTTTTCAGGATCTGAATCCGCCATGGTCAGAGGAACTCTCTCGCCGTCTTCACCCGATTTGAGAATAACAAACTGGCCGGGAAGTGCTTTCTTGGCTATCCGTGGTGCTTCAATTTCATTGAGTATCACGGTTCCCTCGGACATTTCTTCGCGCCGCACAATTTTGAACATTTTCCACCCTCCACTCCATTAATATCGCTATTTACATACAGCCGAACCACCATAACAGTGCCAAAAGAGCATATAGTCAATCATATAGCAACCATTTTTAACGCTCCGCCAACACCACTCATGGCAAGAAATACCCGCATTATTACTTTTTTAGACCATTCCCTGCCGATTTTTGATACAGTTTCTCTGTACTCTACGGTTTTCCCTCTCGACGTGTCATCGCGAACACGTCGGGTTCTCTAATTTTGATAGACCACCTGATTATAAATACTAATGACAAACTCAATGAAACGCTACACAAAAGCACTCACCATCGCCGGCTCGGACAGCGGCGGCGGCGCCGGCATCCAGGCCGATCTTAAAACCTTCGCCGCCTGCGGCTGCTACGGCATGAGCGCAATAACAGCCATCACTGCCCAGAACACCTGCGGAGTGACGGACATTCACGCCATCCCGCCGGCAACCATTGCGTCGCAGATTCGTGCTGTTCTCGAGGACATAGGCGCCGACGCAATAAAAATCGGCATGTTGCACTCCAGCGAAGTAATTACGGCTGTTGCAGCAATACTCAAAGAGTTTTCCTGCGACCAAATCGTTGTCGACCCGGTTATGGTGGCCACCAGTGGTGCCCGGCTCATCGAGGAAGAGGCCATCTCCACACTCCGGCACACCCTGTTGCCGCTTGCCTCGCTTATCACCCCCAACATACCCGAGGCGGAGATTTTAACGGGAAATACAATTTCCTGCCGCTCCGACATGAGTACAGCCGCCCGCCAACTGGCCCATGAGTACGGCACCTCCGTACTGTTAAAAGGCGGCCACCTCAAAGGCGCCACCGTCGTTGACATCTACTTGAACAATGAACACAGCAAAGAAAGAGAATTTTCCAATGCTACAATAGTAACAAAAAACAGTCACGGCACGGGGTGTACCCTGTCTTCGGCGATTACCGCATTCAGAGCCCGGGGAGCATCATATGGCCAAGCCATCGACTCCGCCGAAACCTATCTGCACCATGCCATTGCCGCAGGTGCTGCATATTCCATAGGAAAAGGGCACGGTCCCGTTGATCATTTTCACCCTTTCCGGCACTCACCAGCATAACAGGAGAACACTTTACAGGAGAAAATACACATGAAAATTCTTGTTCTACTCGGCAGCCCGCGCAAAAACGGCAACAGTCAAACCCTGAGCGATACCGTCATCGCCGGAATCAAGGAAACAACATCCTGCACGGTTGACTCCATATATCTCCACGGCCTCAAGGATATTCAACCCTGTCGAGGCTGCGGCGGCTGCGAGAAGACCGGCATGTGCGTCATCAAAGACGACATGATCGAAATCTATAATACAATTGATGCCGCAGATCTCATCTTCGCCGTCACGCCGGTCTACTTCTATGGACCAAGCGCCCAGATAAAAACGTGCATCGATCGATGCCAGGCGCGCTGGAGCCGTAAATACCTTCTTCAGCAGAGAGTTCGCCGTGATGAAAAACGCCGGGGTGTTCTCCTGGCCACAGCCGCCACCAAAGGAGCCAAGGTATTCGATGCCACTATGCTGATTGCCAAGTCCTTTTTCGACACAATCGATGTCGACTATGGTGGTGAGCTGGTCATCCGCAGCGTCGATGAGAAAAAAGCCCTGGCAGGCAATGAGGAGGATCTTGAACATGCGCGACAGTTCGGCAGGGATATCGCCACGGCATTGAGTTGAGCCAATGGCTTGCTCAGCCGGACTGTTACAGTCTGGAGAGAAGCAGCGCTTCCACCTCCTCCGGAGCAAGCTCAACCGGATTGTTCTTGCTGCCGCAAAGTCCGGCGACAACCTTAAGGTCATCCGAGATCAAACCATATTGGCTCAACCGGCCTAACGGCAATGTTTCTATCATTTCATGGAGCATTTCGATGAATCCATCCTGATAATATCCATCGCTTTGATTCTCCCTGGCACTGAAAACTTTGCCCAATTGGGTGTATTTTGCCAATGCCGGGCCGGATATATCGAGGGTGCGCAATTTGGCCAGGGTCTGCTCATTGGCCACGCCCATCAATGTACCGCACACCACGCCATGGGGAATGGCAAAGCGCCCGCCGAGAACAGAGGCCATGCCGTGAACGACGCCAAGCCCCGCGTTGGTCAACGTGATACCCGAGATACAGGCGGCATAGGCCATATTGCGTCTGTCATCGAGCCCGGCACCTTCACGACAGACGGCCAGGACAGAAGCCTTGGCCCTTTGCATGGCCCCCAGAGCCAGGTCATCGGTATAGGGTGATGCTTTTGTGGAAAGATACGACTCCACAAGCTGGCTGAGGGCATCCATGGCACAGGCAGTGGAGAGTTGCACCGGACAGCTGAGGGTGAGTTCCGGGTCTATCAACGCTACATCGGGAATAAAGTTTTCATGACGCAACGATTTTTTAAACCCCTGTTCCCCGACACTTGAGATGACCGCATTGCTTGTCATTTCACTGCCGGTACCCGAGGTGGTCGGCACGGCAATGAACGGCAGCGTCTTGCCACTGACCGTCCTGGCGCCCACACCTTCAAGGTAACTCGTAACACCGCCATGCTCGAGCAGCATGGCGGCAACGGCCTTGCCGCTATCAAGGACCGATCCCCCGCCGATCGCCACCACGCAATCAAGGCTCTGATTCCTATGTTCCGCAGTGATAGCGTCTATGACTTCAGGTGAAGGCTCTCCCGATATCCGCTCCACCTGATATTCAACGCCACGATCCGTCAGTGCCTGTTGTACCTCCCCCCATGCCTCCGTCGAGCTGAATGACCCGGCACCAAGCACAAGGAGAACCCTGGAGCCATAACCTGAGACCAGCCGCGACAGCTCCGTCAGCCTGCCGGCACCAAAAACGATATGGGGGAGCGATTGTATTGTAAAAAAAGCTCGCATGTTTTTCCTTTTTAAGAGATAACGAGAGAGTATTGTAGCAACATCATTTCCAGGCACAGCAGAATGCCGGAGCTGCACAAATTATTGTTGACCGTCGTGCGCTTTTCTGCTATCAGAACATTATACAACAAAACAGCACACATTGCAGGTGATCCACCTCATCAATCTTGCGCCGGACCCGGAAAAAACACGATACTGTATATTATGAACACTGCGGCACACATCACCACACGTACTACTACAACCTTCACCAGCCTGCCGCTGGGCCCGGGTGCCGCCGGTGTTGCAGGTGCAGGTGATGCCGCTGTTGCCGTGCCGGCAGGTCTTACCGTATTGAATTCCAGTGTTCTTGATCTCGCTGCAGGCGTGGCCGTCGCAGTCATCGCCATCGTCGTGGTCGTCGTCGCAAGCCATATGAGCGGAGCGCCTGTGTAGGGATTGACTGTAGATAATGTTACTCACCCCCTGTCGGCGCCCGCCGACAGGGGGTTTTTTTTTGCCTGAAAAAACCACATGCCAAGGAGGAAACACCATGACTACCATGAACGGGGCCGAACTGATCATCAACCTGCTGGAACACCACAATATCACCACCATCGCCGGCATACCGGGCGGTGCCAACCTGCCGCTCTATGACGCTCTTCGCTCCTCAACAACCATTCGCCATGTCCTCTGCAGACATGAGCAGGGCGCCGGCTTTATCGCCCAGGGCATGGCGCGCTCCACCGGTCGGCCCGGCGTCTGTTTCGCCACCTCAGGGCCCGGAGCGACAAACATCCTTACCGCCATCGCCGACGCCTACCTCGACTCGGTACCGCTGCTCTGCATCACCGGCCAGGTCCCCAAATCCCTGATTGGTACCGATGCCTTTCAGGAAGTCGACACCTATGGCATGTCCATTCCCATCACCAAACACAACTTTCTTATCCGTTCGGCCGAACAGATCCCAGACATCCTCCGGCGCGCCTTCACCATCGCCACCCAGGGTCGACCCGGGCCAGTGGTGATCGACGTTCCCAAGGATGTCCAACTGCAGACAATCACCCTGGAGCAGATGCCGGCCGGCGCCACTTCGACAAAAGCACCATCCTGCTCCAGCGATGCCATTACCACGGCCGCCGCCATGATCAATGCGGCCCGCAAACCCATCCTCTACCTCGGCGGCGGTGTTATCTCCAGCGGGGCACATGGAGCTGTTCGCCGGCTGATCGACAAAAACGGACTGCCGACCACCATGACCCTGATGGGCCTTGGCGCCATTCCTTCAGACCACCCCGGCGCCCTGGGCATGCTGGGCATGCACGCCGCCCGTTCAACAAATATGGCCTTGGAGGAGTGCGACCTCCTCATCGCCGCTGGTGTCCGTTTTGATGATCGGGCAACGGGCAAGGTTTCCGAGTTCTGCCCCAATGCCGATATTATTCATATGGACATAGACCCCAGCGAAGTCCACAAACTCAAACGGGCGAACGTCGCCCTGGTGGGAGATCTTGCCGACTGTCTTGAGCAACTTCTGCCCTTTATCGATACGCGCCGTCGCATGGCCTGGCACCAGCATATCACGGAGCTGAAACAGCGCTATCCACTGACCATACCCGAGGCCATGGTTCCCCAGAAGCCCTACGGCCTCATCCGTAAAGTCGCCGGCCTGGTGGGTGACGATGTCATCGTTACCACCGATGTCGGCAAGCACCAGATGTGGACCGCCCAGGTCTATCCTTTTTCCAGGCCACGCCAATTTCTTACCTCGGGCGGTTTGGGCACCATGGGATTCGGCCTGCCGGCGGCTATTGGTGCCGCCCTGGCCCACCCCGACCGCCTGGTGATCTGCTTTACCGGTGACGGCAGCCTGCAGATGAATATCCAGGAGCTTGCCACCGTGGTGGAACAGCAGCTCAATGTAAAGATCATTGTTCTTAACAATACCTCACTGGGCCTTGTCCGTCAGCAACAGGGCCTCTTTTATGACAACAACCACTTTGCCTCCGACTACACCATTGATATTGACTTTGCCACCATTGCCAGAGGATTTGGTATGAAATCCGTCGATTTCAAATTCTCCCCCCTGGCCGGTGAATTGCTTCAGGACGCCATCGCCTCCCCCGGCCCCTGCCTTATCAATGTCCCCATCGACAAAGAGGAAGAAGTCTACCCAATGGTGCCTCCGGGAGCGGCCAACACCACCATGATCGGCGGATATTCCAAATCGGCCGAGCCGGCGCTTACCTCAGAATAATACGACAAGGCGACCACAGGACGTCACCATGACAATACTCGCTCACCTGAAAAGACAAGGAGACAACCATGGAAAACACCACCGAGGGCATTCTCATAGAACTGACGGTCAACAATCATCCCGGGGCAATGTCGCATATCTGCGGCCTCTTCTCCCGCAGGGGATACAATCTTGAAAAGATACTCTGCTTTCCCCTGGCTGATCGCGAGGAATCGAAAATGTGGCTGCTGGTCAAGGAAGAGGACAAGCTTGACCAGGTCATCAAGCAACTCAAAAAACTCGAAGATGTGCAGGCACTTGACTATCGTCGCAACAGCGAGGCCTTTTTTGTAAAGCTAGAAGCGCTGGTGGCGCAAATATAGACTGCCCCTGCACAGAGGCAAGTCGGCCGGACTGCCCAGTAACTCACAATTATGGTCGGCTTAGGGTTCGCTCAAAAATACGTTCGCCAATGTGAGGTGCAAATGTGAGGTGCAAATGTGACGTAGATTGTGGTGAAGTTATTTTTAAGCGGACCCTTAGAGTTCATCGATGATTATGTAGTCACTCAATTTTTCCAGAAGCGTAGCAGGAAGAGGATCACCATAGAGAAAGGCCTGGGCCTCCTCCCCGGTTATCTGAGCCTTCACCTCAACCGGCAGGCCCCTCAGCACTTCCATACGCTTGGCATCAACCTTATCTTTATCAATCGGCGCTTTACCGTCCATATTTCCTCCGCATATCGTTATCTTTTGACCGCTACCACCCTGCATGGCCGGACCCTAATGGCCGCTCACAACCAACACTTTACTCTACAACACTTTCCTCTACGATTGTATTTGTTTTCCACCAAAGTTCAGCTCGGAATATTGAGCCCCCGGGGATGGGTTCATGGCGGCCCTTGAATACACCATGTCAAGTCCCCCGGGTCGACAAGCTGAGCGTTACTGGTATCGGAGACTATAAGTACAATGAAGAGGCAGACAAGCATCTCTTACACGACAGTCAAGGTCTGAAGGTTTATGACCCGGCATTTCTTCCTTCCCCTTGATTTTTCGGGCAAGAGGCAATATAACTCTGCACGGCTTGTGCCGCAGTTGAATACCATTCATCAATAAAAACAGGTTGCACCTCCATGGGCATATCCCAGGATCCAGCCCCACAAAAAAGTAAGGTAACATAAGGTAACATATGAAGATAGGTATAATAGGTCTTCCCCAGACGGGCAAAAAGACTCTTTTTCAAACCCTGACCGGCAGCGTCCTGCGGGAACAATCCGGTCCGGCCAAGCCGCTTCCCGGAAGCGCCGAAATAATCGACAGCAGATATGACAAACTGGTCACGCTCTACTCCCCCAAAAGCGCCGTCCGGGCAAAAATTGAACTGATGCTGCTGCCCAAGCTGGAACAGGAAAATATCAGCAAAGGAGCAATCTTCAAGGACATTGCCGATGTTGACGCTATCTGCCATGTTATTCGCGCCTTTGAGGACGATGCCGTCTATCACGCCCAAGGTTCGGTCAATGCTCTGCGTGATATGGAAATGGTCAATTCCGAGCTGCTCCTGCATGACCAGATTTTTGTGGAAAAGCGTATTGAGCGCATCAAGCTGGCCATGAAAAAGAAAAAAGACGAGCAGCAGGAAAAAGAGCTTGTCCTGCTGGGCAAAATGCAGGCCCACCTCGAGGAGGAAAAATCCCTGCGCCTCATGGACATTGCCCCGGATGACGAAATGTTCATCAAAAGCTACCCCTTTATTACCCGCAAGGAGATGATCCTTGCCTTCAATATCGGCGAAGACGATCTCGGCAGCAGCGACATCCTTGCCAGAATACAGAGTACGTGCGATGAAGAGAAGATGGAGGCCATGACCGTCTGCGCCCAGGTGGAATCAGAAATAGCGCTGCTCGACTCAGCCGAGGAAAAAGAGGCGTTCCTTGAGGATCTGGCCATTGAAGAGGCGGCTCTGGGCACGCTGACCCGGCTGTGTCTCAATGCACTGGGTTTGATTTCCTTTTTCACCGTCGGCGAGGATGAAGTCCGCCAATGGCTGGTCCGCAAAAAATCGCCGGCACCCGTCGCCGCCGGGGTTATCCATTCGGATCTACAGCGGGGCTTTATTCGTGCCGAGGTCATGAAATACGACGAGCTCATGGAATATGGCAGCGAAGCGGCACTGAAAAAAGTCGGCAAGATGAACGTTGAAGGCAAGGAATATATCGTTGACGACGGCGATATACTCAACATTCGCTTCAAAGTTTAACCCGATTAACCAGTGCCTAATCCCTGCATTTGTAACTGCTTGCAGGGTGGCGGATATCCCCGCAAGCAGATTGGTACGCTAAATCTTGAACTTTGCCACCAACTGGGTCAATCGCTCGGCCAGGGTAGAGAGCTCATCGGCGGAGGTCCGCACATGCTGGCTACTCTCCTTGACCTCGAGGGAGCGCTCCTTGACCTGCCCGACGCCTTCGCTCATTTCCGAGGTCATCTGGTTGCTGTTGGCGACATTTTCATTTATCTCGCCGATTCCCTGGGAGGCCTGGTTGACATTATTGACGATCTCGTTGGTGGTGATGGACTGCTCCTCCACCGCCGTGACAATACCGCTGACGATCTCGTCGACGCTGGTAATGATGCCGGAGATCTCCTCTATCTCGGTGACGGTGACCGAAGTTTTGGATTGAATGCCGTTAATGGCCTCCTTGATCTTGCCGGTGGCCTCCGCCGTGCCCTGGGCCAGGTCCTTGATCTCGTTGGCAACAACGGCAAAACCCTTACCGGCCTCGCCTGCCCGGGCCGCCTCTATGGTGGCGTTGAGGGCCAGCAGGTTGGTCTGCTCAGATATTTCCGTGATGGTTTCAGTGATCGAACCAATGGCCCTGGCGGCATCCCCCAGCCCGGTGATGCTTTCATGGGACTTATTGGCGCTGGCCACTGCCTGCTCCGTGGTCTGACGGGCCCTGGCACTGTTTTCGGCAATCTCCTTGATGGTGGTTCCCATCTCCTCCGAGGCACTTGCGATCATATCGAGATTGACCGTTGACTCTTCCATCGCCGCGGATACGGAGCCCATGTTATCAGAGACATCCTGGGCATTGCGGGAAGCATCTTCGGCGATACCGGTGGTGGATTCGGCATTGCTCACCATTTGGTCGGAGATGGTCGCAAGTTCGGTGGATGCCGCCGAAAGCGATTCCGATGAACGGATTATATCTTCCAGCATTTCCTTGCCCTTGGTCACCATCACACCCATGGAATTGGTGAGCTGGCCGATGGCATCATCAACCTTCGAGGAGAATTTGATGGTGTAATCGCCTTCCCCCACCTTTATGGCCTTCTGGGCCAACTCCTGCAACGGTCTGTTAATGGAGCGCACCAGGAAAATGGTGACAAGGACACCCGCCGCAACAACAAGAAGCCCGACGAGCAGATTGTTTTTCAGCATCTTGACATCGAGACCGGCGACAATGTCTTCACGATCAAGCCCGACGGCCAGGGTTACTCCCCAGCTGTCCAGCCGCTTTTTATAGGTCACCTTGTCTCCCCCTTTCCAGGGATACTCTACGAAACCATCGGGCTCTTTAAAGGCCGGTACAATCTCGAAAATATTATCTGCAGGGGTCAGCGTCGGATGAATGAGCATGGAGCCCTCATCGGTATAGACAAAGAAATACCCCGGACCCATTCTGGTTTCTGAGACAAGTTTTCGCACCTGCTCGGAAATCATCAACTGACCGACATAGACGGCGCCGATGATGTTCCCATTGTTGCTGCGCAGCGGTTTATAGGCAGTCAGATACCAGTCGTTGACCACAAAGGCCTTGCCCTTGAAGGTCTCCCCATTCATGATCGCCTGATAGACCGGGCTGCTCGAAGGGATATAGGTGCCGGTGGCCCGCTCTCCATTGGGCTTGCGGACATTGGTGGCAATGCGCAGCAGCTTGTTGTCCACCAGCTGAAAGACGGTGGCGGTGGCTCCGGTCACCTCCTCTATTTCATCTACAATCTCGGTATCCTCATTGAGATAGAGTATGCCGGCCTGCAATTTGGGGATCTCCCTGGTCTCCGTCTGCTTGGTGACCTGATTGACCATTGTGGTTTCCAGCATCTTGTAATCATCAAGCAAGAGTGCTCCCTGGGCGCTGATTTTCCGCTCCAGCAGCAAAAGGTCGCCATCGAGTTTCTTACGAATATTTTTGTCCACCGCCGACAGCGAGTTATAAAGACTCTGATGAATATTCTTGGTGGCATCGAAACCCAGGGCATACAGCCCGTCTTTGGACATGCGTACAGCATTGCCGGAGGTGATGAGGATTGAAACCACCACCACGGAAATCATGGCGGTAAAAAGTTTTGTGGTAAATTTAATATTCCTGAACCTCTGCAACATTGGCACCTCCCTGTTTTCTATCCTGTACTGCCCCTATTCTATACTGCCCTTTTGTCAGCCATGATATGCAATGATTCAATGGACAAGACCATCCCGACGCAAGTATTTTCCACCGTCTCCACTATCCCACTAAAAAATACTGCTGGCTCCTTATCGACGAAATAGCGGATTTTCTCAAGTATAAAATTTGCAAATGTACAATATCCCCATTGCCTAATTATCGATAAAATCGTTACGTAATCATTTTTTTGCGCACAAGCGTTAACACTTCATAAGCGAAAAAGCATTAACCAAGCAAAAATTACAAGGGTATATCAAGATATTGTACAATAAGAAACAGGCACTAGAAACAGGTACTAGAAACAGGTACTACTGAGGCTGCACCTTGGTTGGCGACAGTCCACCCCGGAGCTACTACACACACTCGACAGGGTTTGTAGTCGGTTATTGCAGTCAAGCACTGTAATCGATTACTGTAGTCGATTTCTGTAGTCGATTACTGTAGTTGATCATGTTCGGTCGATCATGCCGGCCAGTATGAGATTGGCCGGCATTGCTTTGCCACAGGTATCAGTCTTCAATGGCAAATCGGGCCAGATCACTTTTTCCCGGCACATATTCACCCACCGGCACCAGTTTCTGGTTAACTTTGACACAGTCGACCATGACCTTCCAGACCTCACTGAGATCCTGGGCTTCCTGATCGTTTTCCGGTGTGAATTCCACGAGATTCAGATTGATTGCGATTTTCATCTTTTCACCTCATTTTAAGAATAAAGAAGGCCTGCCGATGGGCATCACCGACAACCGGCCATAGACTATACAACACTCGCTATACAACACTCGCCATGGAGCATTCCCTGCAAAACATGAAGGACAGCACCTGTCCTGGCGCATTGTTAGAGCTACAACAGTACGGCGGCAGCATGGTATATTTGTATGACATATTTCTCCTTCGGTCAACCCCGCTTCATGCTTTGACGGCAATTTTCTCCAGGCATTCAAGCATCCTGGAATAGTTGTACTCGATATCATGCACCAGGCCGACATGCTGTTCCGCCGCCCGTCCCATCTTTTGCCTGAACTCATCGTCGCTCAGCAGTTGCTCCAAATGATCGACAAAAACCTGCTCGTCCCGTGCCGGGGAAAGCAGTCCGGTTTCTCCGTGAAGCACCGCCTCCCGCGCCCCCCAGTCTTCGCAGGCCACAACCGGCAATCTGCAGGCCTGGGCCTCGAGGTACACCATGCCAAGCGACTCCTCATAACCGGGGAAGGCGAAAATATCGGCGGCGCTGTAATAGTGCCGCATATCCTGACGCGACAATCGCCCCACCAAAATAGCACGTCTGCCAAGTTGCGCAGCGGCATATTGCTGAATACGTTCTTCTTCCGCGCCGTCACCGGCTATGAGCAACAGCGGCTCGACACCGTCCGTTTTTTGATCCATCAGCTTACGGC
>JBHEOR010000036.1:22438-23024 GCA_046260685.1 Desulfopila sp.
CTGATCACCATGCAAATCCCTCTGGTTTTCACGCCTGGTCGAAACATCGCCGCCGTCATAACGACCACACGATCCTCGACGCCGAGCTTTGCCCGAATCCGCCGTCGCTGTTCTTCATCAAAATAAAAATCCTCAGGATGCAGACCAGGAGGAATATACACCACGCGTTCCGTCGGCAGCAGCCTGACCAGATTGGCATAATCAGACTTTTTGTTGGTAAAAACAGTGCAGGCCTGCTGCAGCGCCAGCCGGTTCAAATAAAACCCCGCCCTGGTCTTGAGCTTTCTGCGCCGTTTGGTGGAATAGATTCCCTGGAAAATAACGTAGGGAATATGAAGCAAGCGGCAGCACAACGGCCCGATGATATCGGGAGCCTTATAATAGGAATGGTAGGTCAGCCAGATATCCGGCCGCGCCCTGTGACACGCCCAGACAACCCTGAACAGTTCGACAAGCAGCAGAGGCCAGAGATGCGGCTTGAGAAAGATCCAGCGACAGCGAAAGCGTGAAACAAGATGGATCTCGACACCGCTTTTGGCCAGATAGTCAAACAGCTCCGAACCGATGACAAGATCGCCCGAGGGAT
>JBHEOR010000360.1:0-621 GCA_046260685.1 Desulfopila sp.
CCCCTTTTTCTTTGTATAGTTGATTTGTCCCGCTCCTGTCGCGCCTTTAATGATTCCAGCCTTATCCCAAAGAACATTGATGAAAGGCTGCAGCATTGTCCACTCTGTATTTTCAGGCCTTCCTATAGTATTGTATTGCACAGTATTGCACAGCTTTTGCATTTTTCTCACACTACACCTGTCAATCCCAGCACTGCCAAATGATAACGTTTGATACGATAACGTTTGATACGATAACGTTTGATACGATAACATTTGATACCACCCAATCTTTACCCGTAAAGGTATTGCGAAAAGTGTTGCGTTTTGTGCAATTTGAAGGGGGGGGCGGCATTAGTAGACACCATGGGCGGCGGGTCGATTTCGAAACCCGAGTCTTGAGCCGGTATCTCGACACGGCCCACTTGAGAAAAACCCGCCAGCGTGATCTGAAGGACCGCTTCATGAGGTAGGATGGTCATGGTTAACAAGAATGTTCTGACCGCAATCTCCACCTGGCCATTGAATGTCTGCTCGATATCGGCAACCATGTCATTTCGGACCGCGACTATCCCAAGCCGGAAAACTACGCCGACATCTTCAGGATCTTGAACGACCAGGGTGTCGTTCCCGGCCGGCTCC
>JBHEOR010000361.1:0-618 GCA_046260685.1 Desulfopila sp.
ATCTGGACCGGCAGCATCGGCAGGAGAGGCTGCCCGTTCACCACCGGGAAGAACGCCACGGCAGCGGTCATGATGAGGGCGAGTCCCAGGTTTGTCGGCAGGACGAACGCCAGCGCCTTCACCAGGTTGTCGTAGACCCGGCGGCCTTCCTCCACCGCCGCCTGGATGGTGGCGAAGTTGTCGTCGGTGAGGATCATGTCCGCCGCCTCCTTCGAGACGGACGTCCCGGTGATCCCCATGGCCACGCCGCCCGGACCGCCTCCGTGGCCTCGGGCCGGGGCGGATCGATCATCCCCTGCAGGCCGAGAAAGCGGAAGCCGTCTTCCACGTCCCGCTCCTCGAGGCGGGACGATTGCGCGGGCGTCCGGCGGGCCGCGAACGCCAGCACCCGCATCCCTTCCGACGCGATCCGCTCTACCTCTCCCTCGACGCCGTTCCAGGACGGGCCGCCATCCGCTTCCCCCGCGGCGCATCGCCGCAGGATCTCCTCCGGTGCGCCCTTGAGATAGATGACGCGCCCGCCGTCCGGCTCCTCGTGCAGGGTAGCCATGAACTGCCGTTCGGACTCGAACGGGATCGCATCGAGACGGGGGTGCTCCCCCCGGGTCGCCTCTGCTT
>JBHEOR010000362.1:0-618 GCA_046260685.1 Desulfopila sp.
AGGCAAGAGTGCCGGTTCCGGCGTCTCAGCCATACGTCCAGAAAAACAATATAACAGACCAGCGCTTTTTTTATCACGCGTGACGGTAAAATATCGGAAGGAAATATAGACAATGAGCTTGGTTTTCTGCTATGGGATCTCGCCGATTTTTCACAGATAGGACCAGCGGGGGCATTTGAACGAAAACCTACGGTTTTGAAATTAATCGCCCTTTTATATCCGAAGGTTTCGGTTTAAATCTCCCCCCCCTAATGGGCTTCGGCTTGGACAGCCGTTTCTGATCACATATTGCCGTTATTTAATCGGCAAAGGACTTAACACCATGCCGTCCGGGAAAAAAGACAAACTGCAAGCGTCCCCGCCACCAGTCGATACCAAGACCACTGCACCCCAGGGAACCAACTTATCAGCAGACACCACCAATAATGTAATTGAAAGCCCGACGCCGTTATTTCCCATAGTCGGCATCGGCGCATCAGCCGGGGGTTTGGCAGCCTTTGAAGCCTTCTTTTCCGGCATGCCTGCACACGCTGACCCGGGCATGGCTTTTGTCCTGGTGCAGCACCTGGCCCCGGACCACAAAAGCATGCTTGCCGATCTGGTCAAACGTTACACGAG
>JBHEOR010000363.1:0-615 GCA_046260685.1 Desulfopila sp.
ACGCAATAAGAATCAATAAAACCGGAGGCCCCGAGGTCCTCTCTTGGGAAAAGTATGATCCGGGCACGCCCGGCCAGGGTGAGGTCAGAATTATTCACGAGGCTGTCGGTCTTAATTTTATAGATGTCTATCACCGTACCGGCTTATATCCACTACCATCTTTTCCGGCTGTGATTGGCCTTGAGGGTGCAGGGAAGGTGGAGATGGTCGGAGAAGGTGTTACTGAATTTGTCAAAGGAGAGAGAGTGGCCTACGCCGGTGGTCCTCCCGGCGCTTATTCTGAAATACGCTGTATACCGGCGCACAGATTGGTCAAACTTCCCGAGGCTGTCTCAACCCATGATGCGGCTGGTATGATGCTGCAGGGGATGACGGCTCGTTACTTATTAAGAGGCTGTTATAATGTTCAACCGGGAAGTACCCTTCTTATTCATGCTGCCTCCGGAGGCGTTGGCTCTATCCTCTGTCAATGGGCCAGACATATTGGTGCAACAACCATAGGTACAGTCGGCAGCAGGGAGAAAGCCGAAACTGCCGGAAAAAACGGCTGTACCCATACTGTGTTGTATCAGGAAGAAGATTTTGCTGCCGCAGTAAAAGAAATTACCAAAGGGC
>JBHEOR010000364.1:0-599 GCA_046260685.1 Desulfopila sp.
CCCGCATCGCGTCCTGCGCCCGGCAGACATCGGTGATCACTTCCGGCAGCGGGCCGTCGTCGCGGATCGAACCGGCCAGGACGTATGGGATTTTCTGCTTTTCACAGGCGTAGATGATGCCGTTCTTAAGCTGCAGCTCGGCGATGGTACGAGGGATCGATCCATGGTGGTGAACCTCGTTGATGATATCCAGATGGTTATAGTGGCCGAGGTGTTTGAGCTGCTGGGTGTAGATATCCTGACCAAGGCCGGTGCCGAACAGCGCCGCTTCAAGGTCATGGGTTGCAAGGGCGTTGCCGGCGAGCAGTGCCTGGCAGTAACCCTGCTCTATCAGTTCCTGCATGGCACTGCGACTGTCCTTGTCGAAGGCCACCGCCGGACCGAGGACCCAGGCAATGTATCCATGTTCGCGATCATGGCGCAGGACCCGGTAAAGATCATCGTAGGATCGGGAAAAGGGGGTCTCGCGGGTACCGCGGGTGCGGAAACTGAACTTTTCGGCAGCGATTTCCGCAGGATGATCGAATCCTGTCGTGTGGACATAGATCCCTTCTTCACCGTTTTCAGTGCGGCCGATCACTACCCGGTCTCCCCGCTTC
>JBHEOR010000365.1:0-595 GCA_046260685.1 Desulfopila sp.
TGGCGGCGCCGGCTTCCTCAAGGGGGCAGTGGAGCGCGGCAAAGGCCGTGGCAAGGTCTTGCCGGGTGCTGTCTTGCGAAAGTGTTGTCAACATGTTGCCTCCTGCCTGGAGGAGCTTTTCCAGATGGTACTGCTGCTCCTGGTCCTGCATGCCGCGCAACAGGACAATGGCCGGCATGGCAAGGCTGAGAACATCCATAAGGCTGTTATAGCCGCCGTAGATAATGGCGCAGCGTGATCGGAGCAAAGAGTCCATATAGCGCCGTCCGGGAGCTTCGATGCGGCAGCAGGAAAGATTTGCAAAGAGAGTGGAAAAATAGGCGGACTGCGGGTGGCTGGTGTCGAGATAAAGATGCCACTGACCGCCCTGGTGCTCTGTTTGTCCCATGACGGCGTGGAGCCGGTGAAGCAGCTCCGGGGTCTGCTCATCAAACCATGGCACCGAGATGGTTCCGGTGATGGATGTATGGTGAGCAGCAGCAGCGGCATTGCGCCATTCCTTCATCCGCGAGACATAGCCGCATTCCAGCGGCATTGATCCAAAATGTGATTGCACCTCTTCCAGCTGTCCGGTGCCCAGCACCCTGCTGTCGCC
>JBHEOR010000366.1:0-587 GCA_046260685.1 Desulfopila sp.
ACAGGAAGAAAGCCATCTTTTCTTTTATCGAATTCGTCAAAAGAAGTATGGACGAAGGAGAGCGAAAAGAGTTCCAGACAGGCAGCATCGAAGGGCGGATACTGGGAGATGACCATTTTGCCGAAAAGGTTCTTACCAAGACGCACGAGAGGGCCTGGAGAAGGTCACGCTAAAAACGCTAATACATGCTGTTTGTGCCAAATACGGAATCGTAAGAGGCCTCAGAAGAAGCACAGAAGAAGCAAGCGCGGAGTGGAACCGTAACAATATCACCTTTACCATTCAGGATCCCTGCCAGATCGTAAGAGGCCTATGGTGAGTCCATTGCCGAAGATATGCGTTTTGTCGCTAAAACCCTGGTGGATGAAGAAAACTTCATCGACATGCAGCCCAACAGAAGTGCCAATTACTGCTGCGGCGGTGGTGGCGGTTTTCTCCAGTCCACCATGACCGAGCACAGAAGAGCCTACGGCAGAAGAAAGTTTAATCAGATCGCTGCCACCGGTGCGAAAAATGTTCTTACTCCATGCCACAACTGTCACTCGCAGATTGAAGATATAGGACATCACTCTCACGGGGGCTACCAT
>JBHEOR010000367.1:0-587 GCA_046260685.1 Desulfopila sp.
TAACTTATCTTTACATTTCTCTTAACCAGGCTATACCAATCAGGAGCAACAAGCTTGACTCCACGCATGCCGACAAGCTCTTCATGGCCAAAGCCTGTTATGTCGGACAACCTCTGATTGCAGTCCACAATAAGACCTTTAACATAAATGAAGACACCGCCAAAAGAGGCCTCATTAAGCACTTTGAAGCGTTCCTCGCTTTCTTTCAAGAGTCTCTGACTGGTCTCATATCCTTTGATCTGAATTCGTAACAACTTTTCCGTTTGTTTGCGCTTTGATATGTCGCGCCAGACAGTGTGTAATTGCATGTCGTCTTCGGATTCAATCGCCGTGAGAGAAACCTCCACCGGAATAATTGACCCGTTTTTTCTGAGATGATCCCACTCGAACCGGTGGCTTCCCTTGTCTCTCGCCAACTGCATCATCTCAACAGCCTTATCAATGGATGAGCGTCCGTCCGACTGCAACTCGGGAGACAGCATGTATGGAGGCTTATGGATGAGTTCTTCTTTCTCGTCATAGCTGAGCATAGCCACTGCGGCAGAATTGCAGTCCACGAACTCGCCGTTTTTGATGACGAGCATTGC
>JBHEOR010000368.1:0-576 GCA_046260685.1 Desulfopila sp.
GGGAAGGGTGGACGATGTTGAGATCATCGATACGGTGATAGCCAGCGCCGACCCGGTAGCTGCCGATGCCTATGCCACAACCCTGTTCGGCCTGCAGCCTGACGAGATCCGCAGTACCGTCGCCGCTCACCGAATGGGGCTGGGTGAGATGGACCTGAATAAAATGCAGATCAAGCATCTTACCCTATGAAAGATGCAGAAAAGAAAGAAGGCCGCTCCCGGCTCCACCCCCTGCTGCTGCTACGCCGGATCAGCCAGCTGCTTTTTCTGTTCTGTTTCATCGTGCTTTTCCTGCGCACCGATTACCAGGGCTCAGACCAGATATCCGGGGCAGTCAACCTGCTCTTTCGCCTCGATCCATTTATCGCTGCCTGTGTGGTCCTTGGCACCGGCACTCTGGTGGCGCTGCTTCTGCCGGCCCTGTTTGTCCTGATTTTTACCGTCATCTTTGGCCGATCTTTCTGTGGCTGGTTCTGTCCGTTGGGCACTCTGCTCGACGCCACCCACCGTCTAACACCAAAAGTCAGCCGGGTCAGGCAAACCCTTTTTCCGCGTCTGGCGTTGATCATCCTGGTC
>JBHEOR010000369.1:0-576 GCA_046260685.1 Desulfopila sp.
TCTGAACTGACCAGGGTCGGCGGCATATACTGGATGAAAGGCAGGGCTATAAGCTTTTCGTTGTAATCGCGCAGCGCCGACGGACTGTTGACGACCCGCGTTGTGGCCAGGGACAGCAGCTGGGTGGCATAATGAAAGGCCAGATCGTAGGGCGGTTCTTTGCGCATGAAAATGAGCGCGTAGTCATCAAGGGCCCGCACCCGTTTTCGGCCGCTGGAGTCGGCGGCAATGACCGCGGCGCGGGTCTGAAAAAACAGCCCCTCGATTGTCGCCGTATCAACATCGATACCGGACTTTCGAGCCATACAGAGGGATTGCGGAGGATTCAAAAAATGACATTTTTTCAACGACCTGCATCAAATACACCGTTTTCCACGGAACATGCCTGTGTCACCTATCTGTTTCAGAAACGCTGGCCGTGGGGCTTCAAATGTCCCTTCTGCCAAAGAGTGCAAAAAGATATGGCCCCTGCCTATACGGTGGTCTGCCGCTATTGCCGCAAGCAGACGTCCATCACTGCCCACACCTTGATGCATGGCAGCAAAAAGAATCTGGTCGCCTGGATGCGCGTGGCCT
>JBHEOR010000037.1:0-9355 GCA_046260685.1 Desulfopila sp.
CCTGAACAGATCCTATCAACCTGGCAATAAAACCCTGCAGCAGTTTCAGGGCCTGGAATCCGGCGTTTTTTTAAGATTGCCATGCCTAGAAAAGGCCGCATTCTTATAGCGCCACAAACCATGATCATCAAACCGAGGCACCTGAGGCAGCGCATAGTATTTGCCATTTTGATTGTAGCTTGTATCAGGCCTGCCATTGCTTGAGCTTCAACCTGGCATTCGGCACGGAACACGTGAGAAGCGCTGCCAGCTCTCCAATGTCGAATATTTGAGCTTTTTCCAACCGATTCCATACTACCTTGATTTTTTCATGATCCAATCGCCCCATGCAGCACCTGTTAAGTATATGTTATAGTAGCTGCATACTATCATATACTTAATAATAACGCAATAAAAATACCCGCATTTTCCCAGAAAAGTTGCATTAATTGCCACTAATCCAGTATGTTACAGGCTCATATACTTTGTAAACAACCAAGTGTCTGTTTATACGTCTAATAATTATAAGTGATTGTTTTGATCCAACCGTCATTTGCGGTCATAGGAACAATCCGTTGAAAACCGGGAAGAACAGCATGATGATGCCGGCAGCACTTCAGCACCGCTCGATAAAGAGACGGGCGCCGATGCGGAAAAAGAGACGCCGTAGAATAACACCCGGTACCCCGCAGAAACAGGGAATCGGCAATTTTTTTATTACCAACACAACAGCCTGAGCCAACTCTTCCCCACCTCGAGGAGCTCGCCCCATCGCTCCAGGAATCGATACCGGATCTTCAGCTGGCCGGCCATGTCTTTTCCGCGGCACCGCATCTGCGCATGATTGTCATCAACAATGCCATCGTCCGGGAAAACGATGTCGTCGCTCACAACCTTGTGCTTGAGGAAATCACTCGACAGGGCATAATACTGCGTTACGGTAACAGGCGCTTCCGCCTTGATGCGCAGTGACAACCAACCGATTCCTTTTGACAATACTGTTTCACCTCGGTATCATCCGGAGTGAGCTGCAAGGTTCTCTCAGACCTTCTTACTACTGTCCTTTTTATGGATCTATTCCCTCAACAGTTTGATTTTCTCCTGCCGGAAGCGGCACTGCTTTTCTTTTTTCTCACCTGTCTCCTGCTGGTCGTGCTGCTGGCAGCAGGCCTTCGCATGCGGAATCTGTCCAGGACGGCCACACTTGCCAACAAACGCATCATGGAAGAAGAAAAGCGCCGCTCCACCCTGGAAAAACGGGCGGCCGACCAGAATATTCATATAGCCAAACTTACCACACTACTGGAAAACGAGCGTAAAAACAGCGGTGAGAAACTCGCTCTGCTTGAAGAGGCTCGGGAAAACCTCAACCTCCAGTTCCAGTCACTGGCAAACCGAATTTTTGATGAAAAAAGTAAACAATTCGGCCACGAGAACCAGGAGCGGGTTTCCTCACTACTCCATCCGCTACAGGATCAGTTGCGCGGTTTTCAAAAACGCATTGACGACATTCAGGCCAATGATATCAGGGAACGTGCCTCTCTTAAGGAAGAAATTGTCCACCTGCGCCAGCTCAATGTCCAGATAAACAAAGAGGCCACCAACCTCACTCAGGCATTGCGCGGTGACACAAGACGCCAGGGCAGCTGGGGCGAACTGGTGCTGGAACGCGTCCTGGAAAAATCAGGGCTGCGCAAAGGCCGGGAATATAGCGTTCAGGGCGGTTATCGCAATCATGACAACCAGCTCCTCAAACCCGATGTCATCGTCCATCTCCCGGACAGTAAGGATATCATCATTGACTCCAAAGTCTCCCTTACCGCCTGGCAGGACTACATTTCCTGCAACCAGGAAACTGAAGGACAAGAGATTTTACAGCGGCATATACAAAATATCCGCAACCATATCAAAAACCTCAGCGAGAAAAGCTACTATGACATACCAGCTGTTAACTCACTCGACTTTGTCCTGCTTTTCATCCCCATTGACTCTTCCTTTGCCGTTGCCTCGGAGGCCGACGAGATGCTCTATAGCGATGCCTACGAGCACAGCATAATCATCGTCACCCCGACCACCCTGCTGGCCACGCTCAAAACGGTGGAGAGCCTGTGGCGCTACGAGCATCAGGACAGAAATTCCAGAGAAATCGCCGAGCGTGCCGGCGCCATCTATGACAAGCTGCGGGGTTTTCTCGAGGACATGGAGAAAGTCGGCAAACAGCTCTCCACCTGCCATTCGACCTATGACACTGCCATGAACAAGCTCGCCACGGGCAAGGGCAATATCATCTCCCAGGCCGGTAAACTGAGTGAACTCGGCATCAAAACCAAGAGAAAAATCCCCAAATCCATCAGCTCCCTGGCCGAGTCCGACCCTCCGGATTGAGCTTGGGCCTCTCTGTCGTATTGAATTCCGACAGCCTTGCCAAAAGCACTTGAAAATGGTACTAGAAATCAGTTCATGAGGTTCAATTTTTAGGCTGATTGCCAACAGAGCTCAGCTCCACATAGTCGTTACTTTGCAAGGAGGAAAATCGGTGCTCTTACATCAACAATTCATCGACACGGCAAAATTTCAGGGTGAAAAGCTGGCCATCCATGACTTTGCCACAAATAAAAAGATATCCTACAACCGTGCCCTTCTGGCAGCTATCCTCCTTGCGCGTTACTGCAAAAAGCTGGAAAAAGTGTTCATAGGCCTCATGGTTCCCACCTCCGCCGGCTGTATGTTGAGCAAGCTCGGCATACTGATGAGCGGAAGAACCCCCGTGATGATAAACTATTCAACCGGAGCCCGGCAAAACGCCGTCTATGCCCAAAAAAAATGTGATTTCAAGGTAATCATCACATCCCGGGCATTGCTGGAAAAGATTGAATGTTCGCATGTCGAGGGCATGATCTATCTTGAAGATATCATGGAGAGCTTTTCCGGCCTGCAGAAAGCGGCGGCGGCCCTTACCGCCAAGTTGCCGGCCGCCGTTATCAAAACGCTGGTCCATAGCGGCACGGAAGACGACACCGCCGCCATTCTTTTTACCAGCGGCAGCGAAAAAGATCCCAAGGCGGTCCAGCTGACACATAAGAATATAGGGGCCAACGTCGCCTCCTGCTCCGAGAGGTTCAACTTTACCAGTGATGATATCTTTCTTGCCACCCTGCCGCTCTTTCATGTCTTCGGCCTTACAACCAACATGTGGATACCGCTTCATCACGGTATGACGCTGCTGGCCTACGCCAACCCGCTTGATTTCAAAAAGGTCTGTGAAATCGTACGCGAGGAAAAGGCAACCTTCATGGTGGGAACCCCCAGCTTTTTCTGGGGATACCTGCGTAAATCCGAACCGGGCGATTTTGACAACCTCCGCATCATGCTATGTGGCGCCGATAAATGCCCGCAGACGCTTCGCGAAGCTTTCTGGGAGAAGCATGGTATCATCCTCTACGAGGGCTATGGCGCCACGGAATGTTCTCCGGTGATTTCCGCCAACTGTCCCGAAATCAACAGACCCGGCAGCGTCGGTAAGCCCATTGCCAATCTTCAGGTCCGCATTGAAGACTATGAAACCGGGGAAGAATGCGCCACCGGTCAGGACGGCCGCATACTGGTGAAGGGCGACAGCGTTATGAAGGGCTATTTCAACGACTTTGAACAAACATCCATGCATATGCGCCAAGGCTGGTATGACACCGGTGACATGGGCAATATTGACGAAGACGGCTACCTCTGGCATGTGGGCCGGCTCAAGAGATTCGTTAAGATCGGCGGTGAAATGGTCTCGCTGGTCAAGATTGAATCCACTCTCGACCGCCTTATTCCCGAAGACGCTCAGTGCTGCGTCGTTGAAGTTCCCGACGCAATCAAAGGAGCAAAGATCGTCGCAGTGGTCACCACCAAGGTGGACCGCAAAAGCATCACCAAAAAAATGGCCGATGAACTGCCGAAAATCGCCATCCCCAAAACGTTTCTGGTTATGGAAGAACTGCCCAAAATGGGCTCGGGAAAGATTGATTTCCGCGCTATCACCGAGATAACTCGGGCTCAACTGGCTGGGTAGGCCCACTCTTGACGAGGTCACCGGCAGCGATCACCAAATCTCTCGGCGCTCTTCCGCCTGAAAGATAATCGTAGCTTTTTAGGATTCATTCTTTATTTTTCTCCTCGTATGATTAGTATCTCTGGAAAATAGTGGAAAAATACTGATAGAGAAATACGGCTGATACTTTTTCAACTGCAAACATTGCTTGCCAGGTCTGCCCGACCATGGCGCAGCACAATACTTGTGACCAATGACCCGCCCTACACCTGCTCTTGGCAACATACAGCGGCCCACCGACAACTCCTTGAAACCGTCGCCCTTTCCTGACATAATCAGGTTTATTGCCCTCATGGCTGTACTGGCCTGGCTTTTTTCCCTGGGAATCGAGCGGCTCGGCTATAACTGGCAGTGGTACCAGGTCCCCAAGTATCTCTATATTTTTAGCGACCAGGGATTTCAGGCAGGACCTTTGCTCGAAGGCTTGAAAATAACGTTGATGATATCGGGGATAAGCCTTCTATTTGCCCTGGTCATAGGTATTATCACAGCCTTCCTCAGGCTGTCTCATGCCCCCGTGGCACGCCTGCTGGCCCGCCTCTATCTCGAGACAACCCGCAATACGCCGCTGCTCATTCAGATATTTTTCATCTATTTTGTGCTCGGCCCCGTGCTTGGCCTCCAGCGTTTTCCCTCGGCCATCCTCGCCCTGAGTCTTTTTGAAGGAGCCTATGTCTCCGAAATCATCCGTTCAGGGATTCTTTCCATAAGTTCCGGCCAAAAAGAGGCCAGTTTCAGCCTGGGGCTGAACAACTCTCTCACCTATCGTCTCATTATATTGCCCCAGGCCATCCGCAACACCTTGCCGCCGCTCACCAACCAGGCAATATCACTGATCAAGGATTCCGCGCTTGTCAGCACCATCGCCATATACGATCTTACCATGCAGGCCCAGATGATCATCGCCGAAACCTTTCTCACCTTCGAAATTTGGTTCACTATCGCACTTATGTATCTGCTCATCACCATAACTCTATCCTGTATCGTTTCTATAATGGAGCATCGGCTGCACAGTGCCGGGCAATAAAACCAACACCATCAACCACATTGGAGGACCCCATGAAAAGATTACAACACCTCATTCTGCTAGTGACCATACCTTTGCTCTTCCTGTGTTTTGCAGGAATTGCCACTTCTGCATCGCTTCAGCAGCAGCTGACCCAGGAAAGCACCATCGAAAAAATCGTGAGGCGCGGCGTCATCAAAGTCGGCATGGATACCTTCCTGCCATGGGCCATGAAGGATACAAACGGTGAATATATCGGATTTGAAATAGATGTTGCCAGGAAACTGGCCGACGACATGGGGGTCGATATCCAATTCGTCCCCACCAAATGGGCCGGAATTATCCCGGCACTGCTGACCTCTAAATTTGATGTCATCATCGGCGGCATGGGCATTACGCCGCAAAGGGCCCTGAAGGTGAACTTCACCATACCTTACGAATACTCGGGCATGTCCATTGTCGCCCATAAGGAAAAGGCCGCCGGCTTTTCTTCTCTTGAAGACTTCAACAAAGCCGATGTCGAGATAGCGAGCAAACTCGGCACCACGGCGGCGGCGGCCACCAAAAAATTCATCCCGAAAGCAAAGGTCCGCCTCTACGATGATGAAGCCCAGACCTATCAGGAGCTGCGCAACGGCAGAGTCCACGCTGTTGTCGCTTCGGCACCACGCCCTGCCTTTGAAGCCATAAAATATAAAGAATCGCTGTTCCTCCCCCTTGAAGAAACCTTCACCAAGGAACCCATCGGTTTTGCCATCAGAAAAGGAGATCCTGACACACTGGCCTACTTCAACAGCTGGATACGCAATGCCCATCTTTCAGGCTGGCTCAAAGAAAGGCATACCTACTGGTTCGGCACCCGGGATTGGGCCAACCAGGTTGAATAGCGCAACATCATAATATCATAGAACATCTCCCCTGAAGAGCAGCCCTTGAGCTCTTCAGGGTAACTACACACCTTCTCCGACGTTTCAATCATCTACCTTGCAAAGAAAACTCACCATTCTTGACTATATTACCTGTCTTGGCATCCTTGCCCTGCTGGGCTTTATTCTGTTTCGCCTGGGATACTCGCTCAATTACAAGTGGAACTGGTCCATCATTCCAACCTACCTGGTCAATATCGACCCGCAGACCGGGGCCTGGACAAGCGGTGTCCTGCTCCAGGGGCTCTTCACCACCATCAAACTCAGTATATGGGGAACGCTTCTGGCGGCATTGCTGGGCTCCATTGTCGGTCTGCTGTCAATTTCCCGCAAGCTCTTCCGCAGGCTCTGTGCCAAAACCTATGTCGAGAGTATACGCAACATTCCCGCACTGGTTCTTGTATTTTTATTTTACTACTTTGTCAGTGACCAGATCATGCCGATTCTCCATATTGATGAAATAAGCCGCTCACTGTCACAAAAGAATAACAGCCTTTTTGTCCTGTTGTTTTCCAGCCCTGAAACAATTCGTCAGTTTCTTTCCGGTGTCATTACGCTGGGATTGTTTCAAGGCGCCTACATTGCCGAGATCGTCAGGGGCGGTATTCAGGCCATCGACAAAGGCCAATGGGAATCCTCCTCGGCCGTAGGACTCAACAGATGGCAGCAGATGCGTCTGGTCATTCTGCCGCAGGCCATACGTAACATGCTGCCGCCGCTGGCCAACGAATTCATCAACACCATCAAATACTCCTCCATCGTCTCCATCATCTCTATTCAGGAACTGACCTTCCAGGGAATGCAGGTCATGGCCTCCACCCAGGTGACAATCGAGGTCTGGCTGACCATAACGGCTCTGTATCTGATACTGTGCCTCCTGCTCTCCTACGGCGTTACTCTACTGGAACACAAGTTATCACAGTTTAAATCGTAGCGTTTTTGACCAGGTGATCAGCATGAAAACCTCCTCGTTCTCCTCCCCATTTGCGATTGCCAATATCCGCTGCTTTATCGCCTTCCGGCTCTTCTTTAACGCCCGATTTTATTATCCCGTTTTTACCATTCTCTTTCTCGACTATGGGCTCACCATAGAACAGTTCGCCCTGCTCAACAGTGTCTGGGCGGCCACAATCGTGCTGGCCGAAGTGCCCTCCGGAGCCCTGGCCGATCTCATCGGTAGAAAAACCCTGCTGCTGACCACCTCACTGCTGATGGTCGGTGAAATGCTGCTGCTCAGTTTCGTGCCACTGCACAATATCACCCTGGTGTTCTGGGCCTTTCTTCTCAACCGGATCCTCAGCGGGCTGGCCGAGGCCATGGCCAGCGGAGCCGATGAGGCACTGGCCTATGATTCCCTAGTGGAACAGGGCGACAGTGATGACTGGCCCGTTGTTCTCAGTGTCATGATGCGTATCAAATCATTGGGCTCCATCATCACCATGAGCCTTGGCGCATTGGCCTATGATCCAGCTATGGTCAACAAGGTTATCCATTTTTTCGGCTCCTCCACTGCTCTGTCGCAACAGACGACCATGCGTTTTCCCATCTACCTGACCCTGATACTCGGCATCCTGTCCTGTATCACAGCTGCCCGCATGGAGGAGACGGAACAGGCGAAAAACACCGGGGAGCCAGCCCGCGGCCATTTGCAAAACGCTGTTCATGCCCTGAAATTGACATGGTCCGCCGGCATCTGGATCGTAAGAACCCCATTTGCCCTGGTGGTAATTCTATTCGGTATGGGATTTGATCACGTCCTTCGCCTCCTTATTACCATGACCAGCCAGTATTTTCGCCTGATTGAACTGCCTGAGGCAATTTTCGGCATCATAGGCGGTTCCATGGCCATTGTCGGCCTCTTCGTTCCAAAGGTGGCGGAAAAGATGGTCCAGCGCTACTCACCGCTGCAGAACATGCTCTGGTTGAGCGCCATCAGCCTGGCGGCGCTTGTCGGTATTGCGGCCTATATCCCCTACTGGGGCATACTCCCCGTTCTTCTAGTCTCATCGGGGCTCATGCTGACGGCCTTTTTTACCTCTCACTATCTCAACAGGATCGCCGAATCACACCAGCGAGCCACCATCCTCAGCTTTAAGGGGCTGGCCTTCAATCTCGCCTATGGCTTTATCGGTGTGGCGTTTGCCGGGCTGATGAACACCATCCGTGTGCACAACCAGGCGCTGGCACCCGAGCTCAGCGAAAAAGCCATAGAAAATATATCATTCCAAAGCGCCACCAGTTGGCTGAGCCCCTACACCCTTATCGCCATCATCGTAACCATACTCCTGGCCCGCTATCTGCTGCGCCATACCACCGTTCACAGACATAGGGGGTAAAAGAAACGCCGGGCCGGCAATCAGTGTTTTTGCTATACTGGATTTTAAGGAAATACTACAGGAATGACCATGCCCAACAGCGCTCGATACAGAAACATCGCCCATCGCGGGGCACGCAGCCTGGCACCGGAAAACACCATGCCTGCGTTTGCCAGGGCCCTGGAAGTCGGTGCCGACGGTATAGAAACCGATGTCTCCGTCACCGCCGATGGTGAGCTTATTCTTGTCCATGATACAACCTTCAATAGAACCACCAACGTCGCTCGCCTCTTTCCCGGACGGCAGCACAACGGTCTGCATACCTTCCGCCTGGCGGAGATCCAGCACCTTGATGCGGGGTCCTGGTTTATCGACGGCGACCCCTTTGGGACGATAAAGGCTGGAGCCATCTCCCCGGAAGAGGTACAGGGCATGGTCGGCACAACCATTCCCAGGCTGGAGGAGCTTCTCTATCTCATCAAAGAAAGCAATAGCTTTATCAATATCGAACTCAAACCTCTGCCAAAGATGCCGAAAGCACTTGCCTCTTTTGCCCTCGTCGAAAGAACCCTTGCCCTGGTGTATGAAGCAGGCCTGACGCCTGCACATTTTTCCATCTCCTCCTTTCACCACCCATTTCTTCGGAAAATCCAACAACTGCGCCCGGACATCGAGGTCAACGCCCTTATCGGCGGCACAGCCGGCAAAAGGCAGCGATGGGGCAACTACGACTTCCCGGTCTTTAATGCCAATGTCCGCAAAACCGACGCCGGGCAGATCGCCAAAGCCCGACGGCATGGCTGCCGCATCAACCTTTACACCGTCAACGATCCAGGTGAAATGGAGTATTATATGGCGCTTGGTGTGGAAAAAATCATAACCGACTACCCGCAGCTGCTCCATCACCTTCTAGCCGGGCACGACCGCGTAGAATAGTACCGTGAGGGTCCTTGATGAGTAATGCTATGGAATAAATAGCGTAATTACTGGGGGAGACAACCTGATACCACGAAAACACCACGGCGGACTTCCGGGT